>CAWJDG010000092.1:0-13255 GCA_963841365.1 uncultured Acidobacteriaceae bacterium
GCGATGTCGAGGGCGTGGCACCGCGTGAATGGGCGCAAGCGGAAGTAGCTGCGCCAGCGCACGATCTTATGTCGTCACGGCCGGGTTCAGCGAAGTCACGCGTGCCACGGCCTTGGTCAGCCGCGCCTCCTGCGGCCGCGCACCCTTCGATTCGGCCGGCGTGTAGATGTGCTCGACTGACTCCACAAGGTAAGCGCCCGGCAGAAATTCCGATGCCGCACCCACGCCATCGGCGGGCAGCAGTAACACATCGCCCTCCCGGGGCAGCGAGTGCAGCGTCTCCAGCGGCACCAGGTTGATGCATGTTCCGTCGCCGGCCACAAATTCCAGGCAGTTACGGCTATCGAGCGTTCCCTCGCGCGCCCGCCGCGCTTCCTGCCGCGCCTTCAGCGACTGATAGTAGGCGGCCATCACCGTCGGCAGAGCGATCAGGAAGCCCACAACGCTGCTGTACTGTGAAATTACTGCTACCCAATGATGCATCATCCGGCCTCTCTTCTCCCACGCAAAGCTTAACTCATGCAGAGCGCGCTTTCACCGGTCATCCCTGTTGCGCTACTCTCGCGTTGGCAGCCGCAGGTTCTCCCACAGCCGCAGCGTGGGGCCCGCCTGATTGATGGTGTAGAAGTGCAGTCCGGGTGCGCCGTTGCGCGAGCAGGGTCTCGCACAGGCGCGTCACCACGCTCAGCCCGAAGTCGAGCAGCGCCGGCCTTGTCGTCCTGCAGCTCTTCCAGCCGCAGCCGCACCCAGCGCGGCAGGTCGGCGCCGCAGCCGGCGCAGAAGCGCATGGTGTTGGCGTAGCTCGGTGATGGGCATGATGCCCGGCACAATGGGGATCGTGATGCCGGCCTTCGCGCAGCGCTCCATGAAGTCGAAGTAGG
Source organism: uncultured Acidobacteriaceae bacterium (assembly GCA_963841365.1). Taxonomy (GTDB): domain Bacteria; phylum Acidobacteriota; class Terriglobia; order Terriglobales; family Acidobacteriaceae; genus Telmatobacter. The sequence continues at coordinate 882 of CAWJDG010000092.1, forward strand.
CGTCGGCGTTGTAGAAGAGCTGGGTCAGCGCCGCGTCCGCGCCGGCCTCCACCTTGCGCCGGAAGTGATCGAAGTCCGCGCTCGGGCTTCGCCGCCTGCGGATGCATCTCGGGATAAGCCGCCACTTCGATCTTGAATGCGCTCGCCGTGCGTCTCGCGGATGAAGCTCACCAGCTCGCTGGCGTAGTGAAACTCGCCCGGCGCTGCTGCGCTCATCGCCGTAGCCGGCAAATCGCCGCGCAGGGCCACGATGCGCTTCACGCCCGCATCGCGGTAGCGCTCGTAGGTGCGCCGCGATATTGGCGCGCGTCGAACCCACACAGGTGAGGTGCGGCGCGACCTCGACGCCGCGTGTGCTCGACCACGGTCAGCAGAGTCTCGTAAGTGCCATCCTGGTCGGAGCCGCCCGCGCCATGCGTGACCGAGAAATAATCGGGCCGCACGCAGCCAACTGGGCCGATCGACTGCCGGCAGCTTCGCCACGCCTTCCGGCGTCCGCGGCGGAAACAACTCGAACGAGAAACTGAGCGGCGAACCCATATGTTTGCCTTCCAGATATCAGCCCGAAAAATCGGGCCGCTCACGCGGCCCTATAGGCGAGCTCCTGATCCCCAGTGACACTGTCATCAGTACCGGTAGTTCTCCGCCTTGTACGGCCCTTCCACCGGCACGCCGATGTAGTCGGCCTGCTTCTTGCGTGAGCGTGGTCAGCTTCACGCCGATCTTCTCCAGATGCAGCCGCGCCACTTCCTCGTCCAGCTTCTTGGGCAGCGTGTACACGTCCACCTTGTAGCTGTCGTTGTTCTTCCACAGATCGATCTGCGCCAGCGTCTGGTTGGCGAAGCTGTTGCTCATCACAAAGCTCGGATGCCCGGTGGCGCAGCCCAGGTTCACCAGCCGCCCTTCGGCCAGCACGAAGATGCCGTGCCCGTCAGGGAAAGTGTACTAGTCCACCTGCGGCTTGATGTTGAGCTTGGTCACGCCCGGCTCCGCGTTCAGCCGGTCCATCTGGATCTCGTTGTCGAAGTGGCCGATGTTGCAGACGATCGCCTGGTCCTTCATCTTCTTCATGTGCTCAAGCGTGATGATGTCGGTGTTGCCCGTGCAGGTGACGTAGATGTCGCCGCGGCCCAGCGTATCTTCGACCGTCGTCACCTCGAAGCCCTCCATCGCCGCCTGCAGCGCGTTGATGGGGTCGATCTCCGTGACGATCACCCGCGCGCCCATGCCGCGCAGCGAGTGCGACGAGCCCTTGCCCACGTCGCCGTAGCCGCAGATGACCGCGACCTTGCCCGCCACCATCACGTCCGTCGCGCGCTTGATGCCGTCGGCCAGCGACTCGCGGCAGCCGTAGAGGTTGTCGAACTTGCGTCTTGGTCACCGAGTCGTTCACGTTGATCGCCGGCACCAGCAGCTTGCCCTGCTCCATCATCTTGTAGAGCCGGTGCACGCCGGTCGTGGTCTCTTCCGAAACGCCGCGCCACTCCTTCACCACCTTGTGCCAGTGCTGCGGGTCTTCGGCATAAACCTTCTTCAGCAGGTCCTTGATCACCTGCTCTTCGTGGTTGCCTGAAGGCGAGTCAACCCACTTGTCGCCGTTTTCCAGCTCATAGCCCTTGTGGATCAGCAGCGTCGCGTCGCCGCCGTCGTCCACGACCAGTTGCGGCCCCTTGCCGCCCTTGTGCGTCAGCGCGCGATAGGTGCACTCCCAGTAGTCCTCCAGCGACTCGCCCTTCCACGCAAAGACCGGCAACGCCCGCCGCCGCAATCGCCGCCGCCGCATGGTCCTGCGTCGAGAAGATGTTGCAGCTCGCCCAGCGCACCTCGGCGCCCAGGCTCACCAGCGTCTCAATCAGCACCGCCGTCTGAATCGTCATGTGCAGCGAGCCGGTCATGCGCACGCCGGCCAGCGGCTTCTCCGCCGCGTACTTGTTGCGGATCGCCATCAGTCCCGGCATCTCCTGCTCGGCGATGACGATCTCTTTGCGGCCCCAGTCGGCCAGGCCCAGGTCAGCCACTTTGTATTCGGATTCCGATCTTTTCGACGGTTGCGGTTGCCATGCAAATTCTCCTCATATCGTCGTATCGTGATATATTGATATGTATCAGAACTTCGCCATGCCGTCAATCATCAAAATGCTGCGCGTGGTGGCCGACCCCAACCGGCTCCGCATCTTGTTGCTTCTAAAGGGAGAAGAACTCTCCGTCGCCGAGTTGCAGGAGATTCTGGCCATGGGCCAGAGCACCATCTCCACGCACCTTTCGCAACTCAAGCAGGCCGAACTGGTCGAAGACCGCCGCACCGGCAAGAGCAATCTTTACCACTTCAGTACTCCTCCGGAGCGGACGGCCCTTTGCGACGGAGATTCTCGACCAGGCGCGGAGGGAGAGATCCCCGAAGCCGCGCAGGATCAGGCCGCCATGCGCCGCGTCCTGCGAAAGCGCCAGGACAAGATGCGCGCCTTCTTTGACAGCGTGGCCGGCCGCCTGGGCAAGGATTACGTTCCGGGAAAATCGTGGAAGAGCCTGGCCGAAGCGCTGCTGCGCCTGATGCCGCCGATGGTCATTGCCGATCTGGGCGCGGGCGAGGGCGCTTTCGCGCTGCTGCTCGCCCAGCGCGCCATGAGGTAATCGCCGTCGACTCCTCCGCCAAAATGATCGAGGTCGGCCGCGAGCAGGCCCTCCGCCACGGCGTCAAAAACATCGACTACCGCCTCGGCGACATGGAAGAGATCCCCATCGCCGACGGCGAAGTCGATCTGGTCTTCTTCTCGCAGTCGCTGCACCACGCGCTGCACCCGGAGCGCGCCCTGCAGGAGGCCGCTCGCATTCTCGCGCCCGGCGGCCGCATCGTCATCCTCGACCTGCTCAAGCACCGCTTTGAAGAAGCCCGCGAGATGTACGCCGACGAGTGGCTCGGCTTCAGCGAGGCCGAGCTCGAAACCATGCTGCAGAAAGCCGGCTTCGCTCACATCGAAACCTCCGTCGTCGACAAAGAGGCGGACACGCCGCAGTTCCAAACACTCCTGGCCGTCGCCGCCAAGCCGAGGTAGGTCCGGTTTTCGATCTTCTGTTTCTGCGCCATCGTCAGCGAGCGCTCAGGCACCGCCAGATTCCCCACTATCTGTCCAAGGAAAGATGGTATGATCGCATTCGATCAACGGAATACTTGGACTAACAGCAAGCAATTGGAACTAATCATTGTTCGGGCCCGTCCAATGATGCAGGGTTCCCCCGGCCAAATCGGAGGTACGTAATGTGTGCATTGCTCAGGCTTCTTGGGCCGGTGCGGAGGCCATTTGTCGTCTTGTTAGCCGTATTGACTTTGGGTGTTGTGGCCCTTTGTCAATCGTCCAAGAAATCGGGACCGCCAGGTCCGCCGACTGCCAGTGGCGCCGATTCCCAGAATCCATCGGGGTTTGCAATTGAATCGGAGATGCTGACTTATACAGCGATGGATTCCGAAGGCACGGCTGTTGCTTGCGGCATCGGACGCAACGTTGGCGCCTCCGACGCCAATTGCACACCGCAACCGATCACCGGTCCGCCTGTGGGAGTTGTGGTCGTCACGTCGGGGTCGAGCGCTTTGAGCGAATTTCAGCTCTGGCGCACCGACATTTCCACCATGGACATTCTCACGCTTCGTGCCAATCAATACTGCCCTCAAGGTCCGGCAGGAAGAGGCGCATCCACGTCTTTGACCGGTACGATTATGTCGATGTTCCCTGAGAGTCAGGCAGCCTCATTCGCAGCATCGCTGCTCAGTGCCACCGCTGAAGCTTCTCCGCTCGAAGGAAACATCCTCGATCAGACACTTGTAAATGACGTAGCCGGACATCTGACGGCGCTTGGCGTCGATGTCGTCATCCCGGACACCTACATGCCGCGTTCGCTTGCCGCCATCGACGAGGCGCACTCTCCGTTCCTCACAAAGCTTGTTGCGCTCGTCAAAGCGCGTGCGTGCGTGGTCCCCGCCGCAAAGGAAAAAGCTGAGGGCGGTGCATCCGCCGAGCCTGGCGCTCCAAGGGCAGAAGCAAACCCAGCGGTGGAGGCAGACAAAACAGCGATTACGCAGGCCATCGACGCCTTCCTCAAATCACTCACCGAGCCCGATGTCTTCGACGTGCCTAAGCCGCCGCCGGGCGCACCGGCTACTGCGCAGGCACCGGTCATTTCTCACCTGAACGCAGTCCTTAGAGCCGACGGCATGGCGCTGGAACTCGACGCCGCTTCGCCTGACGCCATGTCCGGAGCAAACGGCATCTGGTACGTGCTTTCGCTCACGGCGCTGGAATCGGGCGGAACTCTGCTGAAGTCGGGAAACGGCATCACCGGCACGAAGACCAGTTACAGCGGCGGCGCTGTGGGGACATATGCGCTTTTCCATCTGAATGGAAATGTCGCATGCTCGGGGGTTTTCTTTAACTACGAGCCGCCCACACTTACCAGCAAGATTCCGGACCTGCTGAAGAACACTCAACCAATGGCGGAAGGGAAGCTGGTCGGCGGCTGTCATTAAGATCTTCGTCTTCACGACGAATACGACACTCTTCGCGTTTCGCTCTCGGCTTCAAGCAATTGTCGTTTGCGTTCCACGCCCCAGCGATATCCGGTCAACGATCCGCTTGCGCCCACCACGCGATGGCACGGCACCAATAGCGCCACGCGGTTGGTGGCACAGGCTCGGGCCACGGCGCGCGTTGCTTTAGGATCGCCCATCTCTCGCGCTAACTGGCTGTAGGTGCGGGTTTCGCCGCGGGGGATCTGCCTTAGCGCCTGCCACACGCGGAGTTGGAAGACGGTTCCGCGCAAATCAAGTCGCTCTACGACGGCCCGACTCTGGGAAAGATCCGAGCCGTCACGAACGCTTTGGAGCGCGGCGTCCACAAGCCGCGACAATGCCGGATCGCGGCGCAACGCGGCGGCGGGAAACTCCCCGCGCAACGTAGCTTCGGCTTCAACTTTGGTACCCGCGAGGGAGAGCCAGCACAGGCCACGCTCGGTCGCGCCTACTACCATCCAGCCAAACGGCGACCGCGCGGAAGCGTAGGAGATACGTTCGCCGCGGCCGCCCTGCGCAAAGCGCGCTGGCGTCATTCCCAGTTGGCTTCCCTCGTAGGCGCGGCTCGATGAGCCGAATCCGGCGGTGTAAATCGCATCCGTCACCTGCTCTCCTTTTTTCAGTGCCGCGCGCAGCTTGCCTGCCCGCAGCGCGCGCTGGTACTGCAGCGGGCTCACGCCCATATCGCGCTTAAAGAGCCGCTGCACGGTAAATGGACTCAAGCCTGCAACGCGTCCAAGCTCTTTTAGGCGCACCGGCCGGTCGAGGTGCCGTTCAATTTGCGCACGAACTCTCTCCAGAATGCCGCCCTCCGCAGGAGTTGTCGTGGGACAGCAGCGTTGGCATGGGCGAAAGCCCGCGGCGCGTGCTTCGCCCGCCGACCGAAAAAAGCGAACATTCCCGCGGAGCGGTCTGCGGCTCGAGCAACTGGGCCGGCAAAAAACGCCTGTGGTCGTTACGCCGTAGAAAAACCGCGCTTGCGGATCACGCGCGAGCACCTGCTTCCATGCTGCCTCAGGATCCAGGAGCGAGGCTGATGCGGCCGGCAAGTTTAGTAATGGCATCATGGTCAAATTGGTGCCTGCATTTACGTTTGCGAATTGTGGGACGCTGCTCATGAGAATCATAGTCGCCCATCCGCTCGCGCCGCGCACTCCGTTTCTTGCGCGCAATTCCGAAAATGACGCGATCCATCGCACAAGTCGCATTTCCTATCCCGCAATTCATCCGGCCGGTATTCACATCGTCCTCGCACCGCGACGTGTATCCTCGATCTGCATACGGAATCGCGACCGTCCTGGCCCCGAACGACCGAGCGCGCCATTCGCCACCGAGTCCGCTTAATGGAGGCATCGCCATGTCACTCAAGTCTCTCGCTGTCGCAGCATTCGCCTTCCTGTTTTTGCTTGCGGGCCTCGCACGTGCGCAGGCCAGCGGCCCTTATCAGGTCCAGAAGATCCAACTGGTCGGCGGCGACGGCGGATTCGACTATGTGACCGCCGATCCCGACGGCCGCATCCTCTATGTCGCGCGTTCTGGACCGGCCGGGCATATCGGCGTTTTCAATCTCGATACGCTGGCCCAAGTGGGCGACATTCCAGATACGAGCGCACACGGCGGAGCGGTGGACACGGCCACAGGGCACGGCTTCGCAACCTCAAAGCCTGTGACGATGTTCGACGCGAAAACCTTTGCGATTATCAAGAAGATCGACGTGCAGGGCAATCCTGACGGCTACCTGAACGACGCCTACAATCACCGTTTCTACATCCTCAGCCACTCCCAACCCAACATCACCGTGCTCGACGACAAGGATGGATCGATTCTCGGCACCATCGATATCGGCGGCGCGCCGGAGGAAGCTGCAACCGACGGCCATGGCAAAATCTATGTCGACATTGAAGACAAGGCCGCCATCGCCGTCATCGACGCGGACACGATGAAGATGGTCGGCCGCTACGATGTCTCGAGCAAAGGCAGCGGCTGCGCGGGCCTCGCACTTGATGCGAAGAACGGCATTCTCTTTGCAGCGTGCCGCGAAAAGAGCAACATGATCATTCTCTCGGCGGCTGACGGGCACATTATCACGGACCTGCCAACTGGCGTAGGCTGCGATGGCGTCACCTTCAATCCGGAGATGATGGAAGCTTTCAGTTCGCAGGGCGACGGCACGATCACCGTGGTTAAAGAGGCATCACCGACGAACTTCTCCGTGGAGCAGACGGTTTTCACGCCGCAGCGGGCCAAGACGATCACGCTCGATACCAAGACCGGCAATCTGTACCTGATCACAGCCGAATATGGGCCGACGCCCGCCGCGCCGCCGCAGCCTGCAACCGCGGCTGCACCTTCTGGGGCTGCGGCCGACAGCCGTCCGGCATTCATGCGGGGACCTCGGCCGCCGATGATCCCCCACTCGTTCCAAATCCTTGAGGTGGGAAAGGGTTCCGGAGCGAATTGAGCTTGAGAAAAAGCGCGCGGAGAAGGACAAATCGGAAACGGATTTGTGAACCTGTGGAGAGGGTATCTGCAAGCTGCTGAAAACGGAGCAGGTTCGGGATGGTCCACAGTTTCACAGTTTCACAGGAGAGGTGCCCCCCATACCCCCCTCCGGGCATGGTAGGGCTATTCTTCTGTTTTGAACGAGTTGGGTGGCACGGTTCACCTCTAAGTCCCCTGTTTTTGAGGAATTTCAAAGCCATATTCCTCAAAACGGAGGTTGTTACGACGTGATTGATCCTGGTGCAGAGGACAACCGAGATCACGCGAATACGCGTGACTGAATTGACCTCAAAACCAGAATAGCAATTTGGCAGAAATAAACTGCAAAAGGGAAAGAGGAATCAGAGGCCAAAATCCGGCTTGGAATCAGTAGGTTAATCGGTCGGAACGAAACAAATGATGGGCGAGAAGCTTGACATGAAAAACCCAGACTGAGGAATCGGACTGAAATGAGCCGCCGGAACTGCGCAGTTGGGGTCAACAAGCGGCGAAAAGAGTCTCGAAGGCCGGGGGCGTTCCGCAGCGGCTGAAGCCGCCCTCAATTTGCGGCGTTTACGGTACCCCGCTGGACTCCGCCCAGGGCAGGCTTTGAAGTCGTGCCCTGATGCAAGTGCCAGCCCGAAAATCTAGGATTATGAGGCGCTTACAAAAGCCGACGAAATTATTGTGCTTATTTTGTGCTCGACCTTATCGCAAAGACCGAGACTGCGCGGTATTAGCCGCTGAAACTTCCGCATGGCCGGTGACACGACCGGAAATGGTTTTTCGGCCCAGTAACTTCGTTGGCGATATCGCGTAAACCGAGAGTTCTTGGTGGCGATGGGGCTTCTCCAAGTAACCACCGTGCTTCGCGAAGCCACCTGCTATATTGAGCTTGCTCTTCAGGGAGGGATTTCATTACTTCGCTTCGATTGCTTGTGCCTGTTCTTTTGATGACCTCCCCGTTAGGTCTCAGCGCCCAGGATCGCTCCTATGGAAGATCCGTCGTTTCGACACCTTTCGGGATCGTAGCGACGAGTGAGGTTCAGGCCTCGCAGGCTGGTGCGCGCATGCTCGAGCGCGGCGGCTCCGCGATTGATGCGGGCATCGCGGCGAACGCAGTGCTCGGCGTGTTGGAACCGATGATGAATGGCCTTGGCGGCGATCTGTTTGCAATCTACTACGACGCGAAGACAGGCAAGCTCACCGGCATCAACGCGAGCGGATGGGCTCCTAAGAGCCTCACTATCGAACATCTGAAGGGCAAAGGCCTGGATCAGATGCCCAGATTTGGAATCGACTCGGTCACGGTTCCCGGGGCGGTCGACGGGTGGGCCAAGCTTCACGGCCGCTTCGGCAGGCTCCCGTGGCGCGACCTCTTCCAGCCCGCCATCTTTTTCGCCGATAATGGCTACGCCGTTTCCGAAATCATGGATGACGATTGGAAGGCAAGCCGTCAGTGGCTGATGCCGATTCCGGAGAGCCGGCGTGTTTTCCTGCCTGGGGATCAGGCACCCGAGCGAGGCCAGCTCTTCCGTAACCCGGATCTTGCCCGCGCGCTCACACTGATCGCGAACGAAGGTGAGACCGCTTTCTACAAAGGCGGGATTGCCCAGGCAATCCTGAAAACCTCAGCGGAACTTGGCGGGACCATGACCGCTTCGGACCTGGCGGAGTATTCCGCCGAGTGGGTCGAGCCCATCTCGTCGAGCTATCGCGGATGGACAATATACGAACTACCGCCCAACGGCGACGGCATGGCCGCTCTCGAGATGCTCAACATCATGGAGCAATCCAAAGCCGATCCCGACGGCCCCTACAGCCCCGGTGAACTGCACACACGCATTGAGGCGATGAAGCTGGCCTACGCAGATGTGAAGGCGTATGACGGCGATCCGCGCTTCAATAAGATTCCCGCGGAGGAGCTGCTTTCGAAGAGCTTCGCGGCACAGCGGGCGCGTCTCATCGATCCGGGCCGGGCGAACTGCACGGTCGCTCCAGGCGCACTCTCCAAGAGCGACACGACCTATTTCACAGTCGTCGACCGCGAAGGCAATATTCTTTCGATGATTCAAAGCAACTACGGCAGTTTCGGTTCCGACATCACGGTAGACGGCATGGGATTCGTGTTGCATAACCGCGGGGGCGCGTTCTCGCTGGACCCCGCATCACCGGACGCTCTGGCCGGGCACAAGCGGCCCTTCCACACCATTATTCCTGGATTCATGCAGATGGGGGATCGGCACATCGGCTTCGGCATTATGGGCGGTATGAATCAACCGCTCGCACATGCCCAGTTCGTGTCGAACGTCGTCGATTATGGAATGAACATCCAAGCCGCGCTCGAAGAAGCCCGCTTCACAGTTACGTCGACTCTGGGCTGCAATATCCAGATCGAGTCTCGCGTTGGGCCGTCCACAATTGATGTGCTCACAAAAATGGGTCATGTGTTCGACGTGCGCAAGGAGTACTCGGAAAACATGGGTCGAGGCAACGTGGTTGAACACGACAGCGCGCGCGGCATGAACTTTGGAGCGTCGGACCCACGCGGCGATGGAGCCGCCATTCCGGAGATGCCGAGTTCTACGGGCGCTCATTGAGCCCAAGTGAAGTCGGTCTTTTTTGAGTTCCGATTGGATCGTCGGCAATTGTGAAGTTTCGGCCCATGGATGCAACGTCCTAGGCCGGAATTTTTGTGCTAAATTGTGCTTGAGATTTGCCCAAGCTGCCTATCCTGCCCATTCTGCCTATTGAAGAATCAATAACTTATTTGTTTTCAATTCTGCCCCTTGTCGTCCCCTGACGCTTAGCGCATCCTCGAAGAAGTTTTTCCGCAGGCGATCAAAACGCGCGGGCAACTTTGGGGACAAACAGCTCTAGTCGATAAAGTAGCCGATATCGGTGAGGACGCTGTCATTCAGGTCCACGCTCTTGAGCCGCGCTCCAAACGGGGTACGCAAGTCCGCTTCAAAACGCTCGAGGACGTAGGCAGGCAGATCCGTTTGCCGCCGAAGCAATCGCAGCAGCGCCGCGCTATCGGTTCGGCACTCGTAGTCGCCGGGTAAGCCGCATGCGGGGCGGATGGTCAGAGACAGCGGAATTGTCCCTGCGCCTAATTCGGGGCGATTGGACGGTCGAGTGATGAGATTAACTCGCATACGGAATCCTGCTCTTTGTGTGCGCGACTCTCAATGGCACAGATGGGTGATGGGAGTGAGACAAAATGGGGGTTCACTACCGAGGCGCGGATTATGCCGGCTCTCCAATTCATCCGAGGCGCGATAGCGGTCTCAAAATTGGTGAAGAGTGATGATCGCCAGGCGGCTTTTTCATCAACCGGAGATGTGCGGATGCGTGTGAAGATGCGTAGAGACGGCAGGAATTGAACGATGACCCTGGACTGGAGTTGCGGTGCGCTTGCAGAAGGGCTGCGTTGCTATGAGAGCGGCAGGTTTTTCGATGCGCATGAGCACTGGGAAAGCGTGTGGCTGAAGTGCGAGGAACCGGAGAAGACTTTCTTACAGGCGCTGATTCAAATCACAGCGGCGTTTCACCATCTGCAGAGAAAGAACGTGAGAGGCGCGGCATCGCTGCTGCGCGGGGCGTTGCGGCGGCTCGATGGATTTCCCGCAGCTTATGGCGGGATTGAAGTCGAGGCGGTTCGTGAAAGCGTGCGAGCGTGGCTGCAGGCACTGAATCGGGAAGAGGCATTGCCAGACCTGACAGTGCCGCGGATCCGGTGAGGACGGGGAGATCTCCGAAATCATCGGATTTTGAGCGATTTCAAGAGCAACCTCTCGGCGCGGACGAGATCTTCTTCCGCGTCGACGCCGATGGTGTCGCGCGGAGCGTCGGCCACATAAACATCGATGCCGTTTTCGAGCAGGCGCAACTGCTCCAGGCGTTCGAGCTTTTCGAGCGGCGAGGGCGGCAATGCGGCAAAGCGCTCGAGGGCGGCCTTTCGGTAGGCGTAGATGCCGAGATGCTTGCGGTAACCGGTGAAGCCGGTGTTGTCGCGATCGAAGGGGATCGTCGCGCGCGAGAAATAGAGTGCGCGGCCATCGAGGGCGGTGACGACTTTGACGGCGTTGGGATTGGTGAATTCGTGCGGCGGGCAGTGGACGGAAAGCGTGGTGACTTCGACTTCGGGCCGATCAAAGAGATCGAGCAGGGGCGGGAAAAAATCCGGAGCAAGAGTCGGTTCGTCGCCCTGAATGTTGACGTAAATATCGGCGTCGATCTGCCGCGCCACTTCCCTCACCCGGTCGCTGCCGCTGGGGCACGCGGGCGAAGTCATCACTACAGGAATGGCGCGCGCACGGCACGCCTCTGCGACTTCTTCCGCATCGGTTGCGACGACAACGGGGTCCATGAGCCCGCTGGATTGCGCCGCGCGCCACACCCACTCCACCATGGGCCGGCCGGCAATAGGGCGCAGCACCTTGCGCGCCATGCGCGTGGAGGCGAGCCGCGCCGGAATCACGGCTGCGATGCGGAGTTGACTCATGCAGTCGAGTGTAAATGGACGAGCAGGGCGATGGTTTCAGGAGACGAGAGTTCCAAGTTCGGTTTGCGCGCGGGCAAGGCCGTCTGCAGCGGCTTCCTCGCCGTCGCTCTGATGTTCGGCACAGATGAACTGGATCTCGGTGAGGCCGATGATGCCGAGAATCGTGCGCATGTACGGCTCCTGATGGTCGAGCGCCCGGTACGACGTGCCCGCACGATACGAGCCACCGCGCGCGGAGAAGACATAGACCTTTTTGCCTGGCGGCACGAGCGGCGCCACGCCCTGCTGGGTGAACGCGAAGGTTCGCCCTTCGCGAACGATCATGTCAATCCACCCCTTGAGCGAGGCGGGAATGCTTAGATTCCACATCGGCGCGCCTAGAACGATGACATCGGCGGCGAGCAGCTCGTCAACGAATTTGTCGGAGCAGGCGAGGGCAAGCTTATGCGGGGACGTGAGTGCGGCGGATGGCGTGAAAAACGCTTCGACGGCGGCTTCGTCGAGGTACGGAATCGCTTCAAGCGAGGTGTTGTGATGGATGACAGTGCCGGCAGGGTTTTGGTGCCTCCACATTGCAACGAAGGCGGCGGCGAGCTTGCTTGAAACGGATGCGGCGCGGGGGCTGGAATCGATGTGCAGGAGTGCGGGCATGGAGGTGCTCCATTGTGATGCGGGGTTGGTAAGGAAATTGTCGCAGGAAACGCCAGTTACGGGGGTTTGACCGGATTTCGCGGCCCCCGTATCATCGAATTTGGCCCTGCAGCGCGCATTTGGCGCCGGAGTCGCGTCATGGCGGAGTAGCTCAGATGGTTAGAGCGTGGGATT
>CAWJDG010000093.1:0-24646 GCA_963841365.1 uncultured Acidobacteriaceae bacterium
CCAGGAGCAAAGCGGTCAGGCGATGGCCACGACTTCGGCCAGCCGGTCCATCTGCAGATAGCGTTTGGTGCCCCACTTAGTTGCCGCCACATGCCGTAACCGCGCGGCCACCAGCATCAGGGTAGTGTCCAGAGTTTTTCGCACTTTCGATCTTTGTCATCTGTTGGAAGGTTGTTGGGTTGAGGTTGTTTGCTTCTGGCCCCCATGGGGGCCAGGAGCAAAGCGGTCAGGCGATGGCCACGACTTCGGCCAGTCGGTTCATCTGCAGGTAGCGTTTCGTGCCCCACTTGGTTGCGGCCACATGCCGTAGCCGCGCCGCGACCAGCATCAGCGCTGACTGGCCATCCGGGAAGGCGCCCACCACTCTCGTTCGTCGCCGGATCTCCCGCATCAGCCGCTCCAGCGGGTTGTTGGTCCGCAGGCAGCGCCAGTGTTCCGACGGCATGGCGTAGTAACTCAGCGTTTCATCGATGCCGCTTCTCGACGATCTCCGCGGCCTTGGCCAGCCGCATCAGCTCGCAGCTTTTCCACTACCTGGAGAGCCTTTTCTTTAGCCGCCTTGGCGTCTTCCTGTGCGTGGATGGCCTTCAGCATCGCAGCCACTTCCTTCACCTTGCCGGTCGGCACCGCGGTCCACACGTTGCGATAGAAATGGACCACGCAGCGCTGCCACTTGGCTTCGGGATAGAACTCCGCCAGGTTCTCCACCAGCCCCAGGCACTTGTCGGAGACGAACAGCTCGACGCCCTTCAGGCCGCGCTCCTTCAGCTCGCGCAGGAAGCTCGTCCAACTGGCCTTGTCTTCCTTGGCGCCTTCGCTCACCGCCAGAATCTCCCGATAGCCGCTCTGCGCCACGCCGATGGCCACCAGCACCGAGACGTTCTTCACCTCGCCGCCCCAGCTCCGCTTCAGCCACAGCCCATCGAGGAAAACATACGGAAAGTCGCCCACCAGCGGCCGCTCGCGCCACTCGTTGATCTTGCCGTAGATCTTCTGGTTCAGGTCGCTGACCGTGCTGGCGCTGACCCGCGTGCCCCACAGCGCCTGCGTGATGTCCTCCACCCGCCGCACGCTCACCCCGGCCAGGTACATCTCGATCAGCGCTTCTTCGACCGACGACTCCCGCCGCCGGTAGCGCTCGATGATCGCCGTCTCGAACGGCAGGTTGCGCAGCTTCGGCACCGTCAGCGTCACTTCCCCGGCCTTGGTCTGCAGGTGCCGGTCGTAGCTGCCCGCCCGCGTGTCCTTGCGGCCTTCCGTGCGCTCGTACTTCCTGGCCCCGCACAGCTCGTCCGCCTCGGCATCCAGAAGCGCGTTCAGCGTCTCCTCGACCGTCGACCGCACTACCTCGTCCAGATGCGCCCGAATGCGCCCTTCGTCGATCTGTACCACCGGCCCTAACGGCTGTCTTGCCTCGCCTGCCGGCTCTACTCCTGCTTCCATGGTTGGCTCCATCGTTCCCGCCTCAGAGGTCTCGCTCCTCCTGCTTGTACCAACCTCCCAAGCATAAAACTCAAATCAAATGTGCGAAAAATATCCTACGTTATCAGCATCAGCGCCGATTGGCCATCAGGGAACGCGCCCACCACCCTCGTTCGTCGCCGGATCTCCCGCATCAGCCGCTCCAGCGGGTTGTTGGTTCGCAGGCATCGCCAGTGTTCCGGCGGCATGGCGTAGTAACTCAGCGTTTCATCGATGCCGTTCTCGACGATCTCCCCAGCCTTGGCCAGTCGCATGGCGCGCAGCTTTTCCACTACCTGGAGAGCTTTTTCTTTAGCGGCCTTGGCGTCTTCCTGTGCATGAATGGCCTTCAGCATGGCAGCCACTTCCTTCACCTTGCCAGCGGGCACCGCGGTCCACACGTTGCGGTAGAAATGCACCACGGGCCTGTTGAAGAACTCGCATACCTAAACACCGAGCATGTAACGATCCCGATATAACACCGTTCCAAACTGAGCCATTGTTGAGGGTGTTCGAAGTTGACCCACTGACCTCATCGTGCCAGGCGCTTCAGATTGATCACGCTTGCAGTCATGTACGACTGGATCTTCATATTCTGAATTCCTCGGCGGGTAGCGCGATGTAGTCCGTGCTGGTGTTTGAGTTCAGCATGCAGACCTTCCGAACGCCACCGATGCCTTCTGTAATCCTGTCGAAATCCGGAATCGCTCCGGGTCTTGCGGCGACGAGCACGCAAGAGCGCATCATAGCCGTCGCTAACAACGATCGTACGGCGCTCGACCTTTGGACTGAGACATTGCTGCTTTATTGGGCAGTCTCGGCATTGGTGCGTTGCGCTGCGGTAGTACCACCGATCCTCATCGCGAGTCGAACGGCGAAGAGCTTGTCCGCGAGGACATCGCACGATCTGATGCTTGGCATCGTACTTGAATCTGATCATCGGCAGACGTGGGCCAGGTGGAAGTTCAGCCTTGGGTGGAATCACTGGATCGATTCCTATCTCCTCGAGGCCGCGGTAGATCTTCGCGTAAGCGTACCCTGCGTCTGCCGTGACACGCGCTGGAATCTTTCCGGTAGCGAGTTGCACCTCGCGCATCTGTTCAAGCACAACTGAGCTCTCGTTCACGGCACCCGTGGTGGTTAAGACATCTACGACCACTCCGGCGCGGTCATCTACAGCGCTGTGTTGCTTGTAGCAAGGCTCAGCCTTCTGCTGGCGGCAGGAAGTAGCGAGCGTCGCGTCCGGATCAGTTGTACTTCGCTTTTCCCAGGACTGTGAGTTCTTCGGATCATCTTGATTCTCGCTCCACGTCTTCTCTACATGCTGAAGGATGATGCTGTCCCAGCTGACATTGGCTCGAATCAAAGTCGCATCCACGTGTACCAACTCACCACCAACCAAAGCAGCATCAATACACATCTGAATCGTTCGTTGAAAGATTGTTCGGAAGCGCTCTGCGCCCCAGCGCTGTCGAATTCTGGTCAGACTGCTGTGATCCGGCAACGGTTCGTTAAGACGATAACCGGCAAACCATCGGATGGCCAGATTTACCTGCGCCTCACGCATCAGCTTGCGATCGTGCACAATCCCTTGAGAAAGTCCAGCAAGCATCAATCGAAGAGCAGCCTCAGGATCTATCCCGGGGCGGCCTTGGCACTCGTCATAGCACTCGCTTACTACGCTACGTAACCATGAGAAGTCTGCCACGCGATCTATCTTGCGCAAAATGTGGTCCTCTGGAACAAGATCCCTCAAACTACCCACAACGAACAGGTCTTCCTGCCAACGATCCTGTTTGCCTATCATCTCATCGCTCCTGACAGCACTAACATAATCCGGATTCTGCTATCAGGGAGTAACTAATTGGACTTTTTCAACAGGCCCACCACGCAGCGCTGCCACAAGGCGTCGGGATAGAAATCCGCCAGGTTCTCTACCAGGCCAAGGCACTTGTCGGAAACGAATAACTCGACGCCCTTCAGGCCGCGGTCCTTCAGTTCACGCAGAAACGTTGTCCAACTGGCCGTGTCTTCCTTGGCCCCCTCGCTCACCGCCAGAATCTCCCGGTAGCCGCTCTGAGCCACGCCAATGGCCACCAGCACTGAGACGTTTTTCACTTCGCCGCCCCAGCTCCGCTTCAGCCAAAGGCCATCAAGGAAAACGTAGGGGAAATCGCCCACCAGCGGCCTCTCGCGCCACTCGTTGATCTTGCCGTAGATCTTCTGGTTCAGATCGCTGACAGTGCTGGCGCTGACCCGAGTGCCCCATAGCGCCTGCGTGATGTCCTCCACACGCCGCACGCTCACACCGGCAAGGTACATCTCGATCAAGGCTTCCTCCACCGACGACTCCCGCCGCCGGTAGCGTTCGATGATCGCTGTCTCGAACGGCAGGTTCCGCAGCTTAGGTACCGTCAGCGTTACTTCCCCGGCCTTGGTCTGCAGGTGCCGGTCATAGCTGCCTGCACGCGTGTCCTTGCGGCCCTCCGTGCGCTCGTACTTCCTGGCGCCGCAAAGGTGGTCCGCCTCCGCGTCCAGAAGCGCGTTCAGCGTCTCCTCGACCGTCGACCTTACCACCTCGTCCAAGTGCTCGCGGATGCGCCCTTCGTCGATCTTTACCACCGGCCCTAGCGGCGATCTTGCCTCGCCGGCCGGTTCTACTCCCGCTTCCATGGTTGGCTCCATCGTTCCTGCCTCAGAGGTCTCGCTCCTCCCGCTTGTACCAACCCCCAAGCATAAAAAACTCAAACCAAATGTGCGAAAGAAATCCTACGTTATCAGGAGCGACTCATTCACCCGTGTAACAGAGAATTGTGGTCCAGATTTGCGGCACATGATTACTTGGGTAAGCCTCATATTCACTTCACTTTCGAGCAAATCAACGTGGCTCTCCCAGTTCACTTGCCAGAATTTTGAACCGCGCGCTGTTAGAAATCCGGCAAAAGCGGTAATAACTCCTATCGAAGCTGGGATTACTAGAAGTCGCGGGTCGGAGAGCTTACCGTCTTTGAACAGGAGCCCGAGTGCGGCAAAGGCGACGAGTTGAAATGCCCAGAAGTAAGTAGCCCGCTTCCAGTAAAGCTCAACTTCAAATTTGAAGATCTCGTGTGCAAGCACTCGCGCGGATTCGCATTTGGATTCGTCTCTAGTTCCCAGAGCCTCAAAATAGCGTTCGCGAAGATCCATGCTTTGCCTCCATATGTCCATCTAGCTTAACGCTCAAGCATCCTTGGCCACTAGCATGAATCGTGCCCAATAACGTGACGATCCGGCCGTCAGGGACCGTCCCGGATTCGAAGCGCGCAAACGTTAAGACTCGTGATGGATTGCTCAATTTCATGCTGCGGATAGAACTGGTGGTCAGGGCTGAGAAGGGCAACCCACTCATCGACCTCGGATTCAACCCACCCAATGCTGCGAGTAGCGGCAGTGGCGAACCAGTAGGCCGGTATCAGGGAAATGCTATTCCCTGATACGTGGGTGATAATTCCCTGTTCGGTGTGGCTCAAGAATCGGCATTGAGTGGTGGAAACTCGCCTGTGATTCAGCATCATAGAGAACGCCATCGGCAGACTCTTGGGGCAAAATTCGCAAATTTCCCTGTATATTTCCCTGTTAGCAGGGAATTTGGTCCAGAGAACGGTTCGCTGGAGACTCCATCCACCGCCATAGAGTCTTTATAATCAATAACCTGCAGAGAATTCTCTTGCCTTCGCCCGGATTCCGGCCAATTCTCGGATCTGGCCCAGGCAAAAGGGACCGGAGAGCATTTTCCTGCGCCCTATCTAGCGAGAAAATCGGCAAATTCTCCAGCGGGGATTCCCGAAGTCCCCTTTCCATCGCCTCAACCGAGCTAAGGTCGGTGGCAAAGTCAGCGGTGCCTGTGCTTAACAGTTGGTAGCGGTAATCGTCTGAGGCTTGCCGAGCTTCCGGCAAATCCCGCGAAACACTTGCCACGTAGTCCCTGGCGTGATGTAAAAGCGCGAGAGCGCTGCCAGGCGAAGTGCGATGGAATGCCGCCGCTTAAAGTGGTTAATAGAGAAGATATTTTGAACGCAGCTTTTTGAAGGTCACAAGCGCGTCCTGCCAATCTTCTGCAATGCGGCGAGGATCCTCTCCGGCAGTGAGAGCATCCAAGGTAGCCCTGTTGCACATCAATCGGCTCAGCGCGGCGATTCTGAATTCATCAGGGTAAAGATGATGGAGCGCCCCTGCAATTTCCAGCCCGAGCTCCGGTGCGTCAAGAGCTTCGCGGTCAGTAACGATGATGTACACGCCGCCACATTTCTGGTTTGCATAAGTGGAAGCTTTTGGTGTGAAGATGACTGGAGTGAAGCGGACTCCGCTGATTTCTCTTGCGTTCAGATAGTGAGCAAGGGACAACGAGTCGATCCACGGCGCACCCAGGAATTCAAAAGGTGTATCAGTTCCACGACCAACAGAAACATTACTGCCTTCGAGCATTCCAATGCCAGGGTATAGAGCCGCCTCAGTAGGATCGCGCATGTTCGGAGAAGTGTTGATCCACATCATGCCGGTCGAGTCGTACCAGTCACCACGAAGCCAGTCCTCCATCGGAACGACTGTCAACTTGGCGTTGATAGACCGCTCGCCGTTGAACATTCGTGCCAGCTCGCCGAGGGTAAGGCCGTGACGTATCGGAGTCATCCCATAGTTGACGAACGATTCGCTGCCCGGATCCGCGATAGGGCCTTGCACATAAATGCCGTTAATTGGGTCGGGACGGTCGAGCACCACGATTTCTTTCCCAGACTTCGCAGCCGCCTCTAAAAAATAGCCAAGCGTGGTTTCGTCCGTGTAGAAACGGACACCAATGTCCTGAATGTCGTAGACGATCGTGTCCAGCCCGGCGAGTTGGGCATCTTTGGGGCGTCGCTTGGGGTCAGTGCTGCCGTAGACGCTATAAATTGGAACCCCAGTGGCGGCGTCCTTTGAATCACCAATGTCAGTGGTTTCGAGAATTCCGGCAATGCCATGCTCAGGGCTGAACATCGCTGCGAGTTCCACTCCTGGAGCATGAGCCAGGGCGTCGGCTGTGCGGTGCCCATGCGAGTCGACGCCAGTCTGATTGGTGACCAAGCCGACGCGCACAGGATGACTCGGGTCCGGATGAAGCTCGCGAAATGCGTGCGCCTCGAGCACATCGATCCCTGCCTTCACTTCACCATTGCGCACGGTGAGAAGGCGTTCGGCCATCAGCGACTCGTTGTACCCGGTGATGCGGGTAAGTCGCAGCTTGTCGCTCTCGCTTGGCGACAAATCAAGTGACCGGACCACGGCCGTCGTGATGCGATGGCGAAGAGAAACCAGCGAGGTGTTGGATCCGAGAACGACGTTCGTGGCGCGGCTAGAAGGTGCAGCGAGCGCAACTGCCGATTCGTAACCGCGGGGATGAACGGCATTGGTCAGCAGAATGACATAGGTGTTGGTCACTGGGTCGATCCAAAGTAACGTCCCGGTAAACCCGGTGTGTCCGAAGGAGCCCACTGGCAGCAGCGCTCCTCTATTGCTGAAAAAGGGTGAATCGATATCCCAACCAAGTCCCCGCAGGCTTGCCGCTGTCGCCGGTTGTTGCGGTGTTGTCATCTTCGTCACGGCCTGGCGACTGAGGATCTTGTCGCCGCTCAATAGTTGCTGAGCGAGCTTGGCCAGATCGTCCGCAGTGGAAAACAGACCTGCGTGCCCGGCGATACCACCCATTCTCCGCGCTGTCGGGTCATGCACAACACCGCGCAACATCTTTCCATGTTCGTCGTATTCCGTCGGGGCAATTCGTGGTGACCAATCGCTGGGAGGAAGAAATCGCGTGTGGTCCATGCCAAGCGGCGCAAAGATATTCTCCGTTGCGTACTCGTTCAAGGTCATCCCGCTGACCTTCTCCACCAAGAAACCGAGTGTCTCGAAATTAATGTCGCTATAAACGAAGACCGTGCCGGGCGGATATATCGGCTTCTCCTGCATGACGAGGTCGTATGCAGTGGCCCTACCCTGCCACGGATCTTTCAAATCCAGATCGGGGCGAAAACCGGAAAAGTGGGTCAGCAGCTCCCTCACGGTAATCTCTTGTTTGCCGTTCTGTGCGAACCCAGGCAAATAGCTGGCAACCGGCGCGTTGAGTCGGATCCGGCCTTCCTCAATGAGCTTCATAACGGACATGGTCGTCGCGATGCACTTGGTGAGAGACGCCATGTCGAAAACGGTATCCACCGTCATAGCTTCGCGCGTTGGTTCAAGCGAGCGCCATCCATAGGCTTTGCGAAAAACGATTTTCCCGTTGTGCCCGACGAGCACAACACCGCCGGGGACGTGCCCCTCGGCGATGGCGTCTTTCATGATTGAGTCGATTGCCACAAAGCGGGACCGCTGGGAGCTCGCCTGTTTGCTCGAAGCATTTGGGGCCTGCGCAAGAAGCCAATTTTCACTAAAGATGACGAGAGAAAAGGTCAAAAAACATAGAATCTGTCTCCGGAACATCTTTGCCACTTTCAGCATTTCTCTCCTCCAATTGCCTTGCGAACGTTGCCCTTTGCCTCCTGTAACCGCTGCAACGACTCGCTCTTGCTCGCATTGGCCTTTAGCATCACAAGCGCAAGCGGCACGCGCATATCCGCGCGCTTCAGCGTCATAAGAGCGGCTTCCCGATGAACGTGCGCTAGAGATTCAACGATCGCAATGCCGCGCTCCTGAAGTTTCCTGTTGGTCAAATTGAGGTTGACCATCAGGTTGCTATAGACATATCCCATCCGCGCCATGGCGCCGGTTGATAACATATTGCAGATCAGCTTCTGCGCTGTCCCGGCTTTCAATCTCGATGAACCCGTTAAAACTTCAGGCCCGACCTCGACCTCTATCGAAATATCGGCTACCATCGCAAGTTCAGCGCCGCAGTTACAGACAACAGCGACCGTTGCCGCTCCAGCGCCCTTGGCATATTTCAGAGCGCTAATGGTGTATGGCGTAGATCCACTTGCTGCGAGTCCAACCACAACATCGCGACTCCCTGGATTCCTCGCCGCCATATCGTTTCGTCCCAAGTCAGCGAAATCTTCACTTGATTCCATGGCTCCGGTCAGCGACGCCTCGCCGCCCGCAATCACAAACTGGACCTTCTCTGGGCAGGTACCGAAGGTCGGAGGACACTCCACTGCATCGAGCGCTCCGATGCGTCCGCTGGTCCCGGACCCGACATAAATCAAACGTCCGCCTTCGGCCATGTATTTGGCGATGACATCCACGGCCTTAGCAATCTCCGGAAGAACCCGCTCTATGGCATGAGGTACTAGTGAATCTTCATGGTTCATTACCTTGACAATCTCAAGAGCGCTCATCGTATCCAGATTTTCAGAAGCCCGATTGCGCCTTTCCGTTGTCACTTCTCTCGGCTTCATCTCGTTTCCTCCACACAGTAACTCGAGATTCTTCGGGAAGGCTCGAAAAATCGCGTTTTATCCGCTTATGAGCAAGAGAATGCTGTGCATGAGCACTTGTCCTGAGACCAAAAAGACAAGCACAACGCCATAGGCAGCAACGTATGGGCTCCCACGAACAAACCATCCCCCAAAAAGGTTACTTATGCCGAATTGCGATCGATGTCACCGTGTAGCAATTGCCCGGATAGCTAGTAATTGAGAATTCAACGGGGAAGTCTTCATCGGAATAGCTTCTTCGGCTGATTACGATGAGGGGGCCGCCGACGCTGAGATTGAGGAGCATCGCTTGTTCCCGAGTCGCCGCAGTAGCTTCGATTTCGGAGTAACACCGCGATAGCCTTACCCCGTAGGAATTCTCCATCACGCTGTAAAGGGATTCCGCTTCCCATCGGAATCTGTCAATGTCAGGGAACAACTTCTTTGGCAATTGAACGATCTCTATGGCCAATGGCAACTCATCGGCGAATCGAAGACGCTTGATCTCATAGACGAGCTCTTCTTTGGTGAGTCGCAAGAATTCTTGTGCTGTTTGACTCGCCGGAACTACTTTCACGCTAAGGATCTTCGACGATGGCTTGCCGCCGCGCGCCCTTACTTCTTCGCTGAAGCTCAACATCTCGGGGAGGTTCTTTTCAATGCGCGAGCCTTGTACAAACGTCCCTTTGCCGCGGCTGGCTCCAATATACCCCTGGGTTTCAAGCACACTGTACGCGTGCCGCAAGGTCATCTTGCTGATGCCGAGGTACTCGGAGATGCGTTTCTCCGAAGGAAGCATCATGCCAGGCGGAATAGAGTGATCGTCGATTGCGGAAATGACCCGATTCACAATCTGCACGTAAACCGGCAGCGGGGAGCGCTTATTTATCCGAAACAGGTGTAGCTGATCATGAAAAGCGTTAAAGCCGGTGGCTTCCGGTTTCGGCCGGGGCATAGCTTCATTACGCGAGTCGGCTGGAGCTTTACTTAGTTGTGTCATAGAATCAGCCTTCGCCATATCGGCAGCCCGAGTTCAAGTGCCTCCCGCGAATTACCGCGGCATCCGTCACGAACTTCGCGAGAGTGAAGATATGCGGCGTCTCGCTCTGTCTTGAGACGCCGCCGCCGTTAACCTCTGTGATCGCGCTCAGAACGATAGCCGCAGGGCACCCTGAATCTGCCGTGGTGTGCTGGTCGTTCGAGTGCCGGTGATCTTTCCCAGGGTGGATGTGCCAAGCGTGGATCCGGGCTGACCGAAGTTAGGAGTATTCGACACGTTAAACACTTCGATCCTGGCCTGCAGGTGCAGGCGCTCTGTGAAATCGAAGTTCTTGAAGGCCGATGCATCGAAGTGCCGATAGTGCGGCCCAAACAGCATGTTCCTGCGTTCAGTTCCGATCGTTCCGAGAGTCTGTGCCTGAAAAGCCGAGATGTTGAACCATTGGTTGATCGTTCGATTGGACAGATTTGGGTTCGCAATTTGATTTGGACGGTCGCTGCTGACGCCCGTATTGCTCAGCGGGCTAGAATTGCCGACAGTAAACGGCTGTCCTGTTTCCCACACGTCGATGGCATTGAACTGCCAACCCTTGACGAAGCCGCCTTTTACCCCAGTGTAGTTCTGGCCAAAGGGCAATTCGTAGCTCAACATCATCGCGAAGCGATTCTGGACGTCGAGTTCACTTGGACCATACTCAAGTGTCGCCACCTGTGACGGTACGGCAGCGGAGTAGAGGCCACCTTGGGAGTATCCCTGGATATCGCCCAGCGATTTGGCCCATGTGTAGTTGGCGTTCAGGACAAGTCCATGTCCCACATCTTTTTTGACTGCCCCCTCAAAGGAATTGAAGTTCGAAAAACCACCAGATTCAATGTGCCAAATGTTTGTGACGCCAGGGTACTGACTGTAGAACGGGCGGCGAGTAGCGTAGCTCACAGAAGACGGCGGAGCGACATTTCTATCCGGCGTGGTTCGAAGTTTGTGCCCCCACTCTCCAACGTAAGCCGCGCTCACGACGAACGATCCAATTTGCCTTTCCACGTTCAGGTTGGCTTGCTCGATGAATGAGTCCCGATAATTCACCGCCATGCCTCTCAAGGCTCCACTCGGGTTGCTGTACGATCCCTCGACGGGCAAAGGCAGGCTCGTGAGATTCGTTACCGAGAGAGCATTCGGCGCGTAGGTCGTGACAAAGGGGGGGTTGGCGAACGGCACTGAAGGACCAGTGTTGTCGCGGAAAAAGACGAGTCCAAATCCGCCACGAACGACTGTTCCCGGCGTGATGTTTGCAGCGAAGCCTAAACGCGGACCAAACGAGCGATAGTCAGTCTCGATCCCCGCCGATGACGAGGAGTTAACGCCAGCGACCAGGATCTTTGCGGATATCGGATCGAATTGGGAAACATTGTTGCCTGGAAAGACATCGGCCGTGATGATGTCGTACCGAAGACCTAGGTTTAGAGTCAACTTGGGAGTAACACGCCAGTCATCCTGCCCATAGAAACTTGGCTCCCAGGAGCGCGGATAGCGCGGAGAAAAGGGCATCGACCGCGAAACGGTGTAAGGATAGCCGAGGAGCAAATTGATTAAGGGTGCAATGTTGGGTGCGGTAGTTCCGGTAGGATTTGGACTGGAAGTGAAGCTGAATGCGCCTTCACCGCTCGTCGGTTGTGCGTTGTAGATCTGGCGACGAATCAGGATTGCCCCAAATTTGATCGTGTGCCCTTTGATCGCCCGCGTGACGCTTCCGCCGTACTGGAAGATGTTATCGTCATCGTAAATCGGAAGGTACTGGGTATCTCCAAGCGTCGCATAACCCGTGATGGAGAAGTAAGGCAACGCCGAGGTGAGCGAGTTGAAGTTTGAGTTGGTAATACCAAGCGCGTTACCGTAATTCGTTCCATTATTTAGCGGGAGCGAAGTGTTGAGTATGCGGGTATAGCCGGCTTTCAATTCGAGGCTGGTCCTCTGAGAAAAGATACGAGTGTAGTTCACTATGGCCTGATGAGCAATATCGTGAGCCACGCCCGGATAGGAGACAGAGCCTCCTGGATCGATCTTTCCAATTCCCGACAGACTCACTGTGGGCAAGCTGCTTGGGGTTCCTACCGAGACATTGTTATAGGTATAACGGGCAAAGAGCAGATTATTCTCGTTGAGTTGGTAATCAACCCTTCCGTCGACTGTGGTGCTGTAATATGAGCCATTAGGGCTGTAGGTGTAACTGTTTGTTCCAGTGTTCGGCGACGGATACATCTTGAAGAAATTCAAGCCGGGCGCCACGACGGTAAAACCGGAGCTAGCAGCCGTGAGGTTGGGCCCACCCACGTCAGTGAAATCTCCCGGATGCGCTACTTGATACGCTGTCGGTACCGTGTTCACTGTGGTTGTGCCTGAAATCTGGCGCAGGCCTTCATAGTCGCCGAAGAAGAACATCTTGTCGCGTTTGATCGGGCCACCAAGGCTTCCGCCAAATTGGTTTTGCCTGAGCTCAGGCCTTCGTCCCGTGCTCGCAAACCAATTCCGGGCGTCGACGGCGTCGTTGCGGATGAATTCGTAGAGGGCACCATGCAGCGAATTGGTCCCGCCGCGCGTGATCAGGTTGACGACTGCGCCCGGAGTCTTGCCCACCTCTGCCGGGTACATGTTGGTTTGGACACGGAATTCAGCGATGGCATCGACTGAGGGGCGGACACCGATGGATCCGATCGTACCTTCGTTGTTGTCCACTCCTTCGACCATTTCATTGTTCTGCGCGTCCGTCTGTGCATTCGCCACGATGGCGGAGTCTTGCCGGCGGTCGTCGGGCCGGGCGCCGTTGGCAAGCGCCACGGCGGTGCCTTCATTAGCTCCTGCAGCCATGTTGGCCAAAAGAACGAAATTGCGGCCGTTGAGTGGCAGGTCTTGCACCTGCTGTTGCATCACAACGGAACTCATCGTGGTCGTATCGGTCTCCAGGGCGGGAGGCGCCGCAGATACGACAACCGACTGTGAGACGCTGCTCACGACCATGTTGACGACTATGCGCCTGCGGTCACCAGCGGAGAGATCAATCTCTTCAATGCGATACGGCCGGAAGCCGGCAGCATTCACCTGAAGGGAATAGCGCCCCGGAAGCAGCAGAGTAAGGATGTACTCACCCGCTTGGTCGGTAACCACGGTGTGGTGCTCTTGGGTTTGAGTGTTGATGAGGAGCACGTTGGCACCGGGTAGCGCTCCGCCATTTGCATCGGTGACGTTTCCCAGAACGTCTCCGGTGGAGACCTGCGCGTGACCGAGGGGTGGCGCGAACGCCAGATAGAGTGAGAAGCTGAATAAGAGACTCAAGAACAGAATTGCTCTTGCAATAGGTCCCCGCGCGATGTTTTGATGATCAGTATTTGCTTCAGTGTGAACCTTCATGACTGCCTCCATATCTACAGTCCTGGCGTGAGTGGCTGCGGCTTGCTGCATAGCTGTCAGAGGCTGTTCGTGTGATCCGGTTCCGCAAAGCACACAAAGATCGTCGGAGCGCGAGTCCAGCTCTCACGAAAGTCTCAACGATGTCGGGGTAGCCTGCTCGTGCGATCTGGCTCCGCCAAGGGCAAAGGCATCAGCGTGGCGCCATTCCAGTTCTCACGAAATGTTCAAAACTGCCAAGGGCCTGATCGTGGAATTTGGTTCCACAAGGAGCGCAGGCATCCGCGGGGCGTGGTTCCATTTCTCACGAAATGCTCAAGGCCGACAATGTGCCTGATCGTGCGACCTGGTTCCGCATGGGCACAGGCAACGGCGGGGTACGATTCCAGTTCTCACGAAATTGGAAAACACTATACAACCAGATTTCTAGTAATGCAACAGAAAATTTAGGAAAGTTTCAGCGATCGACGCCGCCCCCGCAGGCAGGCCCTCGAACAGTTCTTTTGTGCGGTAGATGTCATCGCTGGCTGGTGTGTTTCCTGTCACATCACATCAAAAGACGTTCCTGCTGGGAACGTCCCGAATTAGGAGTCGTGGCTATATCCAAAGCCATCGCGGCTACATGGGCCCGGCCAATCAGCCAAAGACATATCAAGTCGCCCAATGATGGACGTTTCAAGTGCCACGTTCGAGTGGCACCCATGCAAATAAGCAGGCGTTTGAGTTTCAGTTGATGTGGGCATATTCTGGATGACCAAATGAGCATTCAATATGGCGTTGATCGATTCTTGGCAGAAGAGCGCGTTGACGGAAACACGCGGTTTGCCCTGGTTACGAACAACAGTGCCTGTAACGCCGCTTACGCTCCGTCGCGCATTGCGTTAATGGCCGGCGGCTGTCGGATCATTAGGTTGTTTTCTCCTGAGCACGGTTTACAGGCAGTGGGTCAGGATGGACGCTTAATGGGTGACGAAATCGACCGTATGACCGGACTTCCCGTCAGGAGCCTTTATGGGGACCGGCTTGAACCCGAAGACAACGATTTGTCCGATGTCGATGCCGTGCTCCTGGACCTGCCCGATGTTGGGTGCCGGTGCTACACGTATCTCTGGACCATGTCGCATGTGATGGAAGCGTGCCAAAGGTTGGGAAAGCCATTGATTGTTTTGGACCGCCCCAATCCAATCTCCGGCATTATCGGCCTTGCCGAGGGGCCGGCTCTGGATGAAAAGAACTGTTCATCTTTCATTGGCAGATGGAATATTCCTCTCCGCCATTCATGCACATATGGTGAGCTGGCCCTCTTTTGGAAAACCACTCGTTTCAACAACCTCGATCTCAAGGTAGTCAAGACTGTTGGATGGTCAAGGAACATGTTCTACCGCGACGGATTCAGTTCCTTTGTTCCGACGTCTCCTGCAATCGCAAATGCAGAATCGTGCCTTCTCTACTCCGGCTTGTGTCTGTTGGAGGCCACAAATCTCAGCGAGGGCAGGGGAACCCCATTGGCATTTCGAGTTGCTGGAGCGCCGTGGTTGAATGCAATTGCAATCTCCGAGCCCTTCAATCGCCTCGCGCTTCCGGGTGTGGTTGCCAGATCTGTGACATTCGTCCCTGAATCAGGGAAATATCGTGGTGAGAGCTGCAACGGGATCATGCTTCATGTTGCTTGCGTGCGGAGCCTTCGCCCCGTACGCACGGCCGCAATGCTTATCAAGTGCATCAAGGATTTTCATCCGGGACTCTTTGAATGGGCCCCATACCAAACTCACGTCAATCCCTCCGGAGCGAAGCATCTCGACAAATTGTTCGGAATTGAAAACGCGGAATCTCTTTTTGCACGACGCTGGGACGAGTTTGTACCTGCAATGGAACAACTGCTCGATTGTGCAGGCTGGCTATCCAGCGTTGAACCGCACCTGCTCTATGGATGAGCGAATTTCGAATTTCCACCAGCCTGCCTGAGCTTTTTCCTTGGTTGCAACCCGTTTCCAGTCACGAGTCCATCGTGGGAGCCGCAAGCCGCAACGCCTTAAGGAGCTAAATTTTGATGGGTTTAAATCTGCTCGATCTGGCGGTTATTGCCGCATATCTAACCGGCGTCACGCTTTTCGGGGCTCACTTCCGCAAACGACAAAGCACGCTCAAAAGCTATTTCCTCGGAGGGCGCACAATCCCTTGGTGGGCCATTGCCCTGTCGATCGTCGCAGTGGAAACCAGCACGCTCACCATTATCAGCGTGCCGGGAATGGCTTTCGCATCGAATTTCGCTTTTCTCCAATTAGTGATGGGCTACATGGTCGGCCGCATCATTATCTGCATTGTCCTCATCCCGCATTACCTCCGCGGCGACCTGGTCACCGCCTATCAATTAATCGAGCGCCGCTTTGGTGACCGCCTGCGAACCCTCACGGCCGGCCTGTTCCTCGTCATGCGCGCGGCGGCCGAGGGCGTCAGAGTTCTCGCCATCTCCATCGTCGTAGCTATTGCCCTCACCAACCTTCTCAACGGATTCAATCCGCTCACCCGCGACATCATCGCCATTGCAATCGTCACGGCACTGACCTTGATTTACAGCCTCAAGGGCGGAATGACGGCTGTTATCTGGACCGATGTTGTTCAGTTGTCGGTCTATCTCACAGGGACAATGGTCGGCTTCTTTACCATTTTGCATCTCGTTCCTGGCGGCTGGCACACGGTTCACAGCGTGGCGTCGGCCGCGGGAAAGTTCCACGTCTTCGACTTCTCCTGGAACCTTCACACCACGTACACATTCTGGTCAGGCGTCATTGGCGGCACTTTTCTGACGACCGCAACGCACGGCACCGATCAGCTCTTTGTGCAGCGGCTGCTGTCCTCGAAGAGCGTCTGGCAGTCACGCGCCGCACTCCTTGCGAGCGGCGTCATTGTGTTCTTCCAATTCTCGCTTTTTCTCTTAATCGGTGCGATGCTCTACGTCTTTTACAAGTTGTTTCCGCCGGCTGCGGCATTCACTCGGACCGACACCATCTTCCCTACCTTCGTGGTCACGCGCATGCCGCACGGCATCAGCGGTCTATTGGTCTCGGCGATCCTGGCCGCGGCGATGTCGAATCTCGCAGGATCACTCTACTCACTTTCTTCCACCACAATGGTCGACTTTTATTCGCGCTTCCGTCCGGACACCGATGAACAGCGCAAGGTCGTCCTCTCGCGGTTGTTCACGGTGGCTTGGGGTGTAGTGCTGTTCGCACTTGCCATTGTCGCGCGGGGCGGCGGCAGGGTGCTCGAGCTAGGGCTCTCTATTGCGTCCGTAGCATACGGTTCGCTGCTCGGCGTTTTTCTGCTGGGCGCTCTCACACGCAGAACTTCTGAAGTCGCCGCAACGATCGGTATGGCGTGCGGATTCGGATTGAACCTTTACCTTTGGTGGTTCACCACGATTCCCTTCACTTGGTACGTCGCTTTCGGCAGCGTCGTCACATTTGCCGTGGGCTATTTCGCAGGCATTTTCTTGCCACCGCAAATGCCAGCCGAGGTCGCGACGTCGGCCGGAGGTTAGACCGCCGGGCTATAGATGCGCTGCACGCGGAACACAAAGATCCCACGAAAGCCCTGCTCTCCGAACGGGATGAGCATGCAGACCGCTCACATACTCATCTGGAGTCGATCAGGCGTTGGTGATAGCATCGCGAGAAAGATACGAAGATGTTCACCCCACGCATACTCTGGAGCCAGCCATATTCGATTTCGCGGCTTCGTGTTGAGAATTGCGACCACGAATGGCATGGTACGCCAGAATACGAGGAGTTGGTACAGATCGAGTGGGCAAGGATAGTGCGGCGCGCGAAGAGTCATGTTTGGGATGGCAAATACTATCGTGTTCTGAATCTCACGGCATTAGAAAACGAAGCGGGAGCGCAGCCGATTCGTTTTGGAACGATTTGCTACCGATATATTGCCTCCTTCCCCCTCTTAGATAAACAACATGCGCAGTATGCGCTTGAGCCGCTAAACCATCTCTCAACGACTGCTCTCATCCGAACGAGGGACGGCTCATATCTATTTGGGATTCGCAAGCAGAATGGCTTCGTAGACCTCATTGGTGGGGGCGCTCAATGCGACCAGATCGAGATCTCGAGTGGCGCGGGAATCGAGCAGAATATCTATAAGGAAATCCGCGAAGAGATTGGTCTGAATAGAGAGGATATTGACGACTTGACCGGTATTGGAATTGTGTACTCGAGCACATCCAATGTGCTCGTTGTCGGGCATGTTTGCCTCAGTTTAACCTCGGACGAAATCCGAGCAAGGTTTGAGGAACGAGTAGACGATGAAATGGCCCAGCTCGTATTCATTTCCGAAGAAAGAGTTCGCGAGTTTCTATTGGAGATGCCCGATTATCGTAATTTGCTTCCACAGCTGATATACGGCTAACTGTTCTTCATTTAGGGTGTCGGATCGTGACCGCACCCCGGCAAAAGGTCCGCTCCGCACATAGAAAAGCCATCAGTGTCCACCAGTATCAGCGGCTGAGATTGTTTCTGAAAACCAGCCAAGTCGACTTCCTTTTCGAAAATGGACATCTGGAGCGGATGATCGGTCTTCCGGAGATTTGGCCGGCTTGGCACCCAAGCGGTGCAAGATTGAGTTATCTTCGAGCAACTGTCGACGGTTGCTTTTTTGGAATGGCCTGTTTCTGAAGGTATACCTTCAGAAACAGGGCCATCCACAGACCAACAGCCAGCTAGTGGCTATCGTCGGCATCTGTGAAGACTAGCCGGCTTCCCGGTTCCGGTCGGTTCAATGAGTGACTTGGCGTTTTAGCGCGATCCCAGACTGAGATCTGGTTAGACCGGATGCCCACCTCTCCGCGAAGCCGGTTATACGGCAACTTGCCGAAGACGTTCACCGATCTGATTGGGGTCAATGAGCGCTAAGCCTTGTTATCACCATTCAAGGAGATAGGTCAGGCCTCTGTCGATAATGCAAGGGGCTTTGCTCGTGCCTGCAAACGCCGACCTTGAGAGGAGAGACAAAAACGCTAGAAGCAGTCTCACAGATGCCTCAACAGGATTAACATGCATCCGAGTTGCAGCATGGCGAGGAAGTTGGTTGCGTAACGCTCCCATCGGCAGGTGAGTCGGCGGAAATTCTTCAACCAGGCGAACAGCCGTTCGATCCTCCAGCGGCGGATGTAGCGTCGTAACGGTCTGCCATCCTGGGTCCTCTTTCGTTTGCGCCGGTTGGGAGCGATCATTTCGATACCGTGCCGTTCACGGAGCCGCTCATCCAAGGGGTCGCTGTCGTAGGCCTTGTCGCCGATCAGACGCTGCGGCAAGGCGGCGATATGTCGTTGTGCGAGCGTGTCTTCGACCAGCGTTGACTCATTCGGTGAAGCACTTGTAATCCGGACGGCGACAGGAAGACCGTGGCGGTCCGCGATTGCCACGATCTTGCTCCCTTTGCCGCAGCGCGTTGGACCAATGTGATCGCCCCCCTTTTTGCCCCGCTGAACGAGGCATCGACGAAGCCTTCTGAAAGGTCCAGCTTGCCGCGCGCCATCAGATCCTCGCACAATGCCCACAAGATCCCGTCCAACACTCCCGACTGCTGCCACTGCTGAAAACGTCGATGGCAGCTTTGATAAGCTCCATAGCGCGACGGAAGATCCTGCCACCGAGCTCCGGTGCGCAGAATCCACAGCACTCCGTTCAACATCCGGCGAGCATCGCCCCAGCGCCCGCCACGACCATCCGGCCTTTGCCTAAGCTCCTGATCCCGCTCCACAAAAGGCCTCACGTACTCCCATTGCGCTTCACTCAGATCGGCCATACTTCTTATTTGCAACCAATCCACACTCCGCGCAAGCATTTATTCATTCGCTACATTGGCGAGATGGGTTCTAGGAACCTGTTTCATCGTGGTGGTGCTTCAATCGCATTTCTAGGCGGTGCTGACGGCGCGCAGAAACTTCACGATCTCGTTACTGACCTCGGCAGAGGCTTCGTGTTGAACCCAGTGACCCACATTGTCGATTTCAAGATTCCCCACGAGACCAGGAAGGCCGGCGCGGAGTTTCTCGAAAGGCGGATAGAGCTCACCCAGGCCATCCGCCTTGCCCGCGATGTAAAAGGAAGGTTGTGTGATCGTTGCACCCTTCCAGGCGCCGGACAGATAGAAATATGGTTCGGCGGCGCGGTAGTAATTCAGAGCGCCGTGAAATCCGGTTCGCTGGAATTCAGCGACGTTGTGAGCGACGTAATCTGATTCAGCCCATGACGGCAACGGCCCCGGAGCTGGACGATGAAGGCTCCGTGCAGGATCCATGGGGCTCCACCGCGTGTCGGATGGCGCAGAACCAGATGCCCAATATAGAATCCCTGGAATGGTGGCTGCGGCATCAGCCCAAATTTGATCGGCGTCCGGTCGAATCTGTTCGAACATGTAGAAATCGTTTTGATGGCCATTCTTCCGCATCCGCTCGAAAATGCTGACATCGCCCCGTGGAACATACGGCACGCTGATGCATAAGACGGCTTTGAATCGATCAGGACGCATCAGTGCAGCGTTCCACACATGAGTTGCGCCCCAGTCATGGCCCACAATGACAGCGCTGGACACATGCAGAGCATCAAGCAATCCAACTAAATCGCCGGCGGTATGGAGCGGCGTGTACAAGGCTGCGTCCGCTGGAGCTGAGCTGCGACCATAGCCGCGCATATCGGGAGCGATAGCTCGAAATCCGGCTGACGCGACCGCTTTCATCTGCCGGCGCCACGTATAGGAAGTATCTGGAACCCCGTGGCAGAAAAGAACAGCAGGTCCCTCTCCTTGCTCAGTGACGTGCAATGAAATGCCGTTTGTCGCGATCTCGTACTCTTTGAGAACGTGGCCCTGGGCACCTGCGAGATTTTCCGCTCCGGCCGATTGATCTAGCGACCTCTCAGAGTTATTCATGACATTGCACCTTCTCCCATGACTAGATACGCATTTGTGAATCCGTTGGTGTCTCAGGGCTAATTACTGAGTGGCTGAATAATCTCAAAGAGGTTGCCCCAGGGATCTGCAAAGAAAGCTACGCGAAGCCCCATCGCGGCTACATCATGCGGCTCGCTGACGATTATCACGCCGCGGCGCTTCAATTCGTCGATCGCGTTGTCGACATTGTCGACTCGAAAACCTATATGGTGCCAGCCAGACATCTTGTAGCTGTCATGGAGATCCTTATAGGGACGGCGGTTGTCTGCGCCGGCGCCCGCCAGAAGCTCGAAGTGAAAACTATCGTCCCCGGCGAGATAAAGAAAAGCGAATGTGAGACCGGCCAGGAACACGGATTGCCTCAATCGAAAGTCGAGCTTTTCTGCATACCAAGCAATCGCAGTATCGAAGTCCGGTACGCGAATGGCTGAGTGATTGATTTTCAAGGAAGCGAATGGATTGGATGCATTGGCGGTGGAAGGGGTGATAGGTGTGGTCATTGTTCTTTTCCTTATCAAAACTCTGTCGAAGTTGCGCAGCGCCGGGTTCGATTGTCATCGCTCTGGGTATCACCCAATTGCAGTCTCTTCGTTTTGAGCCACGAACGCATAGCTTGGATGCTTTCGGCTTTGCGCTCGAGCGGCAACCAGTGGCCGGAAGGCAGACTCGTCACGGAAAGATTCTCGCACGTGCCGCGCATAGGCTCTCCGACACGGTTGTGGTTGATGTTGCAGAGCCCGTCAAATTCTCCATTGATGAACAGCACGGGTTGGTGCAGCCGGCCTCCATTGGGCGCCGCGTGCGCGTAGGCGAGGTTAACACCGCGCACCCCAGATGCAGATGGTGGTATAGTTCCGCGCAGCCGGGAGGGCGGAATGTAAGTCCTGGCTCAAAAGGCAAGAAAAGAAAATCATGAAAGGTTCAATGTGGGGAGCGATGACCGCAGGAGCAATTGCGGTCATGTTCGTGGCAATTTGCGCCTGGACGCAAGCAGGCGTAGCGGTCAATGCGGCATACGCAAAACTGCTAACCGCGACCGACGTCTCCAAAGTGACTGGATTGTCGGGGGTCCAATTGGTTCCCCGGAATCCCAGTAAGGGCGCCGGTGGCGATCTCAACTTTGCCTTGCCCAACGGGAAACAGATCCTGGTGGTCACTTTTTTGGATACGGATGCGTACAACCAATCGAAAGCCCAGAAAAGCGTTTATGGCGGCGACGTGAAGGGCCTTGGCGACGATGCCTTCATTGGCAAGGTCATGGGAACGGAATCAATCCTCTATTTTCGGAAGGGCGCGCGGGGTGCGGCCCTGTCATCCTTCACTGACACGGACAAAGGTTGGCCGGGAAGTCCTTATGTGAACCAGCAGCAGTTGCGCCAGTTGGCCGTGTTGATTCTCTCTCGAATGTAACGGAGATGAAGGAAACCGGGCTTGATCGGTTTCTTTTCCGCTGCAGGAGGAGAAGGCTTGTGCGAAGCGCTGTTCGCCGCTGGATTTCATTGTGGCGCGGACGGGGGCAACTGGGTGTGTATTGTCAGCGGTCTGGAAGGGAAAACGGGAATTCCGGTCTGGTCCTGGGGTTTTCATCGGCGGGGTAACGGACGTGGCTGATTGCCAGTCCGCACCCGGGGTGCTGTTCGGAAACGTCCACGCCATGCATCTCCCTTGCCCATGAAAGAGGTGGCGTGAACTGAAGTCTGTGCGCGCGTGCAGTTCCTACCGCCTGGTGAGGTCCCAGTTCACAGTAATTCTCGACCGTGATCCGCCATTCGGGTCTGCCCAGAGTCCGGTCTGGTTCTTAGGATCCGAGACGGCCGGCACTATATAGCTGCCTCCGTTCACCGACTCGTTGGATGGATCGATCGGTATGGGGCCCTCCACAGTCACCAACACGGGAATCGCGCCGATCGTAATGGCCAGCTTATCGCCGTTGACTCCAACCGAGATCCAGGTCGTCGCGCTCGTCGCCGTCTTCGTCGTTTTCATAGAGCCGCCCGGGCCGGTCAGCACGTCGGTGCTTTGGTACGTGCACTTGGCGTCTGCTCCAACGCCGAGAACCTGGCAGGTCAGGGTCCCCGAGCCTTCTTCCGAACCGTAATTGCCTCCCTCCGACCCGGCCCCATTCGTTTTGAATGTGACAATAACGGTACCCGCCCAGTCTCCAGTGCACTGGGGACCGCCGCTGACGCCATTCACCAGGTTCTCGGCAAACTGCTTGATGGGGCCGTAGGCAGCAGTGCCGCCGGCAGAAACGGAATCGGCTCGGGAGAGCGTGGAGATTCCCTTGCTATTGATTGAATCTAGGACCGCTCCGTTGAGAAGCACCTTGTTGCCGTTTACTTGCACCGACGCCGAGACCAGGTACCCCGCCCCTGCCTGGACCCCGATCGTTTCCAGCGCCTCGTCGTCTGGGTTACCCAGCAACGCCCGATTCTTTTCCCACTTCAGCATGGTGGTCACGGCGCTCTCGTCGAGAACCTTGGCGCAGGGGAACTTCTGTTTCAGCGCATCGTCGATGAACCCTTCCAGCACGCCTGCTATGGCCTTGCCCTCGTCTGGGCCGTATTTCGCGGTTGCCGCACTATCCTGTTTCGCTTGAACCATGACAAACACACTCTTGCTGAGCTGAGCGGCCGCGGCAATCGGGAACAGGAGTGGAATGATCAGTAAAATGAAACGCCAACCTCGTATCGCATAAGCCATACGGTCACCTCACGGCTTCAAAGCGGAAGAGCCCGAACACGGCGGTCATGTGGGCCGCCCGGGGACCAGGAGATACGCCTGGATATTCGCCGGGAGCGAGGCCGGCGCGTATCCGATCTGCGGGA
Source organism: uncultured Acidobacteriaceae bacterium (assembly GCA_963841365.1). Classification (GTDB taxonomy): domain Bacteria; phylum Acidobacteriota; class Terriglobia; order Terriglobales; family Acidobacteriaceae; genus Telmatobacter. The sequence continues at coordinate 23,076 of CAWJDG010000093.1, forward strand.
TGATTCACCGCCTCGGGGCCGTCCCGCTGAGGGGTGATCTCCGTCCGGGTTCTTGGCGCCGGAAGTATACACCCAAATCCGTCGCTACTGAAATCTTGAACTGGATCGGAGTAGCTGCCCCCGGCCGGTTTCCGAGCAGGCTGACGAAGTCGGACTTCACACTGTCTTGATGTTCGGGGATGATTCGATGGCCGGACGTCGTCGACGGAACTCATCGATCCGGCTGACAGTCTGGCGTCAGACGGGGCGACAGCTCTGCGACCTGGCAAGCAAGTTTCCTTTCTCCGGAGAATAGTCGGCACGGCTGCAGAAACCGCGGCGTCTCCCGGAGTCTCAGGATAGCCTTGGATCTTTGCGGGCACGGCTAGAAACGCTGGTGACAAAAAACTGAGCCACCGGAACCTCGCGCCGCTCTTACTGCTTCACCAGCTCCACGCGGCGGTTCTTGGCGCGGCCGTCCTCGCTGTCATTCGAAGCCACGGGAGAGTACGGACCGCAGCCGTAGGCCTTCAGCCTGCTGGCCGGAACTGCATACTTCGTCGTGAGAGCGGCGAGCACCGCGTCCGCACGCTTGCGTGAAAGGTCCATGTTCATGTCGAGCGCGCCCTGGTTATCGGTGTGCCCCACAACATAGAGCTTCAGCGTGGAGTCGCCTCGCAGCAGCTTGGCGATCTCGTTCAGCGTCGCGTCGGACTCGGGCTTGACATCCGCCTTGCCGGTGTCGAAGTAGATGCCATAAACCGAAGCGTGGCCGGTGCGGTCGAGATCGCTTGCCAAAGACGCGGCGTCCACCGTGATGAGACCCGACTCCATAGGCTTCACTTCGATGACATAAAGCTCGGCATTGGTCCGGGAATCTGGGCCCTGATCGTCGATCAGCAAGCTCACATAAACGTCGCCCTCAGGCCGTGCGAGCTTCGCCGAAACATAATGAATCCCGCGCTGGGGTCCCCAGTAATCGAGGTTATCGCCGCTGTTGGCATACGCATTTGCAACCGTGCTCCCGCAACCCTGCGGGCCGCACGTAAAGAGCGTCTCAAACCCGGCCTTCGTGAGCGCGTCTTGATAGTTGCGAAATACCTCCAGCACCGTGCGTCCCGAAGGCGCCACGTAAACGATGCGGGTGATCTTCCCTTCCAGCGGCTGGTTCTTGGTAATCGTGTTCTCCACATCGACCGGACCCAGCGGAAGGGCGAACTCATCGAACTCTTTGGTCAGATACTTCGCGATATACGAGCCGGGGTATCGCGAAATCAAGGGATGGTCTTTGCTTCCCTCCACGTCCTGATCTTGTGCTGCCGCGAAGGGGGCCGCTAGGCCGATCAACAAACCGGCCACGAATACTGTGCGCATGAACGCTGTCATGGGCTCCTCCTGAACCGGCGTTTTCATTCAGCTGAGAACAGCCCAGAAGTATACTCTCCCCGCGCGGTTCCGACGCACTGGCTCTTGTTCCCAGCGTTCACCGGCTGGAAATAGGGCACGGCCTTTTCTTCCTGAATGCGACACGTGCACGTCGATGTTGCCGGTCGTCATGTGACGCATCTCACACTCGTCGAGGAAGTCGCTCC
>CAWJDG010000094.1:0-50272 GCA_963841365.1 uncultured Acidobacteriaceae bacterium
TGAATGCGATGCAGAGTGTGGACTCGAATCCGCTGTGGAGCATTCTGGATAACAAGGGCACACAGACCATGATGAAGCAGCTCCTGGGCGAAGCCGGATCGGTGACGGACTTTGACAGCGTAAAGCAGCGGCTGGAAGCATCCTGGTACTCGATGGACTTTACGCATGGAGTGAAGTTCGATTTGACGATTGCAACCGGCGACTCGTTCGCAGCGGCGACCATTTCGTCGCTTATGTCGGCGGCGGTAATGCTGCGCAAGATGACGGCTTCGGACACGGAAAAGCAAGCGCTGAGCAATACGGATATTGGATCGAGCTCAGGAAACCTGAGCATTCACTTTGCCAGCTCGGATTCGGATTTCGCCGCGTTGCTGCAGTCGCCGCTGTTCCAAAGCATGGTGCACTGACTAAGGAACACCGCACGGGAAGCTGTGACTAAGGTCGGATTGTCGCGCTAAAGTTTCCGGCGCGACTGGCGCTATGCGCTGTCCCGCCCAAATGCGCGGGCTCAGGTTGGCAACCATTAAAGTATCGACTTGTGCAAAACTACCGTTGCTCCAGGCGCTGCCACTGAACTTTCCTGCCTCTATTTTGTGAATTCAGCGGCGTTCAATGCCGTGCGGCGCGTCACGCCGGAATCTGAATCCGTCAGGCTGATTTGGTTCGGAGGCGGCGACGCAAGGAATACGCATCAGGAAGGCGAAGTGAGCTGAGGGTTAAATTCAGCTTTGGCCCCGGGCAGGAGCACGATTTGCAGCCGACCCTGCTGGTGTTCGGCGAGAGTGGGGCCGGTGATCTGAACCTGCTTGCCGTTGGCGGCGGTGTAGGAGAGCTTGAGCGGGCCGCTGCCGCGTACTTGGAATCGATAATGGAAGACTGCGCCGGTGGCAATGGTGTCAGCGCCGAAGCTGGCATCAGGGTAGTCGACCTCGAGGAGCTGGACGGGAGCGCCGGTGCGATTCTCGATGGTGGTGTCGATGTGGTAGGAGTGGCAGGCGGTAAGGAGGATGGCAGGCACCGTGGCGATTGCGAAAAGCAATTGAGCCAGAATGCCGGAGCGGTAACGGTTCACCTTCAGCAATGCAGGCCCTCAGGGGCTAAAGCCCGTTTAATCTCACGAGAGTTCTTATACGGGCTGAAGCCCGTACCCTTCAAGGCGGTCATTCCTGGTTCTCACTCTTTGGTGGCGCGGATTCAGAAGCGGTGGAGCGCTGGGCGATCTGCTTTTCGAGACGATCGAGGCGCTTGAGCAGCTCGGGTAGCCGCTGGAAGATGGTTACGGCGCGCAGCCAGACGCGATTGTCGAAGCCGGGAGAGCCGGAAATCATTTTGCCAGGCGGGACATCGTGGGAGACGGCGGATTGCGCGGTGAGGATGACGCCGTCGCCGACGGTGCAATGGCCGGCGATGCCAACCTGGCCGGCGAGGATGACGTTGTTGCCAATGACGGAGGAGCCGGCGAGGCCGGTTTGCGCGCAGAGGAGTGTGTCGTTGCCGACGCGGCTGCCGTGACCGACCTGGACGAGATTGTCGACCTTGGTGCCGTCGCCGATTTCCGTTGCGCCGACCGTGGCGCGGTCGATGGTGGCGTTGGCCTGCACGTCGACGCGGCTGCCGATGCGAACGGGGCCGGATTGAGGGATTTTTTCCCAGTGGCCTTGATCGTTTTTGGAGAAGCCGAAGCCGTCAGCGCCGATGATGACGCCGTTTTCGAGCGTAACGTGGTCGCCGAGGATGCAGTTTTCGCGGACAACGGCGTGGGCGTGCGCGAAGAAGTGACTGCCCACCTGAACGCCGGGATAAAGCACGACGTGAGACAGGAGAGTGGCGTGAGGGCCAAGGCGAACGTTGGGGCTGACGACCGCATAGGGGCCGATGTGCGCGCCGGGGCCGATGACGGCCGTGGGATCGATGACGGCGGTGTGATGAATGCCGGGCGGGTAGGCGGGCGGCTGGTAGAAGAGGCCGAGGGCGCGTGAGAAGGCGTGATAGGGATTTTTGATGCGGAGGGTTGCAGCGGCGATTTCCTGGAATTCAGGCTCGACGACGATGGCGGCGGCGTGAGTGGTTCGGGCGAGAGAGGTGTAGCGGGGATTCGCCACGAACGTGATTTCTGTTGGCCCGGCTACCTCGATCCCATTGACGCCGGTAATTTCCAGTTCCGGGTTTCCGCGGAGTTCTGCGCCCAAGCGGCTTGCTAATTCGCCTAACTTCATTGAGGAGATTGTAACGGAATGGGCGAGATGGGCGCATTGGCGAACACAGGAGCGAGTTCATTCGCTCCACCTGCTTTGCAGCTAACTTGCGTCGCGGAGTAATCTCGTGTGTTATCACGAGACGATGCTATGAATCGACGCAAATTTCTCACCGCCAGTTCTGCTGCGGCTTTTGGAACCTTTGCGGTGTCCAGCGCGCCGGCCACGACCGCTCAGGCTCACACCAACCCGGTCCCCAGGATCGAGCTTGACGTCGCACGCCATCGCTTCGGCGTCAACTACACACCTTCGCACGACTGGTGGTTTTGCTGGAACGACTGGAACGCCGATCCAATTCAGCGCGACCTCGACGCGATCGCCGCGCTTGGCGCCGACCACTTGCGTCTCATGCTCATCTGGCCGTATTTTCAGCCCAATCCAAAATGGGTGAGCCCTGCACATCTCGAGCGATTGGATCAACTGCTTGCCATGATGGGCGAACGCCATCTCGATGCGCTTGTGACGGTTTTTACCGGCCAGTTGAGCGGTTGGTATTTCCTGCCGTCGTTCAATCGCCTTAGCGACGGGTTCTATACAGACGCGACAATGCGCTCTGCGCAGGAGCTTTTTGTCCGCGAGTTGGCCGCGATCATCAAGCCGCATGGAAACATTATCGGATTCGATTGCGGCAACGAACTGAGCACCTGCTGGAAGGCTCCCACTCCGCAGGGTGATGCGTGGATGGCGAAGATGTTCGAGTTGATGAACCAGGTGCTGCCAGACGGTTTGCACATCAATGGGGTGGATCACGAACCGTGGTTTGAGGCGGACACATTTTCGGCGCAAGCGCTGGCTGCGGCGCGTTTTCCTGTGATGCACTGTTATCCCTACTGGACGGGCGCGCTGAGATTCGGCGGTGCCATGGATCCTCCCAGCGTCAAGTTGCTCGCTGCCATGGCAACACTGATCCGGTCTTTCGCGAGCACCGAGCAAAAGCCCGTATGGGCTGGTGAGTTCAATACGTGCGTTGAGGAACTGCCTGAAAAGAGTCAGGCTGAGTGGCTTGAGAGGGCAGTGCTGGCGGCAATCGAGCAGGGCGTCAGCTGGTTCAGCTACTGGGACAGCCACGACGTGGACCGCAAATTCCAATTCAATCCGCTCGAATACTCGCTGGGCCTGCTGACCAATGACGGTCGCGTGAAGGACCAGGGGCGCGTATTCCAGCAACTTGCGGCGACGTATCGCGGCAAGCCTGTGAAGTTTCCGGCAGAGTTTCCGCCGTCGCCTCCCACTGACCGGACGCTGGACGGAACGTGGCATTGGATTCTGAATTGGCTGGGGTGGAAAGCGAAAAGCGTCTGACGGACTGATTCGCGCAAGGTGCACAATCAGCGAACAGGCATTCGGCAGTTCACTGCGAAAATCGGCATCCCGAAATGCAGGTCCTTCGGCTCGTTTTGGTACAACGCACCAAAACTTGCTCAGGATGACAGCGCGCTTTTGATGTGAACTTCGGACTGAGGATACTAGCGCGCAGCCGGTGCGGGATCGGTGACCGCGGGAGCAACGGAGAACGGTGTGGACTGTTGCGGTGGGGCTTGCAGTGTGTGTGCGGCGGATTGGGCGGCGTCGAGGGTTGCGCCGGGAATGATTCCGAGGACAAGCGTGGCGGCGACGGCGAGAAGAAGGGCCGCGCCGACTGCGACTCCGACTTGAGGCTTGGGCGCGGTGCGGGTAGAGTCAGCGGATGAGTCGGTGAGCGGGCGCTGCGCGGAGACGAGAGCGAGGCGAAGGTAGTATGCCGCGGCCAATCCTGAGTTGAGCAGGCCGATAATTGCGAGAGCGATGGCGCCGCCACCGACTGCTGCGGTGAAGGAGTAGAACTTGCCGAAGAAGCCGCCGGTGAAGGGAATGCCGATGAGCGAGATGAGGAAGAAGATGAGCAGGCTGCCGAGGAGCGGGGCGCGGTAGATGAGGCCGCGGTAGTCGTCAATGAGGGAGAGCTGTTCGTCGTATCCGGCGACGAGCGTGATGACGGCGAAGATGCCAACGTTCATGGCGGCGTAGGCAGCGATGTAAAAGCTGGCGGCGGCGATGCCAATTTCACCAATGCCAGCGAAGGCGGCGAGGAGATAGCCGGCGTGGGCGATGGCGGAGTAGGCCAGCATGCGCTTAACGTTCTGCTGGCGGAGAGCGGCGAGATTGCCGACGGTCATGGAGAGGACGGCGACGATCCAGAGAAGCGGCGCCCAGAGAGATCGGAGATTGGGGAACATCTCATAGACGACGCGGAGCAGCAGGGCGAAGGCGGCTGCTTTGGGCGCGGTGGAGAGCAGGGCAACGACGGGCGAGGGAGCGCCTTCGTAGACATCGGGCGTCCATACGTGGAAGGGTGCGGCAGAAACTTTGAAGAGAATGCCGACGAGAAGCAAGGCCAGCGCGGCGATCAGCAGCGGCTGATTTTGCGCGGTGGGCGCGAGATGAGCGATTTCGTAGATCTGCGTGGTTCCGGTAGCGCCGAAGACGAGCGCGATGCCGTAGAGCAGAAATGCGGTGGCAAAGGAGCCGAGGAGGAAGTACTTGATGGCGGCTTCAGGGCCGCGGCCGGTTTGCTTGCGGTATCCGGCGAGGATGTAAGTGGAGATGGAAGAGATTTCGAGAGCGATGAAGACAACGAGGAGCTCGACTGCGGAAGTGAGGAGACACATGCCGACGGCGCCGAAGACGATGAGCGCGTAGAACTCGCCTTGGTGATGGCTGTGAGCGGGGAGCGTGTCAAGCGAGAGCAGGAGAGCGACGAGGACAATGCCGCAGATCAGGACGTGGAAGAAGACGGTGAAGGCACTGGTTTCGACGGTGCCAAAGAAGCCGGTGCCTTGAGGGAATCCGAGCTGCGCGACGCTGCCCCAGAGGGCGAGAGTGGTTCCAATGGCGGCTACCCAGCCGAGCGGGCGGCGCGGGCACGCGGGTGGGAGCGAGGCGTCAATGAGCATGACGGCGACGCCGGTGAGGGTGAGGATGACCTCAGGGAGGATGCGGTAGATGTCGGGGATGGAGGTCATTGCTTCACCTCCCGTTGGATCGCAGTCGGTATGGTGGTTGGCGTCTCCAATACATCGATGTATTTCACCCGCTGATTTATTGGCGGGGGATGGACGCCGGTCTGGATGGAATTGAGCCAGAGATTCGGTGCGAGGCCCATGACGAGCATGAGGACAACGAGCGGGGTGAGGATGGCGAGCTCGCCGAAGCCGAGGTCGGCGGAGGGCTTGGAGGCGGTGAGGGTGCTTTCCGGTCCGTAGAAGAGGCGCTGCACGAGCCAGAGCATGTAAGCCGCGCCAAGTATTACGCCGAGGGCGGCGGCGACGGCCCAGCCGCGGCTGATGTCGATGAAGGTGCTGGAGAGAATGATGAACTCGCCGATGAAGCCGCTGAGCATGGGCAGGCCGATCATGGCGAGAGTCGCGATGACGAAGTAGGAGGCCGCGCGAGGCAATTTGGCGGCGAGACCGCCGTAAGCATTGATGAGGCTGGTGGCGTAGCGGAACTCGAGCGCGCCGAGGAGCAGGAAGAGAGCGCCATCGACCACGCCGTGCGAGAGGATCTGATAGACGGCGCCTGACCAGCCCGTAACGGTGAGGCCGTAGATGGCGAGAACGATGAGGCTGAGATGGCTGAGCGCGGCGAAGGCCAGCAATCGCCAGAAGTCACGCTGGACGAGGGCGAGGCAGGCGCCGTAAAGGATGCCGATGACGGCGAGAGCGATGAGAAGCGGAGCGATGGCGCGCGCCTGGACGGGGAAGAGTCCGACATGGAAGCGCAGCATGGAGTAAAGGCCGAGTTTGCCGGCGACGACCATGGCGAGCGCGACGGGAGCTTCGTTGTACGTGTCGGCAAGCCAGCCGTGGAGCGGGAAGACAGGGACCTTGACGGCGAACGCGAAGAGGAACGCGAGGGCGACCCAGAAGAGCGCTCCCGCGGGAAGTACGCCGCTGGCCGTTTGATATTGCAGGTCAGTGAAGTTGAATGTGTGGGTTTTCGCGTATAGCCAGAGGATGGCGACGAGCAGCGGCGCGGAAGGAATGAAGGTGAAGAGGAAGAACTTGAGCGCGGCTTTGGGGCCGTCTTTGCGGCCATACATGGCGATGAGGATGGCCATGGGCACGAGCGAGAGCTCCCAGAAGCCGTAGTAGAGCATGAGGTCGAGCGAGACGAAGACGCCGAACATGGCGGTCTGCTGGACGAGAAAGAGCGCGTAGAAGACTTTGCGGCGGGTCTGGATCGCGTTCCAACTGGCGACCACGCCGATGGGCGCGAGCAGGCCGACGAGGACGACGAGCCAGAGGCTGAGGCCATCGACGCCGACGTGATAGAAGATGGCGGGATTCTCAATCCAGGGAAGGTTGGATTCGAATTGGAAGCCGGACTGGCCGGAGATGAAGTGCGCGGGAAGATGCAGCGTGAGGAGGAAAGTGACGAGGGTGGTGGCGAGGGCGATCCAATTGGGCAGCTTGGAGCGGTCAGGCACGAGCGCGACGAGGATGGCGCCGGCCAGCGGGACCAGCAGGATGAGGGTGAGAATGGATTGGTCGAGACTGGTCATATTCTCAGTGCCTCACCGCAGTTGCAAAATCAAAGCTAATTCCGTGGAGCAACACGAATAGCAGCACGGCTGCGGCTCCCAGAGTGAGCCAGGCCGCGTAGGAGCGCAGGTTGCCGGATTGCCAGCGCTGGAGAATCATGCCTGAGAGGCTGGCACTGCCCGCGAGCAGCCAGGCGATGCCGCCGAGAATTGCTGTGTCGATGACCCAGCCGAGCACGTATTGCGAGACTGCGAGGAGCGACTTAACAAAAACCGCGCTGTAGATTTCGTCGACGTAGTACTTGTTGAGGAGAAGTTGGTAGCCGGCAGGCATGGCGGCTGCAAGCTGGGCCGGGCGCTCCTTCTTGCGACGGTAGTATTTGTCGGCGATGAGCCAGCCTTCAAGAGCGACGGCGACGGCGACGAGGCTAAGGACGAGTTCGAGACCGACGACGCCTGATGTGCCGTGGGGCATGCCAACGGCGGGGGCGAGATAAGAAGTCATGTGGTCGATGCCGATCCAGCCGCCACAGACGCAGAGCAGGCCGAGGGTCACCATGGGTCCGCGCATGGAGAACGGGCTTTCGTGGGGATGGGCGTCGGGCGAGCGCGACTCGCCGAAGAAGGTCATGTACCAGAGGCGGAACATGTAGAGCGACGTGAGGAGAGCGGTGGTGAGGCCGACGAACCAGAGGAGTTTGCCGAGGGGGCCGTGGAGAAATGCCGCGTAGAGGATGGCGTCTTTCGAGAAGAAGCCGGCAAAGGGCGGAATGCCTGCGATGGCGAAGACGGCTACGGTCATGGTCCAGAAGGTTACGGGAAGCTTGGTGCGGAGGCCACCCATCTTGCGCATGTCCTGCTCGCCACCGAGGGCGTGAATGACGGAGCCAGCGGCAAGGAAGAGCAGCCCCTTGAAAAATGCGTGGGTGACGAGATGGAAGATGGCGGCTGAGTAGGCGGCGACGCCACAGGCTAGAAACATGTAGCCGAGCTGCGAGATGGTGGAGTAGGCGAGGACGCGCTTGATGTCGTTTTGAACGAGGCCGATGGTGGCTGCGAAGAGGGCAGTGGCCGCGCCGACGATGGCGACGGTGCCGAGTGCGAAGGGCGAGCGATCGAAGAGGAAATGCAAGCGGGCGATCATATAGACGCCCGCGGTGACCATGGTGGCGGCGTGGATGAGCGCGGAGACGGGAGTGGGGCCTTCCATTGCGTCGGGCAGCCAGACATAGAGAGGAAGCTGTGCGCTTTTGCCTGCTGCGCCGAGCAGTAGGCAGAGACAGATCATGGTGAGAACGCCACCGTGCCATCCGGCGGCGAGGGCAAGTTTTACGACGATCTGCTGAAAGCTGAGGGTGCCGAAGGTGGCAAGCACGAGGAAGATGCCGATGAGGAAGCCGAAGTCGCCGACGCGGTTGACGATGAAAGCTTTTTTGCCGGCATCGGCGGCAGTGTTCTTCTGGAACCAGAAGCCGATGAGCAGATAGGAAGCGAGACCGACGCCCTCCCAGCCGACAAACATGAGCAGGAAGTTGCCGGCGAGGACAAGAACGGTCATGAAGAAGAGAAAGAGATTGAGGAAGCTGAAGTAGCGCGCGTAACCTGCGTCGCCCTTCATGTAGCCGACCGAGTAGACGTGGATAAGGAAGCCGACTCCGACGACGACGAGGAGCATGACCAGCGAAAGCTGATCGAGGACGAGATTAAAATCGACGTGGATCAGGCCGAGGCTGAGCCAGGGGTAGGGACAGGTTTCCGCATAGGGCAAGGCGACCGCAGTAGCTGGGCCGCAGCCAGCACACGTTGCGGCGGCGGAGATCGAGGTTGCAGCGAAGGCGGCCAGGACGAGGATCAGGGATCCGAGCGGAGCAAGCACGCCGATGGTGCTGACAAGCCACCGCGGCAGCCGCGAGCCGAGGATTCCATTGAGCAGGAAGCCGGCGAAAGGCAGCAGCGGGATCAGCCAGAGATGGAGTGACTCGCTCATAGTTTCATCAGATCGATACGGTCGACGGCCAGAGTTGCGCGGGCGCGAAACACGGCAATGATGATGGCAAGGCCGACGGCGGCTTCAGCGGCGGCGACCATCATGACAAAAAAGACAAAAATCTGGCCCTTCACTGCATGCCACTGGTAGGCGAAAGTGACAAAGGAGAGATTGACGGCGTTGAGCATGAGCTCAATGGACATGAAAACGGTGATGAGATTGCGCTTGATGAGGAAGCCGATGACGCCGAGGCAAAACAGTGCGGCACTCAAAAGTAGATACCAGGTGAGAGGGATGTCTTGGTGTAGGAAGCTCACTTTTCAGCCGCCCTTTCTGCGTCGCCCATCTTTGAACCGTCGGCGCGAGCGATCGCGACCGCACCGAGGATGGCGATGAGGATGAGCACCGAGGTGACTTCAAAGGGCAAGAGCAGCTCGTGAAAGAGCACTTGGCTGAGGACAACGAGGTTGGACTGGTTGGGAGCGTTGGTGAGCCCTTCGCCGAGATGCGCGTAGGTAATGCCCTGGGCACGGAGAATGACGGTGGCGAGGACAGCCATGAGCGCGACGACGGCAGGGAAGCCGATGGAGAGCGCGGCACGGCTGCCCAGCGTGCGTTCTTCGCGGCCGGCATTGAGAAGCATGACGACGAATGTGAAGAGGACCATGACGGCGCCGGCGTAGACGATGATTTGCGCGATGGCGAGGAACTCCGCGCCAAGCAAGAGATAGAGCACGGCAAGCGAGGTCATGACCACGATGAGCGAAAGGGCGCTGTTAATGGGATGGGTCTGCACCAGGAGATTGATGGCTCCAGCGAGGCAGAATCCGGCAAAAACGATGAACAAAATCAGGTGCATATTGCTCTAGCGTTGAATCTTGTGTCGGCTTCAGACGATTTGATGAAAACTGCTCGATTCAATTCAGAGAGTATTTCCGGAAAATCCTCTTCGATTGTAAATGAGCGCGGCAACTCGTAAGGTTTGATGGCTTCTGCCGATGCGAGCAGAAAAGCAACCGCAGATCCTTCGACTCGTCCGCAGAGCGGACTCGCTCAGGATGACAGCGGCGGTTTGGAAACACTCCTCATCGATAAGCGAGCCAGAGGCTTGTTCCCAGAATGTTGAGGATGGCGAGCGGGAGCAGGAATCGCCATCCGAAGCTCATTAATTGGTCGTAGCGGAAGCGGGGCAAAGTTCCCCGCACCCAAACATAGAGACAGAGAAAAGCGAAGACTTTGATGACGAACCAGAAGATGGGGAGAAACAAATTGACCACAGTGTTCTGGAGCGACGGCATGAGGTCGCCGAGCGGGCTGGTCCAGCCGCCAAGAAAGAGCAGAGTGGCCACGCAGCCGACGTTGATCATGTTGCCGTACTCGGCCATGAAGAACATGGCGAATTTCATGGAGCTGTATTCGGTGTGATAGCCGCCGGTGAGCTCGCTTTCAGCTTCGGGCAGATCGAAGGGCGAGCGATTGGTCTCAGCAAATGCGGCCATGAGATAGATGAAGAAGGCGATGAACTGGAGGCCGCCGAAGATATTCCACGTGACGACGCCGAGGCGGGCTTGCTGCTCAACGATCACGCGGAGATTGAGCGAACCGGCGCGAAGCACGACGCCGACGAGCGAAAGGCCGAGGGCGAGCTCGTAGCTGATGAGCTGAGCCGAGGATCGGAGGGAGCCGAGCAGAGAATATTTGTTGTTCGACGACCAGCCGGCGAGAGCGATGCCGTAGACACCCATGGACGTCATGCCAAGGATGACGAGCAGGCCGATGTTGATATTGGAAACTTCAAAGAGATCGAAACCGTGAGGCCCCATGCCGGGTGCGCCGAAGGGAACGACGGCAATGGAGATGAGCGCGCAGCCAAGCGAGATGATGGGCGCGAGAAGATATATCGGGCGGTAGACGGCGGTGGGGATGATGTCTTCCTTGAGGAAGGATTTAGCGCCGTCAACGAGCGTTTGCAGGAGGCCGAAGGGACCGACGCGGCTGGGTCCCCAACGATTCTGGATGCGGCCCACCAGCTTGCGCTCGAGGAGCACGGTGTAGGCGATGCCCATGAGCATCACAACCGTGACCACGACAACTTTGGCGAGGCTCCACAAAAAGAATTCAAGTAACGTCACGTGCGTTTAGCCTTCTTTTGAAAAGCGAGTCAGCAAGTTAGCAAGGTCTGAGCGATTTCAATCTTCCTTCCCCACCCTAAACGCAAAAAGCGCGTTTAGATGGGGCACCCCTGAATCTTTCAGTCCGCTGCGGATTTTGCGAGTTCGTGCGTCTCGTGTTGTTCAAGTTGCTTGAGCGCTGCGCTGTAACGGCCCAGCGTTCCGGAAGTAAAGAGAGTATCGTGCGCGGGAACGACGAGATCGGCATCGGCCAGCGCGGAGACGGGAACGAATCCCGGTGAGGCTAGCGTAGTGTGCACATCGTTGCCTGCGAAAAGATTGACCCGGTCAAGCACATAGCCGGGGACAAGGCGCTCGATTTCATCGAGGGCCGCGAGTGGGTCGAAGGGGCTGAGGCTCGGCTCGAGGCCGTTTGCTTCAAGCCAGACGGTGTGGCGATCGGCTTCTCCCGATTGCGCGCCGCGGGATTGGCCGAGATCGGCGCTGGTGCCTGTGCGGCCGAAGGGAACGAGAGATTTGATGCCAGCGCCCATGGCTTCAGCGATGCGGACGAGGATTTCGAAGTCGGGCTTGACACCGGCGCGATCGGCGGCCTTGCGGACCATTTGAATATCGCCGAAGGTGTTGGTGACGGTGCCCGATTTTTCGTACAGGCTGGCGGCGGGAAGGACGACGTCAGCGAGGGCGGCGGTTTCGGTAAGGAAGAGATCCTCGACGACAAGGAATGTATTTTGAAGCGCCGTGGGATTGAGTTTGGCGCGCGAAACGGGATTGGCGCCCACGACGAGCAGGGCGGCGAGTTGGCCACCGGAGGCGGCATCAAGCATTTGCGGCAGGGTTTTGCCGGGTGCGGAGGGCAGGTTGGGATATTCAGAGAAAGCGCCGGGCGCAGTGACGGGGATGTAGCCGGGGAGCAGATCGGGGAAGAGGCCCATATCGGCTGCGCCGCGTGAATTGGAATGATCACCGAGACAGGCGAAACGGACGTTACCGCGCTCGAGGCCCCAGGCGACGAGATCCTCAATTGCTTTGCCGCGAATCTCTTCTCCGAAGATGACGATGAGGGACTGTTCTTCGAGAATGGCCTTGCTGAAATCGGTTTCGCCGGAGTTGAGCGCGGTGAAGAGCTTCTTGTAACCGTCGGACTTGAGTTCGAGGGTGGCTTTGGCCTGGCGCGCGAGCTTGATAGGCGCGGAGTTGGCGACGTAAAGGCGTGCGCGATTGAGGCGGACGCCGGTGCGGAGGAGCCAGGCGAGGAGCGGGTGCTCGTCAGTAGGATTGCCGCCTACAAGAAGAATGGCGCAGGCAGAAGCGATGTCGCGCAGGCTGGCAGTTTTGCCCTGGTGTCCGGCGAGGGCGCTGGCGAAGGATGCGTAGTCGGTGGTGCGCTCGTGGTCGATGTTGTTGGTGCGGAGGATGGTGCGCGCGAACTTCTGCAGCAGGTAGTTTTCTTCGTTGGTGGTGCGATTGGAGCCGATGACGCCAATGGCGTCGCCGCCGCGAGAGTCGCGAATCTCTTTGAGTCTCGATGCCGCGTGGCGGAGCGCGTGTTCCCATGTGGCGGGCTCAAGTTTGCCGGCGGAGTTGCGAACGAGCGGCTGCGTGAGGCGGTCGGGGCTTTCAACAAAATCGAAGGCGAAACGACCCTTGGCGCAGAGGAAATCGTTATTGATGCCGCTTTTGTCGCGGTTGTCGGCGCGAATGATCTGCGCTCCATCGGTGGTGGAGCGGACGCCTAGGGTGACTTTGCAGCCATCGGCGCAGTGGGTGCAGACGGTGGAGACGTGGTTCATTTCCCAAGGACGGGTTTTGTAGCGGTAGCTGCCGCTGGTGAGAGCGCCGACGGGGCAAACGTCAATGCACATGCCGCACTGCTCGCAGTCGAGTTGATTGGCGTCATTGGGTGCGATGACGGAGTCCGCGCCGCGGTTTTGGATGCCGAGCGCCCAGACGTCCATGCCTTCGCCGCACATGCGAATGCAGCGGTAACAAAGGATGCAGCGCGGGCGGTCGTAGAAGACGGCAGGGGACCATTGCTGCTCGTCGCGATGGTGCTTGGCCTCGGCGTAGAGGCTCTCACCGGCGCCGTACTTGAAGGTCATGTCCTGCAGTTCGCACTCGCCGCCGGCGTCGCAGACGGGGCAGTCGAGCGGGTGGTTGCCGAGAAGCAATTCAATCGTGGCCTTGCGCGCCTGCGCGATTTCAGGTGACTCAGTAATGAAGACCTGGCCCTCGGCGACGGTGGTGGTGCAGGCGGTTTGCAGCTTGGGGACTTTTTCCTGGCGCACGACGCACATGCGGCACGCGGCCTGCAAAGAGAGGCCGGGATAGTAGCAGAAGGCAGGGATTTCGATGCCAGCTTTGCGGCATGCGTCAATGAGCAGCGAGCCAGCGGGGGCCGTCAGCTTTCTTCCATCGACTGTGAAGGTTACCTCGGGCATTGGTTGTTTGTGTTCCCTCAGGGGCTAAAGCCCCGTGTTAGTCCGCATCTTTCGGTCCGGCTAAGGCCGTGCCCTTGTTACAAAACTTTTGAAACACGCTTTCGTCCGTTTTCGGTACGAATCAGATCTTGCGCTTCCAAAACTTCTCCGGGCCTGAAGGCCCCTGCTCCCTCCGTTACACCACGGTCAATTGCGGCACGCCTTCTCTTGCGAATGGGCAGGGCTTGCCGTTCAAATGATCTTCAAACTCCTTGCGAAATTTTTTGACAAATGCGATGGTGGGCATGGCGGCTGCGTCGCCGAGCGGGCAAAAGGTGCGGCCCAGCATGTTCTCGGCGAGGTAGCTGGATGTTGTCGATATCGCTGGGCGCTCCAAAGCCCGCGTGAAAACGTGTGAGCGATTTTTTCAGCCAGTCAGTGCCTTCGCGGCAAGGAATGCACCAGCCGCAACTCTCGTGCGCATAAAAGCTGATAGTGCGCAGGGCGAACTCGACCATGCAGGTCTGGTCGTCGATGACGACAACACCGCCTGAACCGAGCATGGAGCCGGCTTTGCCTACCTGGTCGAAGTCCATGCCGAGGGTCTCGATCTCTTCGGGCAACAGAACCGGAGTGGAGGAGCCGCCGGGAACGATGGCCTTGAGTTTGCGTCCACCGCGAATGCCGCCGGCGATATCGTAAATCATCTTTTTGAGGCTGTAGCCCATGGGCAGCTCGTAGACACCGGGGCGCTCAACGTGGCCGCTGATCGAAAAGAGGCGCGTGCCGCCGTTGCGAGGCGTGCCAACGGTGCGTACGCTGCCGCGCCCATGGCAATGACGTGAGGTACGGTGGCGATGGTCTCAGCGTTGTTGATCACCGTGGGACCACCATAGAGACCGACGACTGCAGGGAAGGGCGGCTTGATACGCGGTACGCCGCGCTTGCCTTCGAGCGACTCCATGAGTGCAGATTCTTCGCCGACTTCGTAAGCGCCTGCGCCGGTTTGGGTCACGATTTGAAATTCGGTATCGGAGCCGAAGATGTTCTTGCCGAGGAAGCCGCGCTCGTAGGCGTCGGCTACGGCGCGCTCGATGATTTCGAGGAGGTAGCGGTACTCGCCGCGCAGATAGATGAAGCCCATCTTCGCGCCGACGGCGAGGCCGGCGATGATGGTGCCTTCAATGACGGCGTGCGGATCATGGAGGAAGATCAGGTGATCTTTGCAGGTGCCGGGCTCGCTCTCGTCGCCGTTGACGAGGATGTACTTGGGCCTGGCGGATTGCTTGGGGACGAAGGACCACTTCATCCCGGCGGAAAAGCCCGCGCCTCCGCGGCCGCGCAGGTTCGACGACTTCATCTCGTTGATGATCCAGTCAGGACCTTGCGCGAGACATTTCTTGACGGACTCGTAGCCGCCGAGTTCGAGGTAGCGGTCGATCTTTTCCGCTCCCATGCCGAAGCGGCGAGAGACGATTTTGACTTCGTCGGGATGGGAGACAAGCCTAGGCATTCTTTTCCTTGTCTTCCGACTTTGCCTTACCGCGATAGCCACTTAGGATCCCGGGCACCAGGTCGGGCTTGATCTCGTCGTGGAAGTCGTAGTTGACCTGGATGGCGGGCGCCCAGCAGCAGGCGCCGATGCACTCGACCTCTTCAACAGAAAAGAGGCCGTCTGCAGTGACGCCGTGGGGGCCAACGCCGAGCTCCTCCTGAAAGCGCTCGTAGACGTCGTATGCGCCGCGCAGCATGCAACTGATGTTGGTGCAGACCTGGATATTGAATTTACCGGCGGGCTTGAACCGGAGCATGGAGTAATAAGTGGCGACGTTGCGGACTTCAAGTTCGGTGATGCCAATGCGGCGGGCTACTTCGGCAACGACGGCGTCGGAGAGATAGCCGACTTCGTCCTGCGCGTAGAGCAGCATGGGGATGAGGGCGGAGCGCTTGACGCGATATTTCTGAACGAGCGCATCAAAGCGAGCAGCTAGTTCGGGCGAGAAGACCGATATGGTTTCGGGTTTTCTGTCTTGGGGGCTCATTCCATCAGTTTCCGATTTGCACCAGGGGTTCAACGTGCATCAGTTCCCGCGCCCATTGCTCAGCAACCAAATCCATAGCCTCATCGGCCGCATCGCCGCGCAGCGTTCCGTGCTCAGTGAACTCGAGCGCACCGCTCCTCCCATTTTCTCGCGTCCAGGTGACCAATGCACGATGACGCTTGAGGATGAGCCATTTTTCAGCCTGGCGGACGGTAATGATCGCCCCGGCCGTTTCAACCTCAGCCTGGCGGTTGTTGCTCGACCCATGCAGGGCGGTGTAGCTGCGAAGCAGGGAAGAGAGGGAAACCCAGAACTCGGCAAAATGTGCTTCGTCGAGAGTTACCGGCGCAGACTCGATAGGTTGTGCTCGTTTCTGGGTCAAGCGAATTCCCATTTCTATGATTTCGGAAACAATGGCACTGGCGACCGCCGCAGGACCGTGCAACGGGGCGTTTTTAGCGGTACTGCGGATCGATGCGTCTTCCAGTTTCGCAAGCCCCCAGTGCATTCCCCGGTGCATGGGGTATTCCTTTCTGAGAATTTCTCTGCGGTTTGGCGGCCCAACAATGACAAAAGTGGTTCGCTCTTTCCTTGCATCGAAATCGACACAGCACATCAGGGCAGATCCAAAAGTCAGGCAAAGCCTCCCAAGGTAGCAGGGGACGAAAACTCTTTCGATGGAAGCCAGCCCACGCTTGTGAAGCTCCGCATTGGCCTTCTCGACCTCCTCGATGATATGGGCCTTAACCTGTTCAAAAAAAGCGGCAGGATCAAATTCCTGTCTCACCGGGTCCCTGCTGAATTTCTCTTCTGCATAGCCCGTACTTCTGAGCATCTCTGCCAACGTACCGTAGTCGTTCACGGGGTCCCCTTGCTTTACCGATCTATTTCTCCTAACACAATATCGATGGAGCCGATGACGGCGACGAGGTCGGCGATCAAACGGCCTTTGCACATGACCTCAAGCGCCTGCAATGTGGGGAAGGACGGATAGCGCATGTGCACGCGGTAGGGCTTGGCGGTGCCGTCAGAGACTACGTAATAGCCCATCTGGCCGTGGCCGCATTCGATGCCCTGATACACTTCGCCGGCGGGGACGGCGAATCCTTCAGTGACGATTTTGAAGTGATGGATTAAGGCCTCCATTTGGGTCTTCATCTTTTCGCGATCGGGGAGAACGATTTTTGGCGCGTCGGCTTTGACGGGACCGCCGGGCATTCCCTCAAGGGCCTGTTCGATGATCTTGACGCTCTCGCGCATTTCGACGAGGCGGACTTCGTATCGCGCCCAGGTGTCGCCGACGGTGGAGGTGGGGACCTTGAAATGGAATTTCTCGTAGCTTGAATAGGGCATGTCGCGGCGGAGGTCGATATCGACGCCTGATGCGCGAAGTGGAGGGCCGGTGACGCCGAGCGCAATTGCATCGGCTGCAGATAGATAGCCGACACCTTTCAAGCGATTGATGAAAATCGGATTGCCGGTGAGGAGGTTGGAATACTCGTCGATTTTCTCGGGGAAACCGTGAATGAAGGCCGCGACGCGGTCGAGGAAATCGAGCGGAGGCTCCATGGAGAGGCCACCGATGCGGAAATAGCTGGTCATCATGCGCTGACCGGCGACGGCTTCAAAGAGTCTGAGAATTTCTTCACGTTCGCGAAAGCAATAGAGGAAGACAGTGAGAGCGCCGATGTCCATGGCGTGGGTGCCGAGCCAAATGAGATGCGAATTCAGGCGGCTGAGCTCGGTGAGAAGGACGCGAATCCACTGAGCGCGCTCGGGAATCTCGAGATCGAGAAGCTTTTCGACGGCCAGGCAGTAACAGAGATTGTTGGAGAGGGGATCGAGATAATTGATGCGATCAGTGAGGGGAACGACCTGCTGATAGAACTTGGCCTCGCAGGTTTTCTCGATGCCGGTATGAAGGTAGCCGATCTCAGGACGGATGCTGACGATGACCTCGCCATCGATCTCGACAACGAGACGCAACACGCCATGCGTGGCGGGGTGCTGCGGGCCCATGTTGAGGACCATGCGGCGCTCGCCGGTGATTTCCGTCGATGGGAGCTCAAGGACAGGCGCGCCAGGATTCTCGGTCATCAGCGGTATCCCTCCACCGGGTAGTCCTTGCGCAGGGGATGGCCCTTCCAATCGTCGGGCATCATGATGCGGCGAAGATCGGGATGGCCGGCAAAGTGGATGCCGAAGAGATCGAAGACTTCACGCTCGAAAAAGTTGGCGCCGGCCCAGACCGGCGTGATGGAATCGACACCGGTATCGGCGTCATCGATCATGACGCGGAGCCGAATGCGCTCCAACAATCGATGCGAGAGGATGTGATAGCTGAGTTGGAAACGGGGCGAAGAGGGGAACCAATCGACGGCCGTCATGTCCTCAAAAAAGTTGAAGCCCGCGGCTTGCACGGTGGAGCAGGCGGCGCGAATCTGCTCGGGCGCGATGGTGAGCGTGAGCTCCTCGAAGGCGAATTTGGCATCGGTGAGTGCCGGCTCATTCCACGCGAGGATTGCCTTGACGGCGGGATGATCCGGCATGGCATCGAGGACGGCTTGTTTGCCGGATAAGGTGGGAGATTGACTCGTCATCCTTGGGTGCCCGCGTTGTAAGAGATCCGGTTGATCAAAGGTCCACCTTATGAGAGATCCACAGTTCTAAAGGTCCGCTTTGTCCTGGCTCCAGTTGAGTACGCCTTTGCGCACGATGTAGTAAAGGCCCACGCCTACAAAGCCGAGGTAGACGAGCATTTCCCAGAAGCCGAAGAGACGGGAGCAGCCGGTGAGCGCGGGTAGACGGCGATAAATGACGGCCCAGGGCATCATAAAAACGGCTTCGACGTCGAACAGGATGAACAGGACGGCGACCAGGTAAAAACGCACGCTGAAGCGGCCCCGGGCATCGCCCACGGCTTGAATGCCGCATTCATAGGCGTCGAGCTTGACCTTGGTATTGCGATGGCGGCCGACGAACCATGAGGCCGTGACCATGACGAACCCCAGGAGAATCGCGGCAAGAATCTGCATGAGCAGCGGGAGGTATTGCCAGTCATAAGGGATTGAATTCATTGCCGCCCAGCCCGAAGGAATTCGATATCATTGCGCCTTTTGGTGGAGAGATGGAGTTCTACGCCAAAAGACAATCCTAGCTTGAGATTAGGTTTTCAGCCTCATCCCGTCAAGGCGAAGCAGGCGGGTGAGGCGCGTAAACAGAGATGGGTGGGCAGATGTTGAATTCCGCTGAGAGTAGCGAAGGTAATGAATTGCCGAGCCTGTGTGAGCTTTGTCACTGGCTTTCCCAATTTTATTCGTCATAAATGTGCTTGCACCATTTTGGGACAGTACTTTCGTTCTCTACCGAAAAGAGCAGAACGCGCCGAAAAACCGGATGAGGATAGATTGCATGGGCTCCGTTTCAACAATCAGCGATTACCCTGTTGTAGCCTTAACTACAAAATCAGACTTAGGCCGAGGTGGCTTGCGGCGCCGGTGCATCTCGCCGGAAGCTGGCCGCGCCCTGGAAATTCTGGGTCACGCGATCGAATACCTGGCCGACGAGTTCATCCACTCTGGAGAATCGGTTTCCGCACACAATCCGCAAGTAGAGGCGGTGCAGTTGCTGATGGGAATCAACCGGCAGATTTATCTTGCCTGCCCTGAAGTGCGTAAGTTCAGCGAGCGGCTGCGCGCATGGATGCATCCGCGCACGGCGTAGAGAGCTATTAGCTTTTAGCCGTTAGCTCTTAGCATTGCTTGGAGCCGCTTTCTTTTGATTCCGGTCCGGAAGGAATTTCGCAAAAACAACGATAGCCTGCGCGCCGGTGCAGTCAGGCTGTACCGCATTTCGATCCAACCTGCCGACTCTCGAAGGGACATGCGAAAAAGCAGCGAGGTCGCACACCAGCGAATAGGTACGGGCTGGTCGCTGATTTCCTATTGTCCGAGGACTAAAACCGCAAAGAGCACCAGCCAGGCAAAGCCCATGGTGTGCCAAAACCATGCGGTTGAGTCAACAGCGATCTGGCGGGACTCGACGCGTTTGAGCCGGGTGAGGGCGCAGAGGCAGAAGAGCAAGGCCAAAATGCCCAGAGCCAGGTGGGCGGCGTGCAGCCCGGTAATCAGATAGAAGAAATAGCTGGCTGGAGTGGCCCAGCGATTGAATGCGAAGCCCTGCGCCGTCAACTGCTTCCAGGCAAGGACCTGGCCGGTGAGAAACATCAGGCCCAAAACGAGTGTCAGGGCGATCCAGGGCAGGGTGCGGCGGAGGGCCGGACGACCCAGGCCCAGCCATTCCTCCAGGACGTCGATCTCGCGGAAGATATGCTGGCGGGCCAGTTCCATGCTGAGGCTGCTGAGCAGGAGGACGGCAGTGTTGAGAAACAGAACAGGCGGCAGAAGGATGGGATGCCAATCGCCGATCTGGCGGAAGGACTCTGGATCCATGCGCGTGCTCGCCTGGCGTGCGTAGAACAGTGTCACCAACACGACAAAGAACATCATGTCGCCAGCCAGTGCACAGAAGACGAAAGCACGGGTGCGATGCAGAGCTTCGCGTGGGCCGCGCCGCGGACTTCTCCACTCGTCGTCACCCCCGCCGCCACCTCCGCCGGTGGGCCGGCGATCGACGGGCGGTTTGCCGCCAGTTCCTGGCGCTTTGCGCTCAATCTCATGCGGGATGGGCGTAAAGATGGACGGCATCGAAACCCCCGTGGAAATGAGGTTACTCCCACTCCTATTTGGACGCATGCAAAATCGAACGAGAGGGCTGGCCCCTGAGGAAAATTGATTGCATCCCATCAAAGCCGGAAGGAGCTATCCCAACTGCTTTCTGACATTCATGCCGGCTCGTTTCATATTGCGTGCTAAGAGGTGCAGGAGCGCGCCGCCATGGACTGCGGCCGACCTCCGCTCCGTTAACTAAGCCGCGGCGGCAGCTACCAGCCGCGGGTTTGCAGAAGCTGCGATTCTTCAATACCTGCGGCAGCCAGGCCCTTCATGGTTCCCGTAACCTGCTCGCTGGCCTCAGCCACAACCTTGGGGTCATTGTAGTGTGTGGTGGCGATAACGATGGCCTTGGCGCGTGAGACAGCCTCTTCGCGCTCCTTGGGGTCGTTTTCAACGTCGAGCGGAGTAGCGCGCTCTTTCATGAAGATTCCCGAGCCGACGAAGATGGCTTCGGCGCCGAGCTGCATCATCAGAGCAGCGTCGGCGGGCGTAGCGATGCCGCCGGCGGAGAAGTTGGGTACGGGTAGTTTGCCGTTGACCGCGACCATGTGGACGAGCTCGTACGGAGCCTGGAGATCCTTGGCGGCAGCGTAGAGTTCCTGTTCAGTAAGCACAGTGAGGGTGCGCATTTCGCGCGTGATCTGGCGCATGTGCTGGACCGCATGGACCACGTCGCCGGTTCCTGCTTCGCCTTTGGTGCGAATCATGGCCGCGCCCTCGGCGATGCGGCGCAGGGCTTCGCCCAGGTTGCGCGCTCCGCAGACGAACGGAGTGGTGAAGGCGTGCTTGTCGATATGATGCGCCTCATCGGCGGGAGTAAGGACCTCGCTTTCATCGATGTAGTCGACGCCCAGCTCCTGCAGAATTTGTGCTTCAGCGGTGTGACCGATGCGCGCCTTGGCCATGACTGGGATCGAGACGGCCTGGAGGATCTGCTTGATCAGGCTGGGCTTGGCCATGCGGGCCACGCCACCCTCGGCGCGGATCATAGCGGGCACGCGTTCCAGAGCCATGACGGAAGCAGCACCGGATTCTTCAGCGATGCGTGCCTGCTCGACGTTCATTACGTCCATGATGACGCCGCCCTTGAGCATCTCGGCCAGACCAACCTTCAGTCGCAGGGCGGTTCCAGAGAAACTCTTGCTGCCGTTTTGTTCCTGCATGGTTTTGACCTCGAATCGCGGTGGTTGCAGGCTGAGCCGGCCAGGAAGGCAAGCAAACAGCCCCGAGATTCCAGTTTAGCAGCGATGTTGGTTGGTTGCGCGGCGGCAGGTGGAGAAAGGCAAGGGCGAGCGCATTTCTTAGACCTTTCCAATCTTTTCTCCATCCCTCTGGTCATTTTTCTGCAGGGGATTCAGGCGCATGGCCACCTCTCATCCACTCTCGGCGCCAGAGGGCAAGACGCCCGTGCAGGGCGCGAGTCCTGCCGTGGCCGCCACTGAAAACGCTTCGACGCAGGCTTTGGTTCCGGTCGCGCGGCCTTTGGAAGAAGACGGGGAGATGGAGTTCAGCGCACCGGTGGCGCGCTTGCTGGTGGAGCTGGATGTTGCTGTTCCTGTGCGCGCGTTTCGCGTACGCAATTTGCTGGCATTGGCGCCAGGGCATGTCATCGAGTCCCAATGGGGTTTGGGAAGCGATATGCCGCTGGCAGCGGGCGAGGTGCAACTGGCGTGGACCGAATTTGAAGTGGTGGAAACGCGGTTAGCTGTGCGGGTGACAAGGCTGGCGTGAAAGAGGCACGGAACGAGGGAACAAGAGAACAAGGGAACGCGAGGCGCCGGAATGGCTGAGCGGTTGAGCGGAATGGGCGGATGGCTGATCGCGAGGCTGCGAAAGAGGCAGGCCGCGCAGCCGCGGTTGGCATTGCTTGACCGCATCACGCTGGCGCCTCGCCAGTCGCTGGCGCTGGTTGAAGCCGAAGGCCGGCGGATTCTGGTTGCCACTTCGGCTGAGGGCGGACCGGCCTTTTATCCGCTTGACGAAGATGCGCGGCGTATACGCCAGGATGCGGGGAGTGCACCGACGCATAGGGCAGCGAGGGTTTCATGGTAGCCGGGATGACGGCGTGGTTGGCCTCGGCCGCTCCTGCAAGCGTGCCGCTGCTGCCCGATCTGAACGCCAAGCTGCACCCTTCGGACGCGACACCGTGGACGATCCTGCTGGTGCTGACGCTGATCACGGTCTTGCCCGCGATCCTGATGGCGATGACGCCGCTGGTGCGGCTGCTGGTGGTGTTTCACTTTCTGCGCCAGGCGCTGGGCACCCAGACGGCGCCTTCCAATCCCACGCTGATGGGGCTAGCGCTGATGATGTCGTGGTTTCTGATGGCGCCGGTACTCAATCAAGTTGATCAGCAGGCCGTAGAGCCTTACCGTGCCGGGCAGATTACGGGAATGGAAGCGATCGACCGCGGGTCCGAGCCGGTGAAGCACTTCCTTCTAAAGTATGCGCGCGAGAAGGATCTGGCCCTGTTCACTGCAGCCGGGCAGATTCCGCGGCCTAACACGCCGGACGATTTGCCGATGCGCGTCGTGGCGCCGGCCTACATCCTCTCGGAACTGAAGGCCGGCTTTGCCATTGGCGCCGTGCTGTTTCTTCCCTTCCTGTTGGTGGATATGGTCACGGCTGCGATCACGACCTCGATCGGCATGTTCCAACTGCCTCCGGTGGTGGTGTCGACACCGTTGAAGATCCTGCTGTTTGTGATGGTGGATGGCTGGAACCTGCTGGCGAGGTCGTTGCTGAAGAGTTTTTGAAAGGACTTCGGATGACTCCGGACCTGGTTGCCGAACTGATGCGCCAACTGATGAAGGAAGCCATGATTCTGTCGGCGCCGCTCCTGATCGCGGCGGTGGCCTTGAGTTTTGTGCTGAGCTTGATTCAAACGCTGACCAGCCTGCAGGAGCAGTCGCTCACCAGCGTGCCGCGCCTGGCCGCGATGGCGCTGATTCTGCTGGTGGGGATGCCGTGGTTTCTGGGCCGCCTGGCGACATACACAGTGAAGCTGCTGGGGGATTTCCATCGCTATCTGGGGTGAAAGAAGCAGGGAACAAGGGAGCGAGGGAACGAGGGAACAAGGGGATAGGGACGGAGGAGTGCGCGGGCGATGAGCGATTGGGGCAACTTTCTAAGTGCGATGACGCTGGCCCTGGTGCGGGTGAGTGGAATGGTCGCATTTGCTCCATTCTTTTCGTCCACCTCGTTGCCGATGCGCGTCAAGGCAGTGTTCGCGGGCGCGGTGGCTCTGCTGCTGGCGCCGCTGATGGCTACGCTGCCGAACGCGAAGTCTTCGATCAGCTGCTCCGCAATTCTGGGCGAGCTGGCCGTGGGGCTGGTGTATGGGCTTTCGCTCGCCTTGCTCAACGAGATGCTGTTGTTTGCCGGGCAGATTGTGGGCATGCAATTCAGCTTCTCGCTGGTGAATCTGCTCGATCCCAACTCGGCAATCCAGACACCGCTGCTCGGCGAACTGTTTCAACTGATGGGCACGCTGGTGCTGATCACGGCGGGACTGGACAGGATTCTGCTGGCTTCGATGGTGCGGAGCTTCCGCGTCGTTCCTCTGGGGACGTATGGATTCGGACCGCCGGCGGCGCTGACCATTGTGCGGGCGGCTGGAGGAGTATTTCTGGCTGCGTTGGAACTGGCTGCGCCGGTGCTGGCGGCGACGATGCTGGTGGAAGTGGCGGTGGCCCTGCTGGGCAAGCTCAGCCCGCAGTTGCCGGTGATGTCGCTTACTGTGCCGCTGAAGACGCTGACGGGTTTTGTGATTCTGATGGGCTCGCTGGCGCTTTGGCCGCGCTTTATCGAAGCGCGCTTTGCCAGCTTGCTGGATATGGCCGAGCGCCTGATTGCCGCACCGGGCGCAGCGCCGGGATGGGGAGGCTAACCCATGCCCGGAGAGCGCTCAGAACAGGCAACGCAGCATCGCCGCGAGAAAGCGCGCAAGGAAGGCGACATTCTGCACAGCCGGGAATTGGCGTCTGCGGCAGGAACCCTGGCGGGTGTGATGGCTCTGGGAATGGTAGGCGGCGGGGCGATGGAGGCGTGGAGAAACGCGTTTCAAGGATTTCTTGCGTTGGGCGACCCGGCGCGCTGGGAGCCGGAGATGCTGGAGCCGACTCTGGTGGCGATGCGGCGGCTGATGATCGCGGTGTTAGCACCGCCGGCCGTGGTGATGGCCATGGTGGCCGTGGCCGCGCTGGGAGCGGGGATTGCGCAGACCGGGGGCGTGAACGTGTACGCCGGCGCAATCGGATTCAAGTTGGAGCGCATCAATCCCATTGCCAATATCAAGAACCTGTTTTCGCTGCGCGCCGCGGCGCGGCTGGGCAAGTCGCTCATCCCGGCAAGCTTTCTGGCCGTGTTTGCTGTGCAGCGCATCGCGCGGCAGTTGACGATTCCGCCCTTCTCTACGACGCGCCTCGAGTTGCTGGGCGAGGACGTGTACGGACTTTTGCTGGCCGCAGCGTGGCTGTTGTTTGGCTGGTCGGCGATCGACTATCTCGTGGAATGGCAGAGCCGGGAGTCGCGGTTGAAGATGAGCCGGCAGGATCTGCGCGACGAGTACAAGGAAACCGAGGGCAACCCGCAGATCCGCAGCCGGATTCGCAACCTGCAGCGACAGATGCGCCGCAAGCGCGTGAAGGCCAACGTGGCCAGGGCGGCGGTGGTGCTCACCAATCCCACGCACTATGCGGTGGCGCTCAGCTTTGACTTTGTGACTATGGAAGCGCCCAAGGTGATGGCCAAGGGGCGCAACCTGCTGGCTGAGGAGATCAAGGCCGAGGCGCGCTGGGCGGGCGTACCGATCATCGAGAATCCGCCGCTGGCGCGCTCGCTCTATCGCACCGTCGAGGTGGGCCAGGCAATTCCCGTGGAACTGTATGCGGCGGTGGCCGCCATCCTGGCCTACCTCTACCGGCAGCGCGTGGAGGCCGAATTGAGAGAACGGCGTACACGCGAAGCCGCCGCCCGCTCGCAGACGCAAGTGTGGCAGAGGGGCCCGGCGGCATCAGGCGGCTCCGCGGTGTCAGGTGTTGGAGGAGGGCCACGATGAGTGCTGCTGCTTTGGCCGTGGCATCGCCGCCAGCGCAATCGATCTGGCACCGGGTGCGCGACTACGTGCTGCCCATGGCCGCCATCAGCGTGATTTTCGTAATGCTGGTCCCAGTGCCGGCAGCGGGACTGGACTTTCTGCTGGCGCTTTCGATGGCCGCGTCGATCATCGTGTTTCTTTCCGCGGTGCAGATTCGGCGGGCGGTCGAGCTCTCGGTTTTTCCCACGCTGCTGTTGCTGCTTACGCTCTTCCGGCTTTCGCTCAACATCGCCTCGAGCCGGCGCATCCTTTTGCACGGGCAGGAGGGAACGAGCGCGGCGGGCAAAGTGATCGAGGCCTTCGGACAGTTTGTGGTGGGCGGCAATTATGTCGTCGGTTTTGTGCTGTTTCTGGCCCTGGTGGCGATTCAGTTTCTGGTGGTCTCGCACGGCGCGGTGCGCACCGCGGAGGTAACGGCGCGATTCACCCTGGATGCACTGCCGGGCAAGCAGATGGCGATTGATGCGGACATGAACGCAGGCCTGATCGACGAGGCCGAGGCGCGGCGCCGGCGGCAGGCGATTGCCAGGGAAGCCGAATTTTATGGCGCGATGGACGGCGCGG
Organism: uncultured Acidobacteriaceae bacterium; assembly: GCA_963841365.1. Classification (GTDB taxonomy): domain Bacteria; phylum Acidobacteriota; class Terriglobia; order Terriglobales; family Acidobacteriaceae; genus Telmatobacter. Next base: position 25,754 of record CAWJDG010000094.1, read on the forward strand.
CGCGGTTCAACCAGCGCGACTCCCTGGCCACGATTCTGATCACTGCAATCAACATTGTGGCCGGCCTGCTGATCGGGACCTTGCAGCAGGGGGTGGCGCTGGCCGATGCCGCGCGGACCTACACGGTGCTGACGGTAGGCGACGGGCTGGTGACGATTATTCCTTCGTTGTTGGTCTCGGTGGCCGGGGGAATTACGCTGACGCGCGCCAACTCGGCGGGAATGCTGGGCGGCGAGATCCGGCAACAATTGCTGGCGCGGCCCGCCACGCTGTATATGGCTGGCGCGGTCTCGGCGGCCATGTGCCTGATTCCGGGACTGCCGAAGTTCGCATTTCTGACGGTGGCTGCAGGGCTTTTTGTGGGGGGAAGGCGGCTTTCGGCGCAAGCTCCGGCGGCCACCCTGCCGGAATTGACGCCGGCAGAAAAGAAGAAAGCGGAGAGCGCGCAAGGCTCCGATCTGGCGTCGCTGTTGCGTCTCGAAGATCTGACACTCGAGATCGGGTTTCAACTGATTCCGCTGGTGGATGAAAAGCAGGGCGGGCAACTGCTGAATCGCGTGCGCGCGTTGCGCAGGCACCTGTCGGGCGAGATGGGTTTTCTGGTGCCGCCCGTGCACATCTCGGACAACCTGCGCCTGAAGCCGCGAGAATACGTGTTCTCGCTGCGCGGAATCGAAGTGGGCCGCTGGCAGACGGAAGGACCGCAACTGCTGGCTGTTTCAGGGGAGGCCGGTCGCCGGCCATTGAGCGGCAAGGAGACGCGCGAGCCGGCATTCGGAGTTCCCGCCATCTGGATTGCACCGGCGATCGAAGAGCAGGCCATTGCTGCGGGCTACTCGGTGGTGGATGCGGTGACGGTGATGACGACACACCTGGGCGAGCTGATCCGCCAGCACGCCGGCGAGCTGCTGGGCCGAGCGGAGATCAAGCGCCTACTCGATGCCTTGAACGACAGTCATCCCAAGCTGCTGGAAGAGCTGGTGCCCAAGCTGCTGACGCTGGGCGAGGTAGCGCGGGTGCTCGAACAACTGCTGCGCGAGCGGGTTTCGATCCGCGATCTGGGCGCCATTCTGGAGGCACTGCTGGAGACAGCCCCGGTAAACAAGAGCGTGGTGGCGCTGGTGGAAGCGTCGCGTCAGGCGCTGGGAAGAAGACTGGTGCGGCCGCTGCTCGATGGCGACGGGCAACTGCCGGTGCTGCTGCTCGATCCCGCGCTCGAAGAAGAGATTCTGTCCACCCTGGCGCCCGAAACGGGCCAGCGGCTGCTGACCGCGGCGGCCGGTACCGGAACGCCGGTGGTGCGGCGCCTCGTCGATTCTGTGAGATCCCTTATCGGTTCCGCTTCCTCTGCGGCACCGCCCGTGCTCCTAGCTCCGAGTCCGGCCCGCTATTACGTCAAGCGCTGGCTGGATCCGATGCTGCCGCGACTGGCTGTGGTTGCGGCAGGGGAGATTCCGCCGGAGATTCGTTTACGCCCCGTGGGCACAGTTCGCTGACGGTGGGGTTCGATGAAAAGGTTTGGGGAATCGGAGACATCCGGGCTTTCGTTGGGGAGGAACAGATGGGACTGGAAGCAGCGGTTGCAGCAAGAGAACCGAAGAGCATGCGCCGCGGCATGGCGGGGAATGGATATCCGCCGCCGGCTGCGGCTGCAGCGGGGCTGACCGGCGAGCAGGAGCGGGTCCTGCTTGAACACCTGCCGATCGTGCGCTATCTTGCGCGGCGCATTCACGAGCGGTTGCCCCAGCACGTAGACATTGAGGACCTGGTGTCGGCGGGCGTGGTGGGATTGATGGACGCGTTTGCGAAGTTCGACCCCGAAAAGAAAGTGCAGTTCCGAAGCTACGCACAATTCCGTATCCGGGGAGCGATCCTGGACAGTTTGCGCACTCTTGACTGGAGTCCGCGGGAGCTGAGGCGCAAGGGCCGCGCGGTGGAAGAGGCCATTCGAAAGGTGACGGCGCGGCTGGGCCGGGCGCCGGGCGAGCTGGAGATTGCCGCCGAGATGGAACTCGGGCTCGACGACTATCAGCAACTGCTGGGCGATCTGAAGGGCCTGGAGATCGGAACGCTGCACGTAGAGCGCAATGAGAACTCGGGCGAGGAGGAACTGGCATACGTACCGGGCAAACCGGAGGAGGATCCTCTGTTTTGCTGCCTGAGAGGCGAGTTGGAGGAGCGATTGACGGAGGCCATTGCCAACCTGCCCGACCGGGAACGTTTGGTGATGACGCTCTACTACTACGAAGAGATGACCATGCGCGAGATCGGCCTGGCGCTGGGTGTGGTTGAATCGCGCATTTCGCAAGTGCACGCGTCGGCGGTGGTGCATCTGAGGGCCGCGCTGCGGGATCTGGCTTCGGGGACTCGTGCCGCGGCGCCCGATGCGCGCAGGCAGGCGCGGAAAAGTTGAGGTGCGGAGGAGTTGACATCCGTAGGAGTTGAAAGTTGACCGAGAAGACGCTCAAGCAGGACGAGATTGACGCACTGTTCGAAGCGGCGCGCAGCACAACGCCCGAGTCGGCGCGGCCCGAGACGCGGACCAAGATTGTGCCCTATAACTTCTCCTCCGCAGGGCAGATTTCGACTGAGCAGTTGCGCGCCATCAGCATGCTGAACGATCTGTTCGCCCGCAATCTGACACACAATTTGTCGGCTTGGCTAAGAACGCGGTTTCAGGTGAACCTGGTTTCGGCCGAGCAGATCCAGTTCAATGAGTTTCTGCTCAGGATTCCCGAAATCAGCTACGTCGCTTCGGTACGGCTGGAGCCGTTGGGCGCGCTCTCGGTGCTGCAACTGGACCTGGGCTTGGCGCCGCCCATCATCGACCTGCTGTTGGGAGGCGATGGCAAGGACGGGCCGTTGAAGGAATTGACGGACATTGAGGAATCGATCCTCGGCAGCGTGATTGAAATTGTTTGCCGCGAGTTGACCGTGGCCTGGCAGCAGGTGGGACTGAGCTTCCTGTTTGAACGGCGCCAGATGCAGACGCAAGTGGGACGCATCATTTCGGTAAGCGAGAAGACGCTCTGCCTGAGTTTTGAAATTCGCATGCCGCACAGCTCGGGATTGCTGAACCTGGCTTTCCCAGCGGTCGTGGCCAACACGATCCTGCGCCGCCTGACCACGGATTGGGGGCGGCGGCGGCGGCGCGTGGGCGAAACGCGGACGCAGATGGGGGCCCTGGCGCGACGCATCCGGTTTGGGTGCTCGCTGCAGTTGCCCAGGGTGCGACTCGCGGCGAGCGCCCTCGAGCAGTTGCAGCCGGGCAGCGTGCTGCGCCTCGATCTCGGAGCCAGCACGCTGCCGGAATGGACGGTGGCGGGTGAGCCGCTCTCGGTTGCCCAAGCCATGCGCCACGGCGCGCACCGCGCGGCACGGATCGAGCAGACGATCGGCGGGGGTGAGCGGTGAAAACCTACTTCGACTGCTGGCTGGGCGTAGCCACAGCGCTGTTTTCGCAGGCACTGGCCGGCGAGCCGGAGCTGTCTGAATCGTTGCCCAAACCGCAGGGCGCAGGAGCGTTCGGGTGGGCGGCGACATTGAGCGGCGAGGCCGAGGGCCGGTTCTCAGTGCTGCTCGACGGCGCGCTTCTGCAGACGTCCCTGGTGGGCGAAGGAATGGACCAGAAGGCCGGATGGAGCGAACTGCTGCACGAAGTCGCAGATGCCGCGGCCGGCGATCTGCTGGCCCGGACCGGCAGAAAATGCCAGGTAGTGAAGTTTGAGGAGATCGCGGAGGAGGGCCAGGTCTCTCACGCGTTCCAATTGCGATCGGGCGAGCGGGTGTGGACGATCCTGGTGCGGGACGAAGTGAAGATGCCGGAGGTACCGGCCGATTCCCCCAACGATGAAATGTCCGGCGCGACGGCCGCGCCAAATGCAGTGATCCAAGGACAAGCGGAGCAGGAACAGGGTGGCGCGACGGCTTTGAGCCCCGGACTCGAGCTGCTGCTGGATGTGGAGTTGGAAGCTTCATTGCGCTTCGGCTCGCGCGAGATGCCGCTGGGCGAGATTCTGGATTTGGGTCCAGGGGACGTCGTCGAGCTTGACCGGCATGTCGCCGATCCTGTGGACCTGATTGTGGGCGACAAGATTGTGGCCCGCGGCGAGGTGGTGCTGATGAACGGCAACTTCGCGTTGCGCGTGACCGAGGTTGCGGCGCCGAGAAAGCGGCTGGAGACGATCCGATGCCTCTTTTGAGCAGGTCAGCCGCACTTGTGCCCCATCGAGGCGTGCGCATCAATGGGAGCCGGGAAGCCGCGGACTTTGTTGGGCCGATGGTTGAGCCGGAGTGGCCGGGAAGCATTGCCGCGAGACGACGGGCAGGGATCTTTACCACGTGCGCTAATTCCCGCTGCCGCTCGGGATGGCTGCAGCTTTGGCGCCGCCGGGAGACTCCGGTCTTCGAAGGCGGATGGTGCTGTTCGGAAGCGTGCACGGCGGCGCGAGTGGAAGCGGCGCTGGCGCGTGAGATGGATGCGCGGGGAAGCGCGCGGGAGGGCCACCACCATCGCATTCCGCTGGGCCTGGCCATGCTGGAACAGGGCTGGATTTCGCACGAGGATCTGCGCAAGGCGCTCATGGCGCAGAGAAGCGCGGGCACGGGCAAAGTGGGATGGTGGCTGGTACGGCAGCGGAGCACGAGTGAAGAACTGGTGACGCGGGCTTTAGGTTTGCAGTGGGGCTGTCCGGTGCTGGACATGGAATTCCACGACTCCGAGGGGCTCACGGCACTGGTGCCGCGGCTTTTCGTGGACGCCTTTGGCGCGCTTCCGCTGCGCGTGGCGGCGGGAAAAATTCTTTATCTGGGATTCGAGGACCGTCTCGATCCGGCGCTGGCGCTGGCGGTCGAGCGCATGGCTGGATTGCGTGTGGAAAGCGGGCTGGTGGAGGAGTCGCACTTCCGACCGGCACATGTCCGGTTGCTCGAAGCGCAGTTTCCTGCAACAGAGCTGGTGGAAGCGGCGACGGGGCCGGCGCTGGCTGCGGCGTTGACCAAGGCGGTGGAGCGGGCGCGGCCCGTGGAGGCGCGCCTGGTGAGGGTGCATGACTGCTTGTGGCTGCGAATGTGGCTGCGACCGCAGAGCGGCCCTTTGCCGGAACTCGGCTCGATCCGGGACCTGATTGGCTCGGCAGCGACGCATTGAAATCGGCGCGGAATCGAGTGTGTGGAAGCGCCCACTGGGAACCGAGCGGCAATTCAGGGCGCGGGGAGCCGGGCCTCTTGAAGAAATCAAAGGCGCCGATAAATTCAGGAGGGGAGGAGCTTGGGGATGAGTGAGATTCGAACGCTAATTGTGGACGACTCCTCGGTGATGCGCAAGATCGTAGAGCGAACACTGCGCCAGGCCGGCCTGGAAACGCTGGTCGTGCATGAGGCAGGAAGCGGCATCGAGGGGCTGGAAGTTTTGAAGGACAAGCAGGTGGACCTGATTCTCTCCGATATCAACATGCCCGCGATGGACGGACTCGAGTTTCTGCGCCAGATTCGCGCGCAGAATCTGGCTCCTGGCGTTCCCGTGGTCATGATCACGACCGAGTCGAGCGAGGAGCACGTAAAGCAGGCGATCCAGGCGGGAGCGCAGGGATACATTCGCAAGCCATTCACGGCGGAACAGGTGAAAGAACGGGTGTTGCCGCTGGTGCGCGTGGCATAGGTTCGAGCTCGCGGTGGGGAGTAGGAATGGGAAGGCGCCATGGTGTGAATCAGAGCGGGGAACGAAAAAGCGGGAGGGTGATGTGCAGTTGAACGGAGTGCGTGGGACCGCGATTGCGGGACAGAATAGCAGGAACGAAGCCAGCGGAAATCTTGGGGGCGCAAGGGAAGGCGAGCGTACGACGGCGGTTTCGTTACGCAAGTCCGTCGAGCGGATCTCCGATCCGCGGAACCTGGATGCAAGCGTGGAAGAAGTTTTTCAAATGATGCTGGGCATCGCATGTCAGCGTCATATTGAGCCAGCGGCCGTGGAGAGCGAGTCAGTGACCGCGGTGGTGGGTTTCGGCGGTGTATTGAGCGGCGCTTGCGTATTCAAGTCGGGAGCCGGTGCGGCAATGAGGATTGCGGCGCAGATGACGGGCATGGAATTCAGTGGGATCGACGATACGGTGAAGGATGGGATCGGCGAGATTTGCAACATGCTGGCCGGATCGTGGAAAGGGAAGGTGCCCGAATTAGCCGCCAACTGCGGGCTCTCGGTTCCCGCGGTAATCACGGGCCGGGACTACAACCTGCACGTGCAAGCTCCCGAATTTCAGCTCCATCATGTGTACCGCTTCGACGATGCGTGCTTCGAAGTGACCATCATCTGCGACGGGCTGCGCTAAGGCCGCCCTCGATGCTGTGGTGCAGATGGCGATCCTTGTTCCTTCACTCCGGCCCCTTTGATCTTGGTCCCTTCGATGCTCGTCCCTTTTTTCTCTAATTCTCTCTAATCTTTCTTCCTCCTTTTTGGTCCATCTTCTGCAACTGTCCCCGGGCGTATGGATAGTGGCTACTATGCGGCGATGACGGGGTTGGTGGCGCGCACCCAGGCGCTCGACACGGCTGCGGCTAACCTGGCCAACGCGCAAACGCCGGGATACCGCGCCGAGCGGGAGTTCTTCCGCTCCATGCTGCTGGGTCCGGAAGCCGCAGACTCGCAACTGGGCCAGACCGTAAACAACTACGGACTGCTCGGCGGCGACCGGCTGAGCATGGCGCAGGGCGCGCTCGAACAAACCGGCAATCCGTTGGACCTGGCGATTGAGGGTCAGGGATTTTTCATGGTGCAGACGCCAAATGGCCCGCGCTACACGCGGGACGGAGCCTTTCATCGCGCGCAAAGCGGGCAATTGGTGACGCAGGCGGATGAGCCGGTGCTTTCCGCGGCCGGCAAGCCGATTCTGATTCCGCCCGGTGAAGTATCGGTTGGAGCGGACGGCGCAGTTTCGGTGGCAGGCGGCGTGGTGGCGCAGGTGGGAGTTTTCACATTTTCGGCCGGCACAGAGCTGACCGCCGAGGGCGCCAACCGTTACGTCGCTCCACAGGGCGCCGTCGCAACAAGGTCAAAGGATGCAACTGTGCACCAGGGCGCGATCGAAGCCGCCAACCAGGATGTGGTCGAGGGATCGCTGAACCTGATCATGATGCAGCGCCAGGCGGAGATGATGCAGCGGGCACTGACTGTGTTCCACACCGAGTTCAACAAGTTTGCAACGGAAGATTTGCCACGAATCTAGTCCGAGACGAGGAGAAAAATGATTCGAGCCTTGTATACCGCGGCCAGTGGAATGAGCGCGCAGCAAATGAACCTGGATACGATCGCCAACAATCTGGCCAACTCGTCGACCACAGGATTCCGGCAGTTGCGCTTGCAATTCCAGGACATGGTGTACCAGAACATGGTGACGCCCGGCGCGGCACAGAGCCAGAACACGGTCTCGGCCGGCTTGCAAATCGGGCTAGGCACCAAGTCGGCGGCCACCGAGGTGATCAATACGCAGGGCGCGCTGAATGAAACCGACAATCCTCTCGATGCGGCGATCCAGGGGTCCGGATTCTTTCAGGTGCAGCGACCCGACGGAACGATTGCCTACACGCGCGCCGGACAGTTTCACCTGAACAACCAGGGAACGGTGGTGACCACCGACGGCGATCCGCTGATCCCAACGATCACAATTCCGTCGAATGCCACCGCGGTGACGATCACCGAATATGGCGTGGTGAACGCGACGCTGGCGGGACAGCAGAACCCGTCGCAACTGGGGCAGATTCAACTAGCCACGTTTCCCAATCCGGGAGGCCTCGAGAGCATGGGCAACAACCTGCTGCAGGCGACGTTGAGCTCCGGCGATCCGGTGCTGGGAAACCCTGGCGGGACAGAGGGATTGGGAACGCTGCAACAGGGCTATCTCGAAAACTCGAACGTGGACGTAGTGACGGAGTTTGTGCAGATGGTGCTGGCACAGCGCGCCTACGAATCGAACTCGAAGGTCATCAAAGCCGCCGACGATATGTATTCGCAAGTGAATAACATGACCCATTGATTTTTTTGGGAGGGGGGGCAAAGAATGGGGCGGAGAGCAGTGGGTATTCGACTGATGACGACGGTGCTTGCGGCGCTGGCATGGACGCTGGTAATGCCGGCAGGCGGGCAAGCCGGAACTGCCAATACGTCTGAGGTTGTGCGGAGCGCAATGCCGCCGCTCGGAGAGGTGTTGCGCGAGATCGACGATCCGCATTCGGGAGATTGCTGGCTGTTATTCCGAGACCCAAGTCACCCGGGCGGACCGGGACGGCTGGTGCTGGCGCCGCAGCAGGCCAGTTCGTGGCGTGGAAGCGCGGAAGGCCATCCGCGATCCATGCAGAGGATGCCGGTGATTCGCGCCGGCGATGCGTTGATTGTGGAGGAGCATACGGCGGTAGTGGATGCGCGGCTGGCGGCGGTAGCAGTGAGCGCGGCAGCGAGCGGAGGCGAGCTCAGGGCGCGATTGAAGATCGGGGGCAAGGTGGTGCGTGTCGTGGCGCTGAGTCCGGGGCTGGCGGTCTTTGCGCCGGACAGCGAGGCTAAGCCATGACCGCCGGCTGGAAGGCGGTGCTTGTTGTGTGCGCCGTGCTGGCTTCATCCGCTGGAGCGCTAGCGAAGAAACACAGTGCAACTGCGGAAGTGACCAAGTCGACTCCGCCAGAGGAGGCCCTGCGTGCTTACATTACGCGCGTACGCGCCAAGCAGGCAGCGGAAGCGCGGACACCAGGATCGATCTGGAGCCCGGAGGGCCAGATGGTGCGCCTGGGGACGGATGTAAAGGCCTTCAGGATTCACGACGTGGTTTCGATTGTGGTGACAGAGAGCCTGGCCGCATCGACAGACGGGCAGGTGAAAAACACGCGCGCTTCGAACGCCAACTCCGCCATTACTTCGCTTTTTGGCGCGCTCAAGGCCTCGAATGCGATGCAGAATCTGCTGGGCGCGAACGCAAGCTCGGGATTGACCGCGCAGGGACAAAGTACCACCAATTCGAGTTTGGCTACGACCTTTGGTGCCGAGGTGCTGGATGTGCTGCCCAACGGAATGCTGGTAGTGCAGGCGACGCGGCAACTGACCTTCAGCCAGCAAACACAATTGATCACGCTGCGCGGCATGGTGCGCCCGGAGGACGTGAGCAACCAGAACCAGGTGATGTCGACAGCGATGACCGACCTGGAACTGGAGGTGACGGGCAAGGGCATCGTGAACGATTCCACTTACCGGCAGAACCCGATCGTGCGGTTCCTGGAGAAGTTATTGGTGTTTTGAAAACAGGGAATGGAGAGAAGAGAACAGGGAACTGGAGACGGAACGATGCGGCGATGCACGAGACGAAGGCGGACAAAGTGAAACCGGGAATCACAAGACGGCTTTGGTGCTGCGCGGCCCTTATTGCGGTATGCGTGCCGGCCGTGGCTTCGGCCTACGGACAGGATCAGGTCAGAACGACGCGAATCAAGGACGTGGCCACGATTGAAGGAATTCGCGACAACCAGTTGGTGGGCTATGGGCTGGTGGTGGGACTGCGCGGCACGGGCGACAGCTCGCAGACGGTGTTTCCGGCACAGACGCTGGTTTCGGCATTGCAGCGGATGGGTGTGACCGTGCCGCAGACCGGCTCGAACAGCGCGAGCAATATGCAGGTGAAGAATATGGCGGCGGTGTTTGTGGTGGCGACGCTTCCGCCGTTCAGCCAGCCGGGCTACAAAGTGGACATCACGGTCTCGTCGGCCGGCGATGCACGGTCAGTGGAGGGCGGCATCCTGCTGATGACGCCCCTCTACGGGGCCGACGGGCAGATCTATGCGCAGGCTCAAGGGGCGCTGGTGCTGGGCGGCTACATGGCAACGGGCGGAGGCAACGCCAAGCAGATGAATCACCCCACGACGGCGCGCATTCCCGGCGGCGCGCTGGTGGTGCGGCCGGTACCTTTTGATTTAAAGCAGATGCACACCGTGAACGTGGTCCTGAACGACGCCGATTTTCATACGGCGGAGCAGATGGCGGTGGCGATTGATCATGCGCTCGGCACGGCGCGCGCGCACGCGGTCGACAGCAGAAAAGTCGAGATCGCGGTGCTGCCGGATGAGGATGTGGCGGCGCTTCTGGACAAAGTAGAAGAGGTCGAGATCGAAGTGTACCCGCGAGCCACGGTGGTGGTGAACGAGCGTACCGGGACAGTGGTGATTGGAGGCAGAGTGCGGCTGCAACCGGTGTCGATTCTGCATGGTGGACTGAGCGTGAATGTGATCTCCACCGTGGAGGTTTCGCAGCCCAATGCAATGGCCGCGGGAACGACGCAGGTAGTGCAGCAGACGACTGTCCAGGCTCAGGACAAGCCGGTGAACGAGATCGATCTGAAAGAGGGCGCGACAGTGGAGGATTTGGTCCAGCAATTGCAGCGAACCGGGGCAGGAGCCCGAGACGTGATTTCAATTCTGCAGGCGATGAAGGAAGCCGGCGCGCTGGAGGCCGACCTGGAAGTGCTGTGAGAACAGGGAACGAGGGAACAGAGGAACAAATGGGCAAGAGAGCGCAAATGAGAAGGAAGCTGGGGATGGAAGGCGGAGGGCAAGAATGCTGACGGGGGCGATCGATACAAACCGGATCCTGGGACATGCCGGAAATGCGGTCTCGCCGCGGCTGGTGAAGGCAGCGCATGAGTTTGAAGGTCAGATGATGAAGGAGTTGTTGAAGCCGATGACGGGCGGAGATGCGCTGACAGGCGTCGAGGATGACTCGGATTCGGGCGTGGGCTCGGGAGGCGCGCTGGGCGAGTTTGCATCAGAGGCACTGGGGCAGGCTTTGAGCCAGCGCGGTGGATTTGGAATTGCCGACAGGATTGTAGGAGCGCTTTCCCAAAGCGGTAACAAACACGGAAGCGGGAAGGTAATCGGAAATCTGCACGAGAATACCGTGATGAGAGCTTCTGAATGACTACAGTGATTAGTGAAGCTGCCGATACACCCTGCAAGGAGAGACGCGTATGGATATTCGCAATAGCATGGATGGACTGAGATCGCTGCTGGGGGTGAATCCGGCGGTACCTTCCGCGCCGCAAGGCAAGAGCAGCACGAGTGCGGCGGCCGGCAGCGCGTTCGATAGCGACCGGGCGACATTAAGCAGCGCGGGAAATGAAGTGGCGCAGGCAGTTTCGAGCGAGGGCGTGCGCACGGAGAAGGTTGCTGAAGTGCAAGCGGCGTTGTCTGCGGGAACGTACAGTGTGTCGGCGTCGGCTGTCGCCTCGAAGATGGTGGACGCGATGTTGAACGGCGGGCAGTAGCTGCGCGGGAAGAGAAGGCAACCAATGCAGGAGCTTGGGGCGGGCAGTTCCAATCCGGAGCTCAAGGAACTGGTGGCGGAGGCTTCGTGCGCCTTGTCACGCCTGGATACGGCACGGCTGAAGGAGCTGGCGCTCAGCTGCGCAGCGCTGAACCGGGAGCTGGGCCCGATGGGCGTGGAGAAGAAAAGGGAATTGGCGCGCCAGGCGCGGGATGCGGTTTCTGATATGGCGGTGTTTGCGCGGGTGTTGGATGCGACGCGAGCCAACCTGAACGTGATGACGCGGTTGCGGGAGATAAGAGCAGGGCGAATCGAGTACAGCGAGCGACAGGCACGAGGCGGAGCGGGGACGGGATCGCTATCGTCGGGCGCCTGTCGATGGGGCGAGGATGCGGAGGCCGGGCATGGGAACGATTAATGCCGCGCTCAGTTTGATGAGCGGGGCGCTCGACGCCGATCAGGAGGCGTTGAATGTGGTGGCCAACAACGTGGCCAACGCCAATACGAAGGGTTATACAGAGGAAACGCCGAACTGGATTGAAAACGCGCCCATCACCATTGATGGTATTTCCATCGGAGATGGAGTCACGGAGACTGGCGCGACCTCGCAGCGGGATCGCGTGCTGGAGGAGCGGCTGGATCAGCAGCAGCAACTGGCTTCGGCTTCGGGAACAAGGCTGGCCGCCCTGAACAACATTCAGGCGCTGTTCATACCGAACTCCGGTTCGTCGAGCGTGAGTGCGGGAGACATTGGCAGCGACATTACGAGTTTTTTTGATTCGTTCTCGTCGCTCGAGAGCACTCCTACGGACAACGCGCTGCGTGAGCAGGTGCTTTCGTCGGCATCGACTTTAGCCAGCGACATTTCGAGCGCGGCCAGCAGCCTGAACGCACAGAGCGCGGCCCTGGACCAGAAGGCAACGGGCGTCGCGAGCCAGGTGAACTCGCTGACCGGCGCGATCGCGCAGTTGAATCTGGCGATCCAATCCACCTCGCCGGACGGCGATGCGGGAACGCTGGAGGATCAGCGTCAGCAGGATCTAAGCCAACTTTCGCAACTGGTAGGGATCAACCAGGTAACGACGGAGAACAATGGCCTCGAAATCACCACGACGTCAGGACAGTTGTTGGTGTCAGAGGGGCAAAACTTCCAGTTGACGACGGGGTCGGTGAACGGGGCGACAGACTTTTTTCTAAGTGGGACGGACATCACTTCGGAGTTGGCATTGGGCGCGGGGCAATTGGGCGGATACCTGACGGCGAGGGACACGGACATTCCGAGCGCGCTCAGTTCGCTCGACCAACTGGCATATTGTATCTCGACCTCAGTGAATGCGCAGAATAACTCTGGAACGGATCTTGATGGCGTAACCGGGACGATCGCCAATCCGCTTTACATCTTCAACGAGCCCGCCACGGTTGCCGGCAGCGCGGCCGCTATGAAAGTGGTAATGACCGATCCCAATCAGATTGCTGCGGCAGGAGCAGGAAGCGGGACAGGCGACAACTCGAACGCGGTAGCGATGGCAAACCTGGCAGGCGACGCAATTGTGAACGGGCAGACGCCGGTTGATTCCTACTCGAACTTTGTTTCCACGCTGGGCTCGGCGGTCTCAGGGGTCCAGGCGGAGAACACGGCGCAGAATGCGTCGGTGACGCAACTGCAGGCGCAAAACAATGCGCTTTCGGACGTGAACTTAAACGATGAAGCAGCGGCAATGTCGACGTTGGAGAACAGTTATCAGGCAGCTTCGCAGGTCTTCACGCTTTTGAACACGGTAATGGCCGCAGCATTGAACCTGGGCGATCAAACTGCGGTGGCGTAAGAGCAGGGAGCAAGGGAACAAGGGAATAAGGGAGCGAAGCGGAACAAGGCGATGCGGGTTGATCCTACGTACATTACGAACCTGGTGAGTTCGCTGGACCAAACACAGGTGAACGAGCAGCAGTTAAGTGCGGAGTTGTCGAGTGGCGCGAGCATCACGTCGTTGAGCCAGAATCCGGTGGCGTCTGGCGAGAACGTGCTGCTGCTGAGCCAGATTCAGCAAGACGATTCGTTCACACAGAGCTCAAACCTGGTGACAGGGCAGTTGCAAGTGGCTGATTCCGCGCTGGGCAGCGTGGTGAGTGAGCTGACGCAGGCAATTTCACTGGCGACGAGCGCCAACAACGGGACGATGAACGCGAGCGACGTGCAATCGATCGGGAACCAGATCTCGGGAATCCTGGCGGAGGTGCAGTCGCTGGCCAATACAAGCTATCAGGGCCAGTTCATTTTTGCGGGCGGGCAGACGAGCGCGGCGCCGTTTTTGACATCGACGGCAACCCAGCCAGCAGTGACGAATTACAACGGCGACGAGAACGTGAATTACCTTGTGATGCCCAATGGGCAGAAGATTCAACTGAATGTGCCGGGCGATCAGATTTTTCTCGGCGGTGGGACGAACAGTGTCTTTGGCGCTCTGAATGCACTTGTCGCGGACTATGCAAGCGGCACGGTGAACACGGCTCAGGCCGTGAGCGATACGGAGGCATTGAGCAGCGCACTGAATTCTGTTTCGCAGCAGCGGGTGACGATCGACAACTCGATGACGCAGCTCAGCACTGCGTCGGGTGCCGTAATTCAGGAACAGACGCAGTTGACAGCGGCGCAGACCAACCTGATGCAGGCGGACATTCCGAGTGTCGCCACGCAACTCGCATCAGCCGAGACGCAGCAGACGGCGCTGGAAGACGTGATTGCCCAACTCGAATCGACGTCGAACAGCCTTTTCAGCAAAATGCCCGGCGGCTAATGGGTTTTGCGGGCGGCTGCGCTGGAAAAGACGCCAGCTATACTTGAGGGGAAAGGATCCCTCTTGATTGGCGCACTCCGCTTTATCTGGAATGCAACGCGCGGACACCGGCTGGCTCCGTGGCGGAGCCAGTACCTGCGCTGGCGGGTGGAGACCTACTCGGGGCAGTGGGCCGAGACGCTGACCGCGACAAAGGTGTTTGGTTTTATGTGGTCCATGCGCTGGGAGCTCGTGCGCTTTTTGATCTGGACAGGGCAGATGGAACGCGAGGCCCGAAAGCGGGTGTGAAGAGCAGGGAACAGGGAATAGGGAATAGAAAGACAGAAACCGTCGATCGCTGGACCAGCAGAGCAAGTTAGAGGGTTCCAAGCACGGTGACAAACCCCCCGAGAATGACTCCATACCGTATGAAGATGCGAAGTCATGTTTTGTTTATTGCGGCAATGGCGGCGCAGTTGACGTTTTTGCGGGCGCAGCAGTTGCCTCCTGTTGTGCCTCCCAAGCCGATGCCGTGCGATCGGACCGAACAGCCTAACCTGCGCGTGACGACCACGGAGGTGCTGGTGCCGACGCTGGTGGAGAAGCGCGGCGGAGGGATTCTCTACGGGCTAAAGCCGAAGGATTTTGTGCTGGAAGACAACGGCGTGCCGCAGAAGATCGAGGTGCAGGAGGAGATGGACACGGCGCCGGTGGCACTGGTGGTCGCTGTGGAGTTGGGCGGCGTGAGCGTGCTGGAATTCGACAAGCTGGCCAAGCTGGGGCCGCTGCTCGATGTGTTTCTCTCCGAGCCGCGCAGCCGGGTGGCGCTGGTGGGGTTCGACTCCGTACCGCATTTGATTCAGGACTACACCCACTCCGGCGACCAGGTGAATGCCGAGTTGCAGCAACTGCAGCCGGGCGACGGCGGCGCGGCGATTCTGGACACGGTGAATTACGGCGTGACTCTGCTGGAGACGCAGCCCAAGGAGTATCGCCGCGTTCTGCTGCTGATCAGCGAGGAGCGCGACCATGGCAGCAAGCACACCAAGCCGGCGCAGCTTGATGCAGCAAGATCGGCGAGTCGGATGTGCTGGTGCTGAGCGTGTCGTTTTCGCCAGCGCTGGCCGAGTTGGGGCACGACGTGAAGGACTCCGGCGAAGACCGGACGATGAACATGGTTTCCACGCTGGTGATGGCGGTGAAGGCATTCAAGAAGAACGTGGCCAAGGAAGTGGCGGAGATGAGCGGCGGGGAGTATACAACGTTCGTCGGCGACAAACGATTTGAGGAGCGAGTGGTTGACGCGGCGAAGCACGCCCGCAACCGATACTTGATTGCGTTCAGCCCGTCCGACCTGACGCCGGGATTGCACACGATCCGGGTGCGGACGGCGCAGGATTACGGCGCCCGGATTGTGGCGAGGGCGAATTATTGGCTGGATGCGCGGCGTTGAAGGTGGAACGCGTTGACCGGCTTGGGTTTTCGGGTCGGCTCCGCATGCTGCAGGAGTTTCCTCTCGGGTGGCGTTCATGGTAATCTCACAATAGACACTGAAGAGTGGACACGAGAGAAGACGAGGAGTACCTTACGCCGTGCTGGCGACTCAAAAGAAAACAGACCTGATCAAGCGCTTCCGCACCCACGAGACGGACACCGGGTCGCCGGAAGTCCAGATCGCGATTCTGAGTGAGCGGATCAGCGACCTGACCGAGCACTTCAAGACCCACAAGAAAGACCATGCTTCCCGCCGTGGGTTGTTGATGCTGGTCAGCAAGCGCCGCCGCCTGCTGGATTACCTGAAGACGCACGATACAGATCGCTATCGCGATGTGATCGGCAAACTCGGAATCCGCAAATAATCAGAAAGTCAACGTTGAACCGGAAGCACCCCAGACCGGACATTGGTCGCGGTCCCCATCCGACAAGGAATATCGGACCAAGGCGCCCCTGGCGGCTCGCAACAGCCGCGGAAGGGTGCGTGTCCGTATTTCCCATGCCCATCACTGGGCATCTCCACACAAGTTTCCCAAGCGAACAAAATGAAACGAGGACAATATGTCTACGAAGCATGAAGTAGCCGTCGAGCTTGCCGGCGGCAAGCGGCTGGTCTTTGAGACCGGCCGCATGGCAAAGCAGGCCAGCGGCGCAGCCCTGGTGAGTTCGGGCGAAACCGTTGTACTGGCAACGGCGGTAGCTTCTCCCGATCCGCGAGAAGGCATCGACTTCTTCCCACTCACGGTGGATTATCGCGAGTACACGTACGCCGGCGGACGCATTCCTGGAGGCTTTATCAAGCGCGAGGGCCGGCCCAGCGAGAAGGAAATTTTGACGGCCGGCAAATCGATCGCCCGATCCGCCCACTCTTCCCCGACGGGTTCCGCAATGAGACGCAGTTGATCGCGCTGGTCTTCTCGGCCGACAAAGAGAATGACCCGGATGTGATCGGCATCAATGCTGCAGCCGCGGCTGTGGCGCTCTCCGACATTCCATTTGGCACGACGATCGGAGCGGTGCGCGTGGGCCGCGTGGACGGGGAGTTTGTGGTGAACCCGACCTATACGGAGCGCGCTGCGACCACGGTGAACATCATGGTCGTCGGCCACAAAGACGGCATCGTGATGATCGAGTCGGGCGCGAAGGAGGAGACCGAAGAGGTGATCCTCGCCGCGATCGAGTTTGCCCACGAAGAGATCAAGAAGATTGTGGCTGCGATCGAGGAACTGGTCGCCAAGGCAGGGAAGCCGAAGCGGGCATTTACGGCGCCGGAGTTCGACGAAGCGTATTACAACGAGTTGAAGGCGAAGATCGGCGACAGGCTGAAGGATGCGCTCGACACCAAGACACATGGCAAAACAGAGAGCTATGCGCTGGTCAAGCGGAATCAAGAAGGAACTGGCCGCGGCGTTGCCTGCCGACGATCCGGACGCTAAGAAGAAGCTGGCGCATTACTACGAACATCTGCGCGAGCGGCTGTTCCGCGAGCAGGTGACAAAAGATCGCATTCGGCCTGACCGGCGCGCCTTCGACGAGATTCGCCCCATCAGTATCGAAACGGGCGTGCTGCCAAGGACGCACGGATCGGCGCTGTTTACGCGTGGCGAGACGCAGGCGCTGGTAACGGCGACGCTGGGCACCATGGACGACAGCCAGCGGCTGGAGTCTTATATGGGCGAGCAGCGGAAGAGCTTTATGCTCCACTACAACTTTCCGCCGTTCAGCGTGGGCGAAACGGGCCGCATGACGGGAGTGGGACGCCGCGAAGTGGGCCACGGCGCACTGGCCGAGCGCGCAATCAGCGCGGTTCTGCCCAGTGCCGACGAGTCGCCTTATTCGATTCGCATTGTGTCCGACATTCTTGAATCGAATGGTTCTTCGTCGATGGCCTCAGTTTGCGGAGCAAGCCTGGCTCTGTTCGATTCGGGCATCAAGCTGAAAGGCGCGGTAGCCGGCGTAGCGATGGGCCTGGTAAAGGAAGGCGACGACTACGCGATCCTGACCGATATTGCCGGAGCGGAAGACCACTACGGCGATATGGACTTCAAGGTGGCGGGCACGCGCAAGGGCATCACGGCGCTGCAGATGGACATCAAGATTGGCGGCCTGACCCGCGAAATTCTGCAGCAGGCGATGGAGCAGGCCCGCCGTGGGCGGCTTTTCCTTTTGGATAAGATGGATGCCGAACTCGATGGCCCGCGCGTGGAGCGCTCGAAGTACGCGCCGCGCATCGAGACGGTGATGATTCCAACGGACAAGATCCGCGACCTGATCGGCAAGGGCGGTGCGACGATTCGCGGCATCGTCGAGCAGACTGGAGCCAAGATCGATGTGGACGACACCGGCAAGGTGAGCGTGGCATCGAGCGACGCGGAAGGCTTGAAGAAAGCGCTGGCGATCATCAGCGACCTGACGGCAGTTCCCGAGGTGGGCAAGACATACCTTGGCAAAGTGGTGCGCCTCGCCGAGTTCGGCGCGTTTGTGGAGCTGTTCCCGGGCACGGACGGGCTGCTGCACATTTCCGAGATCGCGGAGCATCGCGTGAAGGAAGTGAAGGACGAATTGCGCGAGGGCGACCAGGTGATGGTGAAGGTTCTGGCCATCGAAGGCAATCGCATCAAGCTGAGCCGCAAAGCTCTCATCAAGGAGCAGAAGGCGAAGCTGGTGCAATCGGCGCCGGCAGAGAGCGAAGACGTGGAGGTCGTACCGATGCGCACGGCCGCAGCGCCGTCATTCGCAGCGCCGGCCAGGCCGCGAAACGAATTCGACGAACGCCAGCCGAGTTCGAACCAGAGCACGATTCTCATCGAAGGCGGCGACGATTTCGACGGCGAGAGCGCCGGCGAATTCGATGAGGAGAGCGAGCCGAACTTCAACCGGGTTGATGGTGCGCCAGTGCAAGTGGTACAGCAAGCCGGCGGCGCAGGACGGCCGCAAGATAGCAGCAACCGCCGCAGGCGCAGGCGGCGTCCCGGGGGTCGCGGCCCAGGCGGCAGGTAGGGTTAGCAGTTTTCGCGCACAAACGAAGACCCGGACGAATCGTCCGGGTCTTCGTGTCTATATGAGTGCTTTTTTATTTATTTAAACGGTGAGGTTATAGCGGCGACGGGCACCAGCTCATTCCGCAGTTTGCAGGTTCGACTGCGCCTTTCTCACGGGATGCGAGGTGGGCCGGAAGACTGGCTGGGATTGCGCTGCGATGCTTTCCTTGGCTGCATTCTTGCCTGCGTACATGCGGAGGTCGGCCGCGATGCAAAGGGATTCCGCGTCGGGCGCGTCATCAGGAAAGACTGCAATGCCGACGCTGGCGCCAACGCGAACGGTTTGTCCGTTCACGTCCATGGGTTTAGCGAGTAAGTCAGTCAGGGCCTTGCCAACGCGCACAGCGTCCGCACGGGTCATGGGCTCCTCGAGGATCACGGAGAACTCGTCGCCGCCCGTTCGTGCCACGGTGTCGGAACGGCGCACCCGCCCGGCGAAGAGGCCGCCCACATGCTTGAGCAATTGGTCGCCGACGTGATGTCCCACCGTGTCGTTGACCCGCTTGAAGTCATCGAGATCGACAAGCATCAGTGCAACCTGCGACCCGCTGCGGCGGGCGCGATCGAGGGCGCTCGTCAAACGGTCCTGAAAAAGGCGGCGATTGGGCAGCCCTGTTAATTCGTCATGCAGGGCCAGGTACTTGTTATATTCGATCTGGTTTTCGAGAAGCAGTAGGATCATGCCCACGGCGACGACATATTTGGGCAAATTCCAAACTTCGTTTTCGAGGTGGAAATTCGGGAAGAACGCGGCCAACGAGGGGCCGACAGCGAAGACGGATGCCCAGGCGAAGAAGCCGACGATGGTAATGAAGGCTCCCGTAGTGGCGCGCCTGTAGGCGTACCAGAAATGGATGCAGCAGCCGAGAAATACGGTGAAGAAGACTGCGTTCATCGCCAAAACCGCACCGACCTGGGGCCGGTGCTGAACGATCAGCAGGAAGATCGAAAGGGTGGAGTAGAGGGCGACGACGGTCCAGCGCAGCGGGTGGTTGAGCCGGCGCAGTGTGAGAAGCGCGATCAGCAGTGGCAGAGCACCGAAAAGTACGGCGGTTGGCACCTGGGCCCAAGAGGCAATCGGATCAATGATAAGAAGGCCGAGATAGAGAAAATTTGTTCCCAGCAGCGCGGCAAGCATCCACAAACTGGAAGCCCTTTGGCGATAGGGCACGGCAGCCCACATGAAGAGCACGCCTGCACCTGCGAGTGCCGTGAGGCCCACGAACGATGCCACCTGGTTCCATGGGTCGGGTGCCGGCAGGAAGAGAAAGGCGGCGAAGTGGAGCACGATCATCGCCCAGCCAAGCAACCAGAGACGGGACAGCGAGCTTTGCCCGTGCCGCGCGACCGAGGCGAAGGCGGCGGTGAGGAAGGCAACAGCAGCGATGTCGGGAAGCTTGCTCCAATCAACCAAGGCGCACCTGAGGCTTGCAAAAGAGTGCTGCAATGCGAGCTAACGATAGAATCGGCGATTTTCGTGAAAGCGCGATAACGCTTTAGTAGAACCTGTATCAACGTTAGTTTATACGAAAGTAACCTAAAAGAGTAGTTCGAAATATTACTTTTCTGTGAACTCGATAAAAGGTTGCCGGGGCGGCGAGGACGAAATTGCCTGTACTAGAGTGGCTAGATGCCCTGCCGATAGAGATGGTTGCAGGGTACTTTGAGAGGCATCGCGGAGCAAGACCTGCCCTGAGGCACGGATGATTTCGCTGAAAAGATATTTGGACTCGTCAGACCAAGGCCACGAGGCGGAGGCCAAGCCGGCGGAGAGAGATCTTCTTGCCGCGGTGATCGGCGCATATGGGTCTGCGCTGCTGGAGATGGGCAACTGCAGCCTGGTGGCGTGCCCTGGCGTCGGAGACGGTCTGAAGCGGAGACTCGGCGATTGCAAGTCAGACCTCTCTGCGGGGGTCAACTGCGAAGCTCTCACTGCCAGCGATGTTGGGGCGCGAGACGCGCTGCGCCTTTGGGGACGCGAAGCCGCGAGGCACTTTCAGCAGAAGGCCTGCGAAGTAAAGGATCTGCTTTTGGCAATGGCGCGGACTGCGGAATCTGTGAGTGCTCGCGATCAACGTTCCGCGGGCCAGATGAGCGCGGTAACGGAGCGATTGAAAGCGATCGCGAGCCTCGAGGACCTGACGGAAATTCGGGCATCGATTGAGGCGAGCGCGATGGAGCTGAAGACCTCGATCGACCGGATGACAGCGGAGGGTAAGGCGGTTCTGGACCAATTGCGCGAGCAGGTTGCCGGCTATCAATCGAAGCTGGAAGAGGCCGAAAAGCTGGCATCGTGCGACGCGCTGACGGGATTGGGCAGTCGATTGTATGTGGAAGGTCAGATTGAGAGACGCATGACTGCAGCCGCTCCGTTTTGCGTCGCCGTGGTCGACATCGACGGCTTTAAAAAGGTGAACGACGATTACGGACACCTTACCGGCGATGAGTTATTGAGACAGTTTGGCGCGGAACTGAGGTCTGCCTGCCGCGCAACGGACGTGATCGGGCGCTGGGGCGGCGACGAATTCATTGTCCTGTTCGATTGCGCGATGGCTGAAGCCGAGGCGCAAACGGATCGGCTGCGGAAGTGGATCTGCGGCAGCTACACCGTGAAAGGCCGAGCAGGCGAGCTCAAGCTGCGCGTGAATGCTTCAATTGGGTTGGCGGAGCGTGCGGTGGGCGAGGAGATGAAGGATACGCTGGCGCGTGCGGATGCCGCGATGTATGCCCAGAAGGCTGGTTCGCGAACGAAGGCGGCACACGTGGCGTAATTGAGCGCGCGCCGCAAGACCGCGCTGTTTGTGAAGGATCGCGGCTTGAAACGCGACTGAAAATTCGCCGAGCCGGTTTTTCTGTGCCCACCATCACAACGCAGCGTTCGTTATCCCATACATGAACTCCTGATTCCGGCGAACCCAATTCCGCAGTCGCCCTCCTATCTTTTCTGGTTCTTCACTTGAGTTTCCTCCTTTCTCGCGGGAAGGTGGGAGTGTGCCTTGCTTAGCACAAACTAAGCGATGCATGAAAGCGGAAGAAAACAGGCGCTCGATGCTGAGGGCGCCGCCAAAAGAGGGAAGGCTCTCATGAGATTACTCATCGCCGAAGACGACAAGGCACTGGGGCAGTTTTTGAGCCGCGGCCTGGAGGCCGATGGGCATCGTGTTCGTCTTGCCTGCGATGGCGCCGCGGCGGTGGAGGCATTTCGCCAGGAGATGCCGGACTTGACGATTCTCGACCTGAATATGCCCGTCAAGGATGGCGAGCAGGTGCTCGAGGAAGTTCGCGCGCTGGATGCCGATCTGCCGGTGCTGGTGCTGACGGCCCGGCAGGAGGTGGACACGCGCGTGCGTTGCTTCGACCGCGGCGCCGATGACCTGATGACGAAGCCTTTCAGCCTGCACGAACTGCGGGCGCGCTGCCGGGCGCTGTTGCGCCGCAAGCGGGAGACGCGGCTGCAGTTGCGCGCCGGCGACCTGGAACTGGACCGGCTGGACCACTCCGCGCGGCGCGGCGGCCGGCCGATCGTTCTTGACCAACAAGGAATTCGCCCTGCTCGAACACCTGCTGCTCAACCGCGGCCAGTGCGTTTCGCGCGTCGAGCTGCTGGATTCGGTGTGGAACCTGGAGCCGGCGCAGACCACCAACATCGTGGATGTGTATGTGAATTATCTTCGCCGCAAGCTTGCGGATCCGCCGCCGGGGCACCTGATCCGCACGGTGCGGGGGCAGGGCTATATGGTGCCCTCGGAGGCGGAGTTGGCACTTGTCACGGTGCTGCCGTCTGTTTTATTTCTTTCTTTCTCAGTCCAAAGGGCTTCTTGATATTCTTGCCCTTTTCCTTATGCAGGCTGTAATCAAGAATAATGAAGCTCTTGCTGTCCCATAAGCCAAGAAACAAGCCCTTAAATCCTAATATGCTCCGCCGTATAGTATGCGACCATATCATCCCTGCATGCTCAATGTGTTTTCCGGTTTTAGGAAAGTCGGTATCATCAATGATTAAACATTTTGCACTATCATTATCCTGCGTGCCCCGTTCCATGATCTGATTGTTTAATTTGCCTACAACCCGGTACAAGATGCTTCTCCAGGGTATCAAACTATTATTCTTAAAACGATAAAATGTATTCTTACTTGCCTCTAATAATCCCTTATAGCTACTGTTGCTGTATTGGTAAACATTTTTTAGGCAAAACAGAGGATACAACAGCATTAACAATAGGATATCAACTTTATTATACACTCCTTGAGGGGCCTCTGGTACTTTAATTTTGATTTTATCCAGTTCGATAGTCCGGTAAATACTTAAGGTTTTAAAAATGGCTTTTTCACCTGAGGTCAAAAGGTCATTAAATTCTCCCAAAATCTTATTACATTTACTTGGTAGCATGATTTATTTTGTTTTTTGTTTCAACCCTAATTTACTAATAATTAGGAAATTAATAAAATATCATGCTACCTTTTTTTGCTCAAAAGGCAGATTTTATCAACATGTCAAACAACGTGGGAAAGTTCAGATAGTGATTATTATAGCCCATTCAATATATATGGTATAGAGAGCTTCCCTTTTTTAAATTATATATTGACTAATCCCGAGTATTTTAAATTGTATAATACGAATGAAGACGCAGAATGTCTTCAACAATTTCTGCTTCTTTATTACAATAAAAGCTACAGAATAACTAATCCATTTAAAAACAGATATCAGATTCAATTTTGAACTATTAAATAGTGCTTACACTAAAAGTCAATTTGCGGGCATTACACATAAATTCAGTGATACAACCTTATTTGAATTGACAAAAATTATTGAATTATTATTTAGAGAGGTAGTGCTAATGAGGCATTAGTAGAGTACTTGGATTTAAGGAATAAAGACATAGCGTTTCCAAATTCAAAACTTTTTGGCTCCGAAGATTATATTAAACAAACTTATAACCTTTTACTTAGAAGGTTGTGCATATATCTGGCAATAAATCAAAACGAAAATAAGAGTATTATTAATACAAAAGGTGCAGCGCGTCATCAATTGAAGAGGGTGTGAAAGATTTTGTGTAAACGAGTAGTCTGCATTTTAAAATCGACATCTGTCACCAAATTTAATAATAAATTGATTAATAATAATACCCCATTCCCTGATCGGCATGGTCCATTTTCGCTGGATATTGCTAATAGCAAGGAATACAGCTTTTAAAGCAGACTGATCATCAGGGAAGACTGTTTTTGTTTTGGTATACTTACTGATGCCGCTATTGACGCTTTCAATAGCATTTGTAGTATAAATGATTTTCCTGATTTCAAGAGGGAAGTCAAAGTAAGCTGTAAGCTCCTCCCAGTTCGCCTTCCAGGATTTAACCGCATAGGCATATTTTGATCCCCATTTTTTATTGAAGTCATCCAGGGCATCATAAGCAGCATCTTTATTAATGGC
Source organism: uncultured Acidobacteriaceae bacterium (assembly GCA_963841365.1). GTDB lineage: Bacteria > Acidobacteriota > Terriglobia > Terriglobales > Acidobacteriaceae > Telmatobacter. Next base: position 49,784 of record CAWJDG010000094.1, read on the forward strand.
TCCATAAACAAGCTTTAAATCAGCCATAAATTCTTTTCTTTCTTTCCAGCCAACATATTTACAGCTATTGCGGATTTGATGAACAATGCAGAGCTGGGAGATCGTTTGAGGATAGACCGCATTAATAGCCTGTTTTATTCCGGCAAGATTATCGGTGCAGGCAATTAGTATATCTTCTACACCCCTGGCTTTGAGGTCGGTAAGAACATTCATCCAGAAGGAAGCGCTTTCTGTTTCAGATATCCACATTCCCAGAACTTCCTTTTTCCGTCCTGTTTAAGCCCAATAATGAGATAAATCGTTTTTCCAATAACCTTCCCATTATGCCGGACTTTTATCACAATACCATCCATCCAGATAACAAAATAAACGTTCTCTAGGGGTCGCTGCTGCCATTGTTTAATATCTTCCAGGATTGTATTGGTAATATTCGATACAGTTCCTTCACTCAACTCAATGCCGTACATTTCCTGGATGGTGGTTTCAATA
>CAWJDG010000095.1:0-267161 GCA_963841365.1 uncultured Acidobacteriaceae bacterium
CTCTTCGATTTTGCTAAACTCCCCACTAAGTAGAAAAGCAGCCTGCTAGGGCCGCTCTTCCCAATCCTTGTGATCCGCTTAGTTCAAGGATAAGGGAGAGACTTGTGCCATGCAAGAGCCAATTGTCAATTCTGGAATTTCCCCACTCGTTGAAGTAGCGCGTCGAGTTCAGCGATATTGCCCGTCTGCAGGGATTCGCTCGAAGCTTTTCCATCTCTTTTTGTCTGGTTTTCTTCTAGTTTCGGATGGTCCTTCTTCAGAGCGTCGTAAAGAACCCCCAGAGCCTCGTGAAGATTACGCACATAATTCATCTGCGTCTTCAACAACTCAAGAATAGCGGCCAAGATTTCTCTGTTCTCAAGATCATCCATAGTGAATCCTCCCCGTAGATTCGCAATCAACTATATACGCGGCCTTTAACCACTGCCCCATTGACATGCTAAAGCGGCAATCGCATATTAGTCAGTATGCGTTGCCTCAATTGCCGAACTCGTGCGCGAATCGTCCACTGCCTCATTGAAGGTTGCAGTATCCCGGGCGACTTGCAGAATGACCGGAGCGGCCAAGAATACAGTGGTCAAACTTCTTGCAGACCTCGGCACAGCTTGTGCGGCCTACCACGACAAACACGTGCGGAACCTGCGGGTTAGGCGGTTGCAGTGTGACGAAATTTGGAGTTTCGTTGGTTGCAAGAAGAAGAAAAACGCGACCGTGGAACAGAAGTATCAGGGATGGGGCGATATTTGGACTTGGGTTGCACTCGACGCCGATACCAAGCTGGTCGTTTCCTACCTCGTAGGTGAGCAGTTGCGGGGTGGGCGATGGAGTTTATGGAGGATTGCGCCAGCCAGGTCAAGGACGGTTGCAGATCACCACTGATGCCCACGGAGCGTACCTAAAGGCTGTGGAAGGGGCATTTGGCTTGGGAGTAGATTACGCAATGTTGCACAAGATTTACGGCGCTCCTACCGATGAAGAGCAGCGCCGTTATTCCCCTGCAAAGTGGTAAGCAGCGGACATGAAAACGGTCATTGCGATTTCCCGATCCAGAACACATCAGCGCGTCTTACGTGGAGCGCCAAAACCTAACTCTCCGAATGCAGATGCGCCGGTTTACACGGCTCACCAATGGATTCGGCGAGAAGAGGCTGAAAACCACGCTCACGCGGTAGCACTTCACTACATGCATTACAACTTCTGCCGAATCCATCAATCCCTGCGCGTTACACCAGCGATGGAAGCCAAGATTTCGGATCACGTTTGGACCGTGGATGACCTGATTGCGCTGAATTCCGAGCCGACAGTCAGACCATGTCAAGAATCGACCGTGAATTGTTCCGCAAGGCGTTGGGAGAGGTAGCCTAGTCCTCTTCCCGTTCCGCCTCTTCTTGTTGGTTGCGCTTCTCGTCTTGCAGTACTTTCAATCTTTGGAAATAGTTGCTTAAAGCCAACCTGAACCCTATCTAGCGGTCTTCCTCGGGCATATCCAGTTCTAAAGAGAATGGCAGCAGAACGCTCGTCATTTGGTCATACAATTCGATCATATTCAGTTCAAAATGGTAGTCGCTCTGGCTCTTCCTGGTCAGAACCCCTCTCGAATCCAAAATCAACACGTCCGTTTCTTTCCCACACCCAGATATGCTCTCCTTCACATGCTGAAGGATTCTCAGCGCAATAGCTTCGGCGGTTTGCCGCTGACATGCGATCCGATCCACGAACCCCGTCGCGGCTGAGGACGTATTTCGCCAATTCCTTCCCGATCCCAATGCAGCGGAATTGAGGAACCTTGTTTTACTGCCGTGTCCTCAGAAGCGTAGAGCTTCAACTGCCCCTCTGCCCACACTCCGAGCAAGAGGCCGAACCCGGCCTCCGTCTGCGGTGTCTGGAGCAGCCCACCAATAGCTTCCGAGTAAATATCCCGTACTGTGTCACTCATCGCCGCCCGAATATCGGCATGGGTGGTAAATTGCGAGGATTTAACGGCGGCGATGATTTCCTGAATCGCCATTTCGGCGTAGTCCATCGCTCCAGCGAGCGTAAAGATCAGGGAAACGTCAGGCCCAATCTGCTCTCCAAAGAGTTTTGATTCGGAGAATTTACTGATTCCCTCGGTGATCTCCCGATCCGCGCAGAGCAGAATTACGTCCTTGAATTTGAATCCGGCTGCAATTGTCACGGATTCCTTCTTCTGCCGCTCAGTAGGGAGCTTTGGGATCGGCAAAGGCCAACGATGTTTTGGGCGAAAACCAACCCCAACTGACGGCCTTGATCGAGTAAGAGTAATCATACGTCACGCCCAGTACAGCACGTAATGTGCCGAATTAGCTTGTTTGTGAGCTGTGGAAGACCAGAGTGACCCACTACCCGAATATCGTCGGTCGCCGTAAGGCGCGTAATGTACTTGACGCTCTTGTAGCCGAGTTGCCGCGGCATGCGGAGGCGCGAGGGACCACCAGACGGCACCAGCCCGGTCCAGATGACGACCGGAAACAGACGACCATCACCATCACGTATGCCGTCCGGTGCAGGGTGCCTTCGGCCCTTCAGACCTGTAGTTGCCGGCTCTTCAGCCCAGCAACTCCGCAACTTTCGGCATCCAGTCGGAGATTGGGATGTGTTGCGGGCACAAGCCTTCACATGTGTCGCAATCGATGCAGGCGCTGGCGCGCTGCTCTTCCTTGAGCACAAACTTGTATCTGAAACGTGCCGCGCCCACGTCGTCGTAGGTGTGGGCATAGTTGAAGAAATCGAAGTTCAAAGGGATGTTCACGTTGTGGGGGCAGGGCATGCAGTAGCCGCACTGCGTGCACGGGATCGTGGTTCTCGCGCTGTATTGCTCACGGATCCGCGCAATGAGCGCCTGATCGGCGTCATCGAGCTTGCCGGCGCGCGCCGATTCAGCAATCTTGAGGTTGTCGACCACCTGGCTCATCGCGCTCATGCCACTCAGCACAACGGAGACCTCCGGTTGATCCCATACCCACTCGAGTGCCAGTTGAGCCGGGCTGCGCCGCGCCGCATCGGTCGCAATCAATTCCCGAATCGCCGGCGGCGGATCGGCCAACCGACCGCCCATCAGGGGCTCCATCACCACCACGGCCAGCCCTTTTTCAGCGGCGAGCTTCAGTCCGCGCGTGCCAGCCTGGTTCTCCGTGTCCATGTAGTTCAACTGAATCTGGCAGAAGTTCCACAGCGTGCTGCCGTTCACGATCTCTTCAAAGCACGTATAGTCGTCGTGAAACGAGAACCCCAAATGCCGGATGCGCCCATCGGACAGGGCCCGCGCTGCCTGGCCCAGCAGGTCGTATTTCAGAACAATATTTGCCCACGTGGCCTTATTGAGCGAATGCAACAGATAAAAGTCAATGTGGTCCGTCTCAAGCTTGCCGAGTTGCTCATTCAGGAACCGGTCAAAATCCGAGGGCGACTGCACCATCCAGGTAGGCAGCTTGGTGGCCACCCGCACCTTTTCGCGATATCCATTCCTGAGCGCTTTGCCGACCACCAGCTCGCTTTTGCCTTCGTGATACGGATAGGCAGTATCGAGGTAATTTACGCCATGATCGATGGCATAGCGCAGCATGCGAATCACTTCTGCTTCATCGATGTCGGGACTATGAGGCTGCGCGTTCGCGGCTGGGAGCCGCATGCAGCCGAAACCAAGTGCAGAAGCTTTCCAATCCAGCTTTCCAAACGTGCGGTATTGCGTGGCTCGCCTCTTTCGCGTTGTGGATTCGGAAAGAGGATTCTACACCCGAGTTCGCAGCTCGTGCGCACTTGCTCCCAGGTGAGACGCTGCCCGCGCGTCCGGCTTCGGTTCAGATTCCCGCGTACCACGCGTATCCGCCTTCGGGCGAGGCCGACCCTAAACCTTTGCCGAACTTCCTGATATCGTCGGTCGCGGTAAGGTGCGTAATGTATTTAACACTCTTGTATCCTAGCTGGCGGGGCATTCGGAGCCGCAGCGGACCGCCAAACGGCGCCGGGAGATCGCCATCGTTCATGCCCATTGTCAGCAGCGTGTGCGGATCCCATGCATCGTTCATGTCGATGCTGTCCCACCAATAGCCCTGAAACGAGAAGTATGCGATATAGCGCGTCTGCGGCAAAACGCCGGCCTCGCGCAAGACCGAGGAGAGCGGCGTTCCAATCCACTCCGCGATATATGACCAGCCTTCTTCGCACGCCACCTCGGTAATCTGGCTGCGCACGGGCAGACTCTTCAGGTCCGCTAACGATAGGGACAGCGGGTGCGCCACCGTTCCATTTACCACCAAGCGCCAGTCTCTGAATTCTCGATCCTGCAGCTTCTTGAACTCATTGCCGAGCGGATCCACCTCATTCGCAAACGGTTTCTTCGAAATCATACTGCGCGGAAACTCGCGTGCCGGCGTATGCACAGTCAACAGCCGCTGGCAGGCATAGGTCAGTGTTTCGCCGGGCCCGTAGATTCCCGCACCATCCGGTGGAATCAGACCGTAGCGCTTTGCCATGTGGTCCGCAGCCGCCAGGCCTGCGGCGCCCGCGGCTGCGGCAACTCCTCCATAAATCAGCTTGCGCCGTGTGATCGGGTTCGGCGATGAATTCACTTGGGATTTCATTTGGCCTCCTCGGAACCGCGCATCGTCCCCGTGATCATGGGCCGCACGCGCCGCCAGAATCCCGAAATGGCCACCATCGTCACGTGAACGATAAGAAAGAAGAGCAGCAGCCACGAGACAAGAAAGTGGATCGTGCGCGCCGACTGGCGGCCACCCAGCAGCGCCGCCGTCCAGGGAAACGCAGCAGTAAACGACGGCGACATTGCCAGTCCCGTCCAGATGATGAGCGGAAAGAGGACGAAGATCACCGCAACATATGTCGTCCGCTGCAGCACGTTATACGAGTAATCTTCCGCGCGATCCGGGGGCTTGCGGCGCAGATAGCGCACGACGCGGTCACGATACGCGCGCCAGTTCCAGTCGGGCCGCTCCGGAATCAGATTCATTCGGAAGTGCCCGCTCCACACACCGTAGATCCCGTACACGAGGCCGGTGAGCATCGCCAGCCACGCCGCTTCGAAATGCAAATACCGGCTCCATCCGTTCTGATCCGGCATCACGTAGTGGTAGGCGGTTGGAACCGTATCGCGAGACGACGGGAGGGGAAGCACGAAGAGCGGCTTCGTGTTCACGTTGCCTACTTCGCCCCAGTAAAATCGCGGATGCGAAAGGACGATTTCGCCGCCCGAAATCAGTAGCGCGATGAAGGCGACAAACGTGAGCCAGTGCGTAACGCGCACGACGCTGGGGTGGCGCTTCGTCCTGGTCTTTTCTAGCTGGGTTACGGGGGACACGCGGGGAGAATAGCACAAATTCGCTATAAAACCCCGGTTTTTCCGCGCCGTGCATCATCCGTGGGTGGAATCAGGCAAGCCGGTATTCGAGCTCGCGACAAATTTCCGCCCCAGCGCCATCCGCGCCTTGACTTATTTGATGTTTCCGGCTCGAGATCCTGTCGGACACACGCCCTCATCATTTTTTGCATCTTAGATTGAAGCTATGGAGCAGCCGGGCAGACTTGTATTTGTGGTAGACGATCGAACCGTGATTGCGGAGACCCTCGTGATGGTCCTGATTCAAGCAGGATTCAGAGCCATCCCGTTTGATGATCCCACGATGGCGCTCTCCGCTGCGAAGATAAAACATCCGGATGTTCTCATTTCTGATGTGATCATGCCGCGAATGACGGGTATCGATCTCGCAATTTGCGTCCAAAATGCTCATCCGCAATGCAGAGTGCTGCTCTATTCGGGTCAAATCCACACGGCCGATCTGCTGGAGCGGGCCAAAAAGGAAGGGTACGAATTTGAGATTCTCGCCAAGCCTGCCCACCCCGATCAAATCCTGGAAAGACTCCGTGATTTAGTCACCACCAATGACCAGAACCGACGCTCCGTGCCTGGCCCCGCCAATTGACAACTGGCGCCCTTGTCCCCGGGGAGCGCTGGCGCGATAGATGCGTGATAGGGTTCGCTTTTTCATCCGCCGGTGGTCCGGCGAAATGTCGTTGACTCTTTGCTTCGGTCACTGCCACTTGCCGCAATGCGACTCGTTCACTCTCCGGCCCATCCGTCTAAACTCTTGACATGCGCCGACGCCTGCGTAGTTTTGGGTTCATTTTGTTCCTCGCAGCCTTGGATACTGCGTTGGCATTTGCGCAGTCTTCGCACACGCTCAGCTACGCGCCGGGAAAGTCGATTACGTTGTCGCTGCCCGAGCCCTTCCAGATCAATATCGCCGCCAAAGGCCTGCGCCGGGTGCGCTTTTTGGCGCGGTCTCCTGACGGACGCATCTTCGCCACCGGCATGTACAACCTTGACGACAACACGCAGGGCTCCATCTTCATTCTTGATGGCTGGGACGAAAAGACCCACACTTTCTCTCGCATCACGCATTATTTGGACCACCTGCGCAATCCCAATAACCTCGATTTCTGGACCGACCCGGCGACGCATCAAAGCTGGCTCTACATTCCGCTGACCGACAAGCTTGTCCGCTACAAGTACAGCGCGGGAGACAACGCGCCCTTGTCCGCGCCAGAAACGCTCATTCGCTTTCCCGACTACGGCCTCAACTACAAATATGGTGGCTGGCACCTGACGCGAACGGTCGCCATCGCGCCCGTGGCGGGCAAGGCTCGAGTGTTCGTCTCGACGGGGTCGTCTTGCAACTATTGCCAGGAGCGAGAAGTTCTGCGCGCTGCGGTCGTCAGCATGGACCCGGACGGCAAGCATCCGACACTCGTGGCCCAAGGGATGCGGAACGCTGTCGATCTGCGGTGGATTCCAGCAATCGACGGCGGTGCGCTATTCGCTACAAACATGGGCGACGATCACCTCGGCGATAAGCTTCCGGAAGATACTTTTTTCAAGCTCGACGCCGCGGGAAAGACGGTGCCCAATTATGGCTGGCCCACTTGCTATTTCGCCAATGGAAAGCCCGTGCACGACAACACGCCCCTGCCCTCGATGAATGACCCCGGCTTATTGGCAGCCGTTGCGCGCAGACCGTCGAGGAGCAGCACAGCGGATTCCGTCTACGGCAAACAAGCCGGCGTCGCTTCAGCAGGCACAAATTTGACGGCCGGCGGCGGCCATTCTTCCGCCCCTGATCCCAATGCGGAGCTTGGCCACGCGCCCACGCCGCTTAAATCGTGCGAAGCCGTTCCGGCGGCCTACACAACGTTTGCGGCCCACAGTTCGCCACTTGGATTCGAGTACTTCACGGAGGTCGATCCACTTCTTGGCGACAGCTTCGTGGTCGCTCTGCACGGCGCCAGCCACCCCCGCATCGGCACCGGCTATCGTGTGGTTCGTTTCACGGCTTCTGACCGCAAGCCCCGCGACTTTATCACCGGCTTTCTTACCTTCGTCAACGGGAATCCGACGGTGCACGGACGGCCCTGCGGTATCTTACGCGTCGGCCCCGATAGTTTTCTGATCACTGACGATTACTTGGGACTCGTCTATTCTGTTTACCCGCGCAAGTAAGCTGGCCCGTTGCCCTTGTAATTCAGAGAGCAAACGCAGCGCTGGCAGATGGGATTTGCTTCCACGTCGAGCGACGCGCGGAAACGCCGCGCCGGTTCGCCATTAATGACTTCTTCCAGAGTGCTTTTTGCGACGCTGCCGATTTTCTCGTGAAAGAAACACGGGCGCACGGAACCATCGACCTCGATGACCGCCGATACCCAAGGGGCGTTGCACGGCGGAGCGATGGGCGCAAATTCACCCAGATGCTCCTTGAAGCGCCGCACAATACGTCTTAACTTCGCAGGGGATTCGGCGATATATTTCAGACGGAGGTCCTCGGCGTTTTCCTCGATCAGGGTTTCAACTTCGTTTCCGAGCGCTGCGACTTCGACACGGGAAAGCGCGACCTCGTCTTGCCGAAGAATCGGCCAAACCTCATCGCGGTTGAATGCCTGCGAGGTGAGATCGGTGGCCAGGAAAGAGATCGAGTCCAGCGAAAGAGACTTGGCGCCGGCGACCGTTTGCCGCAGGAGGTGATGATTGGCTTTCTGTACGGTGCTGCGCGCGTTCACCGGCATGCGGGCGGCCTTGCGCCGAACCTCCTCAATGCCTTTCCCGATGATCTGATAGCCGCCTTTGATTCTCCGCACCTGGTCGTGGACCAGTTCAGGGCCATCGATGGACACAATAATCTCGTCGACGCCCGCAGCCACCACGGCAGCGCGCTTCAACAGCAGCAACCCGGTGGTAAGCAGCGTGATATGCACTCCGCAGTCACGAAGAAAGCTGCATAGTTGCTCGAAACCGCGATGCAGCAGCGCTTCGCCGCCGGTAAGCACAACTTCGCGCACGCCGAGCCGCAACAAGGATTCCTTATGCCGTGCGAAGTTTTCGAGATCGAGTTCCTTGCCATCCGTGCGTTGCCAGATGTCGCACATTAGGCAGCGGCAGTTGCAATGCTCATGCACGTGCAGAAGAAGAATGGGAAGGGTCGAAAGCTTGTCCGAGGGGAGCAAGCCAGTGTTGGCTTGATTGTTTTGTACTGGTAACAGCGTCACAGTTCCAGCCCTTCCACCAGCGCCTCCCACTCGGCTTCCAATGTGTCGCGGCGGAATTTGCGCCCGGCGCGGCTGTACCAGTAATCGGCGTTCCACTCGACGCCTTCTTTGCGGTGAAGGTAGGCGTGGACGGCCATGCCCTCGGGCGTGTCAAGATCATCGACCAGGGCATGTGCGCGAACCCAGTCGCCTTTCGCATCCCACCAGAGCGCCGCACGCGAAGCCGGCAAATCGGGCGGAGGCTCGGGCTGGTTGAGCGAGGCGCGGAAGTCGGCGACCGTCCGAGAACCGTCAGGCGTCATGGAACCCTTCTATCACCCATTTTCCAGCGGCGGCAATCCAAATCCCGTCACCTTGTGTGATTTAGATCACTTCCAGTCAAAAATCCGGCTGCTAGAAATGAACCATCGTTCCGATGAGTTGAGCAAAGGGTCCGCCAGGGGGCTTGGGAGGGGGCTGGGGATTCCCGGTCGGATCACCCCCTTCCGTGAGGTCAAACCATGGGAATGTCCGACCCCAAAATTCTCGAAGATCCGGTTTGCAGGCCGGGCCCTTTTGGTCCTATACTGAAATACGACCATTCCGGTCGTATTTTTCTGCTGTCCCGCCGCGGCGGACAGCAATGCGGAGTTCGTCAGGTGAGTGTGCTGAGTGATTTGACGGTTGGCGAAAAGGGTGTCTTGGTTTCCCTCGACCTGCCTGAATCTGTCCAGAACCACCTGATGCATATGGGTTTTGTACCCGACGCCCTGGTGACGGCGCTTCGTCGCGCACCGGCCGGGGACCCCACGGTTTATGCGGTCGACGGCCTGGAAATTGCGCTGCGCCATGAGACTGCGGAAGCCATCCGAGTGCGCCCCGTTGACGCTGTGCAAGGTGCCGCCCGGCAAGATGAAGCTCCCAAACTGACCGAGGCCGCAAGATGAATGCCTGCTGCGAAACCCCGGTCTTTGAGCCGCCTGCGAGTCCGCCGCAGGGGGCGCTCAGGACCGTTGTTTTAATCGGTCCGCCGAACTCCGGTAAGTCCACTCTCTTCAACAAGCTCACGGGCCTCAGGCAAAAGGTCGCCAACTACCCCGGCGTCACGGTCGAGCAACGCATGGGATTGATGGCCGGAGTGGGACGCGACGATCTCACGCTCATTGACCTGCCGGGGATTTACTCGCTCACTCCTTACAGTGAAGATGCACGCGTGGCTGTGAATGTTTTGCGCGGCCTGATGCCGGGCACGCCGAAGCCCGACGCGGTTCTGCTGGTGCTGGATACGCTGCACCTGACGCGACAACTGATGCTTGCCGCCCCGGTGCTGGCGGTAGGCTTGCCCACGCTGGTGCTGCTGAACATGAGCGACCTGATGGAGTCGCGCGGCGGCCAGATTGACACGCTGAAGCTGGCGCGCGAGTTGGGCGCTCCGGTGGCGCAGATCAGCGCCGTGCATGGAACGGGGTTGGATGCCGTGCCGCTCTTCTTGAATCAGCAGAATGGGCGTGGCGAGAAGACGAAGCCGCTCACGCTGCCGGTGGTAGGCAACGCCGCCAGCACGCATAGCTGGGCCGCGCAAGTGAGCCGCCGCACCGGCTATCAAGCGCCACTGTCGGCTGAGAACACCCGAAAGATCGACAACGTCCTGCTGCATCGCATCTGGGGACCGCTGCTGTTTCTGTTCGTGGTTGTCGCTGTATTTGAGGTGGTTTTTGCGCTGGGCCAGCCGCTTTCAGACGGATTCGGCGAACTGCTGGCACGTATGGGCGAGTTGGCACGTCCCCTGCTTCCCATGGGCTGGCTGCAATCGCTGTTGCTCGATGGCGTATGGAAGGGTGTCTGCTCGGTCCTGGTTTTCCTCCCCCAGATTCTGCTGCTCTTTCTCTTCATCGGCATTCTGGAGGACACCGGCTACCTGGCACGCGCGGCGCTCATCGCAGACCGCGTAATGCGTACCATCGGCCTCAACGGCAAGGCGTTTATTCCGCTACTCTCGGCTTACGCCTGCGCCGTTCCCGCCATCATGGCCACGCGCACCATTGAGAACAAGCGCGACCGCCTGGCCACGATTTTGGTGACGCCGTTCATGACCTGCTCGGCGCGTCTGCCGGTTTATCTGCTGCTCATTGCGGCTTTCATTCCGAACTACTACTATCTGCATGGTGTTCTTGGCCTGCGCACGCTGGTCATGCTCGGACTTTACCTGGCCGGGTTTGTGGCCGCGTTCACTACCGCGCGACTGCTCAAGAGCTCCATCCTCAAGTCCAGCGATACACCGTTCATTTTGGAGCTGCCGCAATACCGCATGCCGACGATTTACTCGCTGGCCCTGCGCCTAATGGATCGCGCGCGCATCTTCATGAGGACCGCCGGCACCATCATCGTGGCCGTGACGCTGGCGCTTTGGGTGCTGGCGCATCTGCCGGTGATGCACACCGCAAGCGGAGCATGGACTGCGCCACAGTTGGCCCAAAGCGTGATCGGGCGACTGGGACACTTCATCGAGCCGGCCATTGCGCCACTCGGCTTCAACTGGAAGATCGGCATCGGGCTGCTGTCGAGCGTGCTGGCGCGCGAAGTGATGGTGAGCACCATGGGCACCCTCTACGGCGCCGACCCGAGCACGCAGGCGCTGAGTTTGCAAACAGCACTGCACCACGATATGACGCTGGGTGGCGCGCTGGCGCTGATGATCTTCTTCGCATTCGCCATGCAGTGCACGTCGACCATCGCAGTGGTGCATCGTGAGACCAATAGTTGGAAGTGGCCCGCCGTGCAGTTCCTCTACATGCTGGCCATGGCGTACGGCGCGGCATTCGCGGTCAACCATATCGTGATGGCGATCTTCGGCTGAAAAGGAACGATCAGAGTTCAGTTCGCCAAGCCTGGCGAATGATCGAGCCAGGGAATGGCTCAGATTTACTTCGTTACAGTCTGGGGAATCTCCAGGGTGCCGATTTTCTTCGACGGCACATCCATGACGCCGAGCCGCACGAAAATCTCCCCTGACGGCAGATCAAACTGCAAGGGCACCTGGAACGGCCGCTGCATAAAAGCGGAGACCTGATCTGGCCTGAGTGTGACTTTGACCGTTTGTCCGATGACGTTCAACATCTGCCCTGCGCCATCGTAGGCCACAAAAGCGAACTCGACCGAACCCTCGCGCTTCCCATCCGGCGTCTCGTGCAACGTGATCTGATCCGGGGCAAGGGAGCAGGAAAAGTTATACCGAACAAGACGCCTGCGCTTGAGCGCGGGACTGATTGTGCCGATCGCCGCTGGATCGCCGGGCTTGGCGGGCGCAGCGGAAGGCATCACGCGGACCTCGAAGAGCAGTTCGGTCGAGATGGCTTCACCGTGACCCATCGCGGCAAACAGTTCTCTCCCCTGTGCCGGCTCGGCTTTGGTTGCACCGCTCGCCGGAGACTCCGGCGGCTTTGCAGGATCGACCGAAGTGTAGCCGGTGCGGTACTGGAGATGGAGGTTAGGACGGTCAACCTTGACCTCGATGGTGTGGCGCTTGCCGTCATAGTTTGAGAGAGGCGGAACATAGGAGAGTGAGTAGTAATCTTCCCCGGTTTGAATGGCCTCTTTCAAGGCGGAATCCAGATCGTTCCGATTGAAGAAAGGTTCGCCGCCGGTTGCGTCGGCAATATCCCGTAATGAATCGTGCTCCGTGGCTACACTGCCTCCGAACGCCGCTTGCTGCATTGCAAAGTTCTGAGGATTCAAATTTCCTTGAAAGGTTGCGGACTGAGCGGGATTGCCGAAGAGCCCGCGCGGGTCAATGGGGTAGACCGCGATCTCGGCCGCGGTCAGCAGTGCATAGGCCTTGTGGAGTTGCTGCGTGTAGTCGTTGAGACAAGTGCTCCTGCTGAAGGCTGGATATTCGAAGAGCCATGGGGTGCCGGGCGTAAACCAAATGAGATTTTTTCTTCCCTTGATGCCGGAAAGAAACGCGGCCACCTGATTGAGGGCGTTCACGGTGAGTTCGCTTTGCAGATTGGCCGCCGCGCACGCAATGCTGATATCGCTCCCCCGTGTCACGTAAGTGCCCTCACCGGGTTTGTAAGTTGCGGATTTCATGGCCGCAAGCAGGACCGCCTTGTCAGAAGTGAAGCCCTGCAAAACCTTCAGCTCGCTGCCCATCTGCAGAATGGCAACTTGCGTCCCCTCCGGCAAGTTTCCGAGATATTTGATGGACTGTTGCTTTGCGTAAGCCACATTTTCCGGCGCCCTCGCCAGCCGGTTCACCAGGCCTGTGTTCACATCGTCCAGCAGGAGAATGTTGACGGCGCTGGTGGTGGAGGCTGGAGGCTGCGCGTTGGTGAATTCGTTCTCCGCCAATTGCGGTGGCGCCGGCTGCTCTGACCGCCGCTCGGTTCCATACTCCTCAAAACTCCTGATCACCTGCGGCTTGCCGTCTTCTTTGATAAGAAAGTCCGGCTGGGTCAGGCCGTGCAGCGGCATGTGCCGCGCGTCCGTTACTGTGACATCTTCAACAGTGAGCCGGGTGGAGGCCTTGAACAGGGGTGTTCTCGAAGTGGCCTGCGCAGGAGTCTCCGGCTGCGGAACTACGGCCGGCACGGCGGCAGACGGCTGCGCCACAGACTTTGCAGGGGCCGGCAATTGCACCACGGGCGGCTCGGCGGCGGGCTGCGTTGTCGGAGACGCTTCTGTGGCCGGGGCAGCGACCACTGGATTGTCCTCCACCCCTTGCGCAGCCTGTGGAGCCGCGGAAATCGGTTTGGATTCGTCCGTAAACGGCTGATCGGCTATTGGGACTTCGTCGCCTGCCGCCCGAATAAACGCGTTGCTGTCTTCAATCCGGACAAGCATCACTGCATCTCCGGCTTTCATGTCGGTCGGCCGAGGAAACTCCAGGATGTATCGCTCGCGGAGCATTCGGGTGAATTGCTGCATTCTTTTGGCGACGCTGCTCTGGTAGAGTTCCAGCCTCACTCCCCCGCTTAACTCACATACACGCATCAGTCGCATCACGCCAGAATCCGTTGAGAGCGGGCTCATGCGACCTTGATGAACGGGATCGAGCCCGAAGATGGCCACCTGGCCGTTTTGCGCCGCGACTGTCAACTCCTCCGGACTGTATCTGCTCTTGCGATCATCTCCATTGGTCACTATGATGATGGCGCGCCATCCAGATTGTTTTGAAAGTTTCCTGGTGACATATCTCAGATCGTCCCAAAGATGCGTGTCTGCACTGCAGGGAGGCTTCTTCTTGAGTCGTTGGCGCTCTGTCCAACTGCTCAGCGCGAGGTCAACAGCACTTTTCAATTGCAACCGGTCAGCGGGCACATCTTCAACCGCATTTATCCTTGAGCAATCCATTACGTAAATCGAGACACGATCGCTTGCGCGCAAATAGGAAGGCGAAAGGTCGGCAAGGGCTTCATCGATCTTCGGGAGGAGGCCTTCCTGCGGCGCCCGGGCGTCCACCACAAACGCAAGGTCGATCGGGTCATCTCCCTCGCGGCGAACATACTTCGGCCGGAACCATGGTCCCCCGCCGATCTGAATTGAGAATCGATTGGCGGCGATCGGCGAGGGTAACCTTTCGTGCTCTGGTGTCAAAACAAGCACAGGAATCCGCACCAGGTTGGTAAAAACATGAAACGTCGCTATCGATGAGGACTCCGCAGATTTGTCTTGTCCGGCCGTATTCTGTGCCGCGAGCACGGCCCCGCTCAAACACGCCGCCGTTGCCAACATGCAAAGACGGAGCCAGCACCGCTCGGGCAGGAACGCAATCAAGTACTGGTGTGCCAACCCTGGTCGGATCATACCTGCTCGCACGATGTACCTATCTCGGTGACTGAAGCAAACAGTGGTCTCTATTCTCGCAAATGATAGCCCACGGAGACACTTCGTCTGTACTCCAAATCACATCAGCCCGCAATCCGCTATTCGCTTGTACCGGTAGAGACGAAATGCAGGTCCACTTCGACTCAGTGCTTCACCCAGCCATGCATTCCCGCCTGAAAACTGCGGCGGTCGAGGCGAGGCAGCGAGCGCGCTACTTTGTGGGGAAAGAGCGGGTAGTGGCGCGCAGTGATAAGCGCCTCCGCAACGAACCACACGTCTTCCTCCGCGGTCATCCAGTGCAGACGGTCGAGGCGCGCCAGGTTTACGGGCTGCGAGTAGGCGCGCAAGGTGCGTTCGCCGCGCAAGTTGTAGTAGTGCTCAAAGTAGCTGACCGCCAGCTCACGCAAGGTGCGATAGATCGGCGCGCGGAAGCGCAGGCCGGCGAAGTTGGATTTAGCAATGCCTCCCCAGAGGCCGCGGTCGCGGTAGAGGGCGATGACGTGGTCGTCGTCACGCACGGCCTCGAGATCCATAAGCAGCGGTGGATAGCCGTTGACGCGCAGGGCGGCAGCAGCGAGCATCGCTCCCTCGAAGCAATGCCCCTTGCCCTCGCGCAGCGCGCGCTCGGGAGACCACGCGGTGTCAGCGTACTGGTACTCGAGGGCGTCAAGAAATTTTTGAATGCGCGCCGGGGTCTTGAGCGCGCGCAAGGTACGCAGATTCTGCGGCGACAGGCCGAAACGTCGGCGCGGAGATGGCACATGGCTCGACCGCTGCGTTCCGTTCTTGGACAATTCACTGGGCGATGATTCGCTGGCTGGCAATTCCCTTCTCTTCAATGGCAACGGTCGCAACTCCGTGACGAAGTTGCGGCGATTATACAGAAGTGGGCGCGAAGGACGGCATTTAGCGATCAGTTTTCAACCAACACAGGCGTTGGTTCGGCAAGCGGCTTGAATACGACTCTACCGATCCATTTGCCAAGACTTAACAACAAGCAAAAGAACACGCCCAAAGCGCTAAGCAATCGTCCCAGATACTCTGTGAAGCTGACGGGGATGTCGACCCGCAAGTTCTGACTTCCCTGCGGCACCCACACTCCCAGCAGGCCCTCGGGCATCTCAGGTCGAGTGATTGTGCTCATTCTTTGATCAATCAGTTCGCTCTTCCAAGTTGGATAGTAAAACTGGTTGATCATGATCCACCCGCCGGTTGAGCTGTTCGTCTCGACCTGGATGTGGCGCGGGCTCCACAGGAGAACTTGCGTAGTACCGAGGCCTTCTTTAAGTCGGGCCCTTGGCCCATAGCTGGCATTCAGCGACGCCCTTTCCTTTGTGCCCGGAGGTAGCCACGCATTCATCCAGCCATCATCGTCGTTTACTAGATATGCCTCTTTTCTCGGCCCGGGCCCAACGTCCACCTTGTAACGCCGCCACACATTCCCGTAGGCGAGGAGCCAACTAATAACTACAACGATGAAGACGCCGGAGAAAACGAATTTCGAAAACCCTGCTTTGCGGGGCAGTTCTGATAAAAACATCGCGATGAGCGGAAGAGCCCCCAAACACAACAGCCCGTTGAAGCGCCACGGAAATTGGATTGCACCGTCCAGGGGATGAACATGGTGCCAAATCGGCCCGCTCATCCTTGACATCATGAAAACGGAAAAACCGCATACAACAATCCAGAACAGCACAATCTCTCTCGCGTCGAACGCCCGCCATTTGAGCACCGATAATCCGCAGATAGCAACTACCGCTATCATGCTCACAACTGTCCAGGAAACAGTCTGCAAAAAATTCTCATGCGCATAGTGGATGAATAGTCCAGGGCCAAGAATGAGGAGATTATTCGACCAGCGGTAATTATCGAGGCTAAGTAACCTGGAGACAGGAATGTATCTGGCATTGGCGAGGGCTGGGAGCAGATACACCGAGGAAATAATCGTACCCAGCCCCATTGCAAATGCGACGCGAAGCACGGAACGGATTCTCTGATTGGGCCGGGAGAGAAGCATTGCAAGCCCAAGCGGAATCCAAAAGAACATCGCCAAGCTGATCAGATGGCTGAAGATCAAGAGCGCAAAAGTGATCGACAGCCCTATTAAGTCCCGCTGCTTGCGGGCGATCACACCAACCGTGAAATAAAGGACGAGCGGCATCCATGCGAAAGCCCAGCATTCCGGGATTGCGCAGCGGCGATACATATCAATAGCGAGGTGATACGGCATCATCATATAAAGCGCCGCGCAGCCGGCAGCTACCGTTTTGCTAACAAACGTTCGCAGCCATAAAAGCGCGGCAAGCCCGGAGCCCACCAATGGGAGCCACGCCGCAACATTGAATGCATTCGAGTGGACTAGTTTTGCCGCCGGCTGAAGCAGCGCGCAAACATAAGCCGGAAGCGGGGGAAAGATAAAGTAACTTGGACTTCCTAGTCCAACGTTCATGTCTAAGAGCCAACGCGGGTATAAATCTCCATGCCAGAACTGATCAGAAAAGTACTTTATGTAGTTTAGATGCTCCTGAGAATCATGTCCGTCGATTAATGGCCCATTGAGTAACATCGGAAGGCCGAAAACGAATGCCGCCGCAACGACAAATAAGATCGGACCGACTTCTATCCTGTGGCGAATTCTGGTCTGGATCTTATCTTTTGTGGTCCCGCCTACAGGTCTGTATCGAGCGGCTGCCCTTGCCAGGTCCGTTGTTTGCATTCGTTTCCATCCCAAAAACTCGGCCGTGCTTTGCAGCGGTTTTAGCAGAACCAGAAAACAGTGATCTTACCCATTTTCGGGCAAAATCATTGATAACGGCGCTGACTTAATGCAAAATCTTCGTTGGATGAATCAAATGAGAAAACCCAACCGGAAGACATACTTGAAGCGATAAACCGTGCGGCGACACGGCCGATTTGCGTCTCAAGCAATGAAGAAGAAACATCTACACCACAAACGATCCTCTTTCCAGTAACCTGCCTTGTATTTGCGACTAGAGTCATGCGGCTGTTCGGTCGTACGTGAGTTATCGATGTTGGTACCCCAGGTCTCAAAAAACGAGACCTGGGCCACCACAACGTAAATTATGTTCGTTTAAATATATTTATAAATTCCTGGCCTTCCACTGCCAAGAAACCTAAATCAATATCTCGCTGAAGATCCACGCCTAGCTCATGAATCCCAGATACGGGTTGGTACCGAAGTTGCCGAAGTTGGGGAACACGGTGCGGATCTGGCCGTCAGAGAGACCGAACCAACTGGCAAGCGTGCCTGCGTATTGCTCGACGGAGGTGGTGGGGATGAGGCGGCCCGCGCCGAGGTCATTGGCCTGATCGACGCCGACGACGGGATATTGGCCGTACATGTCGCCGCCGTTCACAGCGCCTCCGACGACAAAGTGGTGGCTGCCCCAGCCGTGGTCGGTGCCGTCGCTGTTGCAGGTGAGGGTGCGGCCAAAGTCGGAAACGGTGAAGGATGTGACCTGGTTGCCGAGGCCCATGCCTGTCATGACGCCGTCGAAGTACTCGAAGGCCGCGCCGAGCTGGTTGAGAAGCCTGGCGTGTTGTACCGCCTGGCCGTCGTGGGTATCGAAGCTGCCGAGTTGCACGTAGAAGATCTGGCGAGTGACGCCGAGGCTGGCGCGACCGGAGATAATGCGCGCGACGGTCTGCATGGAAGCGGCGAGCGGATTGTCCGCAAGCATGTTGGTCATGGGATCGAGATACTGCGGCGGATTGGCGATGCCACCCACGCCAGCGGGCGCCATGGCGGTGACGAGCATGGCCTGCGCTTGCATGGAACGGTTGATTACGACCTCATATTCCTTGGCAAAGAGATTGGTCTCATCGGCAGTGAGGATGGAGTTGAGCGGGTTGGCGGACGCGGACAGCCCAAACGGAGGCTGGGCGACGCCATAGATGGGGATGGGGCCCGCGGGCGTGACGTTGAGTTGAAACGAAGTTTGCCCGGCCAGGAAGAGCGCGTTGCCGGCAGTGGAGATGCAGGTGAACATGGAATTGGAGTTCATGTTCATGGCTTCGATGGCATCGGCAACTGCGCCGCCCCATCCCACGCGTTCGCTGCTGCCGAGGTTGGAGGAAATGGCCTGCCATGCGGCGGTTTGATCGAAGTGCGAGAAGAGCGAATCGGGGAGCTCCACCGAGTTCGAGTTGATTTGGGTTTTGGTGGCAGGCGTCACCAGTGTGCCGGTATTGGCCACAATGGCGGCGCGGCCCTGGCCGAAAAGATTTTGCAGGCCGAGCAGCGAAGGATTGAGCGCAAAGGTGCGTCCACTTTGTGGAGTCTTGAGGGTAACGGGGAGCAGATTGGCCAGCGGGTACGCAAGGCCGGGCGCGCCGGAGCGTGCCGAGGTGAAAGCGGCAAACGAATCAGGATCGGTGGCGATGACGGTGCCGTGGCCGTCGTTACCGCCCTGCAAATAGACGCAGACGAGGGCGCGATAGTCCGATGCGCCGGTGCCCTGCGCCATGGCGGCGAGCGAGTTGAGCTCAAGAAAGAATGGGCTCACATAGAAGCCAGCCATGGAGGCCATGGAGGCGGTACGAAGGAACTGCCGGCGGGAATGGTTGCATTTGCAGCTCATTGCTGGCTCCTAAAGCATTTCTCCTTCATCCATTGCCGTTTCCGGCGTCTTTCAGTGCGCCGATTTCTTGTTGAAATCGGCACTTGAGTGGGTCGTCTTCGACGCACAGCAGAAGGAGAAATGCATTATTGCTGCGCGGCGAAATCGGGCGACGCCACGGTGAGATAGATTGCCGTTTGCACGCGGCTCAAGAGCGCGGCATTGATTGCGTTTTGATCACCAGAGGGGATGGGGATCGCAGAGATGGCGGACAGAATCTGGTTGTAAAGGTTCGAGGACATCTGGCCGGACATGAGGAGCAGATTGATGCGGTCGAGCAACTGATCGGGCGTGGAGGCCAGACTCATTTCGGTGGAGTAGGACGAGAAGAGATCGGGGCCCGAAGTGGGACCTGAGCCGATGGCGCCCTGCATGTAATTGATGTAGCCGACGACGCTGGACACGTTGGTCATCTGCATCTCGGGCGCGAGCAGGCCTGCGGAAGCGATGGATGTGTTGGGCGGCGTATAGCCGGGGGCGAACCAGTTGAAGACGGTAGGTGAACGGAGCCACATTTCGCCGAGGCCATAAATGGGATCTTCAGTGCTGCCGATGTCGAACGAGCCGGTGCGCGATTGCGCAGTGAATGCGCGCGCCCACTCGGTGTAACGCAGCAATGACTCACGAACTTTGCCGTATTGCGGGTTGCCGACAGAGGTGGAGTCGTCACGCGCTTCGGGATCAAGCAGGATGGCGGTGATGACGGCCTGCAGATTGCCGCGGACGCCAGTTCCGTCGTTCTTGAAGACCTGGGCAACGCGGTTGATGTAGGCCGGGCTGGGATTGCTGGTGACGAGGTGCTGAATCATCTGCTTCGAGAAAAACGCGGGCAGATTGGGATGATTGAAGATTGTGTCGAGAGCGATTTTGAGATCGCCGTTAGGGTCCGGACTTCCTGAGGCGGGGATGGTGACGCCGAGGAACTGCTTCTGGACCGTGGAATGGTGGCTGGGGAAGCTCTGCATCTGCAACAGCTCTTCACCGTAGCCGGGACCGACGTATACGCAGCAGTTGGACCACGCGTTGTCACTGGAGTCGCCGGGGATGTTCCAGCTGAAGCCGGTGAAGGTTGCAGCGAGGCCCTTGACATCGGTATTGGAATAAGTGGGGATGGGGTTGCCGCTACCGTCAAGCTGTTGCGAGCCGTCATCGTTCAATTCCCACAGGCCGATGGTGAAGAGCTGCATCACCTCGCGCGCGTAGTTTTCGTCGGGATCGGTGGTGGCGTTGCCCTTGTCGTTGCCCTGCATGGAGAGGAACTGCCCCATCATCGGATTGAGGGTGACGTCTTGCAGGAGCTGGCGGAAGTTGCCGAAGGCGTCGGCGCCGAGCAGGTCGTAGTAGCTTGCTTCGCCCCGCGGCATGTTTTGAATCGCAGAAGTGTTATTGCTGGAGATGACGAACTGTTGCGAGAGGGCGTATTTGACGCGCTGACGGAGCTCGTCGGGTGCGGAGAGGGATTGCTGCCAGAATGCATCCTGCACCAGGCCTTCGTCCTGGTTGTTTTGTACGAAGAGCGCCGCGTTGCATTTGACGTCGCCTGAAGCACAGGGCGGATTGTCGACGATGAGCGACTGTTCGACGGCTGGCTCCATGGGCGTTGCCGGCAGGGCGAATTGCTGGTTGAGCCACGCCTGGTAGCCGATCAGCGAGAGGTTGCGAATGTCGGCGTCGGTTGGGCCAAAGGTGGCTTGCTCAAGAAAGCGCGCTGCATCCTGTGGGCTAACGACGGGAACCGGCGGCGTGCCGTTGACCGTGGCGATGAGATCAGCCGAGGTGGCAGGCCCGGGTGCTGGGTTGAGGACCTGCAGATCGAGATTGCCGGGATCTGTGATATCGACGTTGGCGGTGAGCTGGCCGCCGCTATTGAATGTAGTGGACGCGGGAGAGCCATTGACGAGCACTTGCGCGCCGGTGATAAATTGCGAGCCGGTGAGCACGATGGTTGCTGAACCGGGGTTAAACGTCATGGGAGTGGCGGCCGTGAGAATCGGGATGGGATTCATCACCGAGATGTTCTGCGTGAGCGAGACCGCCGGATTGTCGAGGCTGGTGATGGTGAGTTGGACGATGTTGCTGGGAGTAGGAACGACGGCCGGCGCGGTGTAGGTGATGGACCCGTTGCTGCCGGAGACGGCGGTGCCGACGATCGAGTTGCCTCCGGCGATGCCATTGACCTGCAGCGTGACGCCGGGATTGTCGGTGCCATTGACCATCAGGCCGAGGTTGAGCGTGTTGTTGACGCGCACGTCATAGCCGGAATTCGGTTCCAGTTGCAGCACCACCTGCCCGGGGCCGACCTTCAATGAAAGTGGAGGCGCGCTTGCCGATCCAGGATTGGGATTGGTGACCGTGAGCGGAAAAGTGCCTGGTGTTGGAGCCGCGATTTGCGCCACGAGTTCAGTGGCGGAGACATAGGTCGTGGGAACGACGGCGCCATTCCAACTGATCTGCGCGCCGTAGACAAACTGCGAACCGTTCACAATGACGGTTGTCGTCCCCTCGGAGAATCCGCCGGGATTGACCGTGCCGAGCACCGGAATGGGATTCCACACCTGGACCGAAATCGAACCTGGAGTCGCAGTGGGATATTGGGCGATGGAGCTGGTGATCTGGACTGTATAAGGAGTGGGAACCACGGCGGGAGCGGTGTAGAGTCCTGTGCTGGAGATGGTGCCGACCGTCGAATTGCCGCCCGGGATTCCGTTGACGAAGAAGTTGACCGGCAACCCGGCAGCCATGTATTTGGAATTAAGCTGCAGGGTCTGATTCACCCGGAGCGTGTTGCTTGGCGCCGAGATGGCTGCGATCGTGGTCAGATCTACCGCGATCGAGGCCCCGCCGCAGCCCGCAATGAGCGAGGCAACAAGGAAGAGTGACGTCGCAAGAAACCCAGTCGCTGTTAAACCATTGCGTGAGCAAAGTACTCGCATAGACGCTCCTGGATCAATTTGGGAAATGCCCCAGGTCGAAACGCATGCAAGGGTCTTTTGATCCCTTGGGTCGCTGAGACCTGCATGCCGTGAATGCCCTTACACCATTTCCGAAACTGCTGTAGCCGGGTCGGGGAATCCGGGGGAAGAAATGCGCCGGCAAAGGTGCCCCTGGGCGCAGAAGACCTCAGTAAATTGCTTCCGAGATTATCGAAGGTCACCTAGCAAAAGCAAACTAAAATACGTTCGCGAGTTACCTAGGTAATGACTGATGCTAACGGTCGGCATGAAGAAGGGGTCTCAATCGGCGCGAAGACCGCGATTTGCGGGCCGATTACCTACGGCGGACGGGATCACATGGAAGCTGGGATTCCCGTCTAGGGCTTGTCAGTTGGTTGCGATTCGGGGTCGCGGGAGACCCACCAGAGAACTTCACCGAAAATCTTCCACTTGGACGCGTTGCTGACGTTGACGGGAACGAATTTGTAGCTTGCCGAGACAAGTAGATCGGAGCCAGAGATGCGCTGGAAACGCGCGACCTTGAAGCCAAGGTCGCGATGAGCCGCCACGGCGATGCGTTGATGGAGGCGGTCGCGGTCCTTGATCGCCGGATCGATGAATAGGATGGAGCCGGCGGGAATGGTGGGGAGCATGGAGTCACCGTCGAAGTGAATGGCGATCATGTTCTCGGGATGCTGGCACCAGGACAGTGGAGCGAGCAAGATGTCTTCGACATCGAATTCGGAGATGATGACATTCTCCCTGGGTGGAATGCGATCGCCGTAGGCGGTGATGTTGAGCAACGGAATGGCCACGGCGTTGCCCTTGCCTGCCAATTGCCGCGACAACTTGCGGCTGGAGATGACCTTGAAGTCGCGGAGTTTGACCGGAAGCGAGAAGAACGACTTGCGCAGGCTGGCGTCGGAAAGAGCGGTCGACTCCATGCCGGCGCGTTCCCAAAAATAGACGCCGTCAGGCGAATGGGCCAGATTGCCGAGGGCGACGTAGGACTCGGCGGTTGGCTCCTGCCGGCCCTTCAGCCACCGGGAAACAGTGGCGGGCGAAACGCCCACGCGTTCGGCCAGACCTGCCTGGCTTACCTTGAGGTCGCCAAGCAAGCGCCGAATCCGAATTGTCCACTCGCTCGAAGAATTTTTTTGCACCGCAATTACCTTCGGAGCCCCCTGGCTCATCTGCCTTCGATGCTCCTGGGGGTTTCCGTTATTCCCGTGTGCCAGCATTCCCAAGGTTCACGCCACCCCAGTCGACTGGGTTTGCGCCTTGTGCGTTGCGGAAACGTTGTCCGGAATTTCATCCGTGCAATTTCACCAATGAAATCAATCACTTAGCGTCCATCACAGGTATACTAGCAGGAACTTTCCTGCATCTGACTGTGCAGACGGATGTCGAGCGTTGGGGCGGCCCCGTCATAAATTGAGATTCCCTTGCCCATACCTCCTACACCCCGATGCCGCAGAGTTCTGATTGTCGATGATGCCTCGATCGTTGCCGAGACACTGGGATTGGTCGTTTCGAGGCAAGGTCACGAGACGAGGGTTGCCCTGTCAGCGGAAAAAGCCGTTGATTTGATTTCCGCATGGCAACCTGACGTTGCAATTCTTGACGTGATGCTGCCGGGGATGAATGGGATTGAGTTCGCAAAGATCCTGAAGGCCGCGTATCCCGGATGTGAGATTGTGCTGGTTTCGGGACATCCAGGATCGGATGATCTGTTCAAGATTGCCAAGAGTCAGGGACAACTGTTTCCCGTACTGCCCAAGCCGCTGGACCCGGCTGCGATTGTGGCGCTTGTAGCCGGCAATTCGCCGGATCCGCTGAAGGTGGATGAAGCGTAGACGGCCGGACCACCGGCGCGCGATTACATTGCGTGCCAGGTCATGTCGACATGAACCGGGATGTCATTTTTGATCGGCACAGTGAGGAAGGACGGCCGGTCGATTTTGAAGTCAGAACAGGTGAGAGGGATGGTCCCGGTGATGCGGACTGCACTGCCCTGCTGGGCGCGTTCAAACGGCACGTGAGAATAATGCGCGGTTTGGCCGGCGAATTGGACTTCGAGATCGGCATGGATCCACTGTGTGCCGATTTCTGTCTGAGGGAAATGGGCGCGGACCACGATCATGGGAAATTGCGCGCCGAGCGTGGCCTCAATCATATGCAAATCGCGATTCGTGTCGCCAGAGTCAAAGGACTTGACTGGGACGGCAATGAGGAAGTCGCACTGGCCGGCGTGGCAGAGTCCCTTGCCCCTGGCGGCCTGGCTGATGCCGTCGACCTCGTGCATGGGATGAGACATGTGATAGGAGAGCGTGGCTTGATCGGCGATCCATTGCGAATCGGGTTGGGCAAAAGCGGAGAGCGGGAGAAGGGCCGCGAACGAAGTAATAAAGAGCGCGAGCGGAAGTCTCGGGTGCATTACTTCTCCCAGAACTTGAGGTGAATGGGCCAACTAACGGCGACGATAGACGCGCCATAGGCGCAGACGGTAGCAATGGCAATTGGGCCGTGAAGAGATGCGAGCCCGTGGACTTTTTCGCCGGCGTTCTCTTGCTTGTATGCGTCGTAGCCGAGGATGGGCGTGAGGATCATGCCCGGGCCGTGGACGAAGGCGAGCGCTTCATGAAAGCGAATCGCGCCATGCTTGGGAGTCCCCGGCACCTTGGGAGCGAAGACGGCAAAATAAGCCGTCGAGAAGTAAAGGGCCGCGGTTGCGCCGCCCAGTGCGGCGTGAAAATCGAGGTTAGCGTTAGAGGGCTCGGTGATGATTTGGCCGTTGCGGCCTTTCGCTTTGGCCATGGGCCCAGTGATGAGCGTGGCGGCCATGGGCGCGAGCGTGATGAGGCCGAGACGCTGGTGAATCTTCAGCATCTCGGTGCGCTTGTTGAGCTCAGCCTGAAGCTTGGGGTTGGATTGCGTCTGCTGCGGAGTGAAACCGAGATCGGAGAGCGAGGGCTCCTGCGAGGACGAGGAAGCAGGGGCTGGCGCGCTCGGCAGCTCCGGCTGAGTGGCGGGCAGCGGTTGCGTCGCGGGCGCTTGTGGCTGCGATCGTTGCTGTGATGGTTGCTGGGGCGGAGTGGAGGCCGTCTGGGCTGACAACAGGCCGGGCAGGAGGAGTGTGCACAAGGAAACTGCCCCTCGAAGGGCAAACTTCCGGACTTGCAGATGCATTCTGAGATCTCCTTTTGGGGCTGAAGGGGACCGCCGTGCTCGGTTTAGACGCGATGGAAGGTGCATAAGTGAGCCTGCGAGAGGGATGAGCATTTTGTCAATTGTGCGGGTTTGCTGGAGCAAACGTTACCGGCTGCCGGCGATCATTTGCGCGGCGTGCTGGAGACTGGCGTCGGTAACCTTGGCGCCGCTCAGCATGCGGGCCACTTCGTGGGTACGGGCGCGGTCGTCGAGGACGCGGATGTGGGTTTGCGTACGGCCGTCTTTTTCACGCTTCTCAACGGCGAGATGCTGATCTGCGAAGGCGGCGATCTGCGGGAGGTGGGTAACGCAGAGAACCTGCTGCGCGCGGGCGAGTGCCTTGAGCTTTTGGCCCACAGCCTCGGCGGCGCGGCCTCCGATGCCGATGTCGATTTCGTCGAAGACGAGAGTGCGAGGGGTTGTTTTTTTTCTGGTATTTTTATTGGTTTTGGATGATTCCTGTTCAACCGCGACTTTCAGTGCGAGCAGGACGCGAGAGAGCTCGCCGCCGGAGGCGATTTCGGTGAGCGGCTTGAGAGGCTCGCCAGGGTTGGTGGCGATGCGGTATTCGATCGAGTCCCAACCCGAGGGGGTCCATGCTGACTCTTCTTCGCTTGAAGTGACGGCGACCTGGAAGCGAACCTTCATGGCGAGGGAGTTGATTTGCGCCTCGGCGAGTTTGGCGAGCTTGGCGGCGGCGGCCTGGCGCTCGGCGGTGAGGGTGGCGGCGGTTTTGCTGTAGGCCGCGGCGGTCTGATCTAATTCGCCCCGGAGGGCCTTGAGGATCTCGTCGCGGTCTTCGACCTCGGCAAGCTTCCGGGCCACATCTTCTGAAAAATTGAGGACTTCGGCAACAGTCTTGCCATATTTGCGCTTCAAACGATCAAGGAGAGCGAGGCGATCTTCAATTTCGGCAAGGCGCTCCGGCGACGCGTTGATGCCTTCGGCGTAGTCACGGAGCGAGGCACCGATGTCGGAGATTGTGGCGCGGGCGCTGGCCAGTTGCTGCGCGGATTCAGTGAAGCGGGCGTCGTAGCGGGCCAGCTCCTCAACATTGCGCAGAGCATCGCGGAGAGCGGCTTCGGCGGATGCGCCGCCTTCGTAGAGCTCGTCGAAGGCGCTCATGGCGGCGGCATAGAGTTTTTCGGCGTTGGCGAGGACGCGCTTTTCAGTTTCGAGGGCCTCGTCTTCGCCAGCTTCAAGATGGGCTTGCTCGATTTCCTTGCGCTGGTAAGTCCAGAGGTCGACCATGCGCAGGCGGTCCTGCTCGCCGTGGAGAAGATCGTTGAGCTTGTCCTGGGCGGCGCGCCAGCGAGCGTAAGCTTCGGAGACGGCGTCAGTGGAGATACCGGCAAAACGATCGAGGAGGATGCGCTGCTGGGACTGGTCAAAGCTGGAAAGGCTCTCAGTTTGCGCATGGACGAGCGCGAGCTCAGGCGCGAGCTGCTTGAGCACGGCGACGGTCGCGGGCTGGTTGTTGACGAAGACACGGCCCTTGCCGGTGGAGAGGATTTCGCGGCGAAGGATGACGTCGGCACCTTCGGAATCGATGCCGTTTTCTTCGAGAACGGATTCGGCGCCAGGCGTGGACTCGAAGACGCAGGAGACGACGGCTTTCTCAGCGCCGTGGCGGACGACGTCGGTGGAGGATTTGCCGCCCATGAGGAGGGCGAGTGCGTCGACGAGAATGGACTTGCCCGCGCCTGTTTCACCGGTGAGCAGATTGAGGCCGGGCCCGAAGGAGGCGATGGCGTGATCGATGACGGCGTAGTTTTCAGCGCGCAGTTCGACGAGCATGAGGGTCCGATCTTCCGCGGTGGTTCGTTGGGAGGGCCGACTTGGCCTCCCGCCCTAATCGGCGCGCAAAATCCGCGCATCGGCCAAGATGGGGCACCCGAGTATGGTGGGTCACCCGGCCCGAAGTTCATTAGAATCCGAGCGCAGCATAGCATGAATGGCGGGGTTGAAGGAGTGTCGCGCAGGGCGCGAAATGGGAAATAGAGGGACCTAGACGGTCACTTGGGCGCTGAGAACGCGTTCTGATACCGTGGAAGTTGAGGTGAATGGCTATTTTTACAGCAGCATTAGCGTTTTTCATTCAGGCTGACGGAGGCGCGGGCCCCGCGCCTCCACCTGCTGGGACAACTGGCTTCTCCGGGCTGGCAGGGATGATGAGCGACATCGGGCCGATTGCGATCGCGGTGCTGGTTCTGCTGCTGATTGCCAGCCTGTACTCGTGGATGGTGATTCTGGGCAAGACGTCGACGTTCAGGAAAGCGACCGCGCAGAGCAGGAAGTTCATTCGCGCGTTCCGCAAGGCGACGCGGCTGCAGGACATCGCGACGGTGGCGGGCGACTATAGCTCCAGCCCGCTGGCGCAGGTCTTCGAGGATGTATATGAGACCTACAAGCGGCAGACGGGAGGGCAAGGACCTCCGCGCAACCTGGCGCCATTAGAACGCACGGCGCAGACCGCGGCCAGCGAGGCGGTAACGATGCTGGAGCGGCGAATGACTTGGCTGGCGACGATCGGCTCAACGGCGCCGTTTGTGGGCCTGTTCGGGACAGTGATGGGCGTCGTGGATGCGTTTCAGGGGATTGCGACGGCAGGCGCAGGGTCGATAAAGACGGTGGCGCCAGGCATCGCCGAGTCGCTGATCACAACCGCTGCGGGCTTGTTTGTGGCTGTGCCGGCGGTGGTGGCCTACAACCAGTTCAGCGCACGCATCAGGCTTTTTGCCTCTGCAACCGACGATTTTTGCCGCGAGTTGCTGAACTCGCTTGAAGAGATGCCTGTGCGGCAGCAGGCTCCGGCCCCGTCCCGAGTGTCGGCGGATGCGCCGCGAGAAGCAGAGCGCAGTCTATACAAGTAGGGACGGGCCGGTGATCCCACCCGCTGCGCAAAAGGCGCACGGAGAGTAGGGCTACAGGCGGCTGTTTGGGAGACTGAAAGTGGCATTCACTACGAACGACGGACGGACACGAAGCTCCCTGGCGGAGATCAACATCACGCCGCTAGTGGACGTGGTGCTGGTGCTGCTGGTGATCTTTATGATCACCGAGCCAGTGCTGCAGAGCGGGATCGAAGTGAATGTGCCGAAGACGCGGACGGTAAAAGAGATTACGCAGCAGCGCATGGTAGTGACGATCGACCGCGATCAGAATATTTATCTGAACGATCAGCCGGTGAACGTGAACGAACTTCCGGTGAAGCTGCGCCAGGGCGGCGGAGATGCGGCGCATCAATCGATCTATTTGAGGAGCGACAAGCAGGTGCCATTTGGCGCCTTCGCCAGCGTGATGGATGCGGTGAAGCAATCGGGGATTACGAATGTGTCGATTGTGACGCAGCCGCTGGATGTGAAGGATGCGGGGGCGAGCGGGAAGTAAAAAGGGGGGCTGACCTTTAAAAGATCAGGAGTTTGGTTTTGTACGATCCCACCCTAGGCGCAAAAACAAAGACGCGCCGAGGGTGGGGCACCCAGTGAGTTAGCAGGTCAGCAACGTATCAGGCCGGCGATTGAAAGATTATGGAAAGTGTTCTGGAGCACGGCGAGCACCTGGAGCGGGAACTGACGCCGGAGGCGGTTGCAGGTCCGGCGATGGGATCCATTGGGCTGCACGTGCTGCTGGCCCTCATCCTCGTGTATTACGGATGGGTCCTGGGGTTGTTTCATCACAACTTCTGGGGCAACCCGGGCGCGGGTGGAAGCATGCAGGTGAACCTGGTGAGCAGTGCTTTGCCGCTGCCTGCCCAGGAAGTGAACAAGAATGTGCTGACGACAGAGACGCCTAGTCGTGCGCCGGTGGCTCCGAGTCCCAAGGAACAACGCAAAGAGGACGAGACAGCGATTCCGATCCTGGGCAAGCAGGTGAAGCCCAAAAAGGAGAACACGCCGAAGACCCAACCGCACCAGCCGCAGCCACAGCAACAGAATGTGGCGCGATCCGGCGAGCAGTCGGGATCGATCATGCCGCGCCAGATGCAGGTGGGATCAACTGGGCCAACGACGGTTGGGGATAACAATTTTTCGAGCTTGTATCCGTGGTACGTGGACCAGATCAACCGCAAGATGGCGCAGAGCTGGAACAAGTCGGAGGTGGATTCGCGAACGCCGAGGGGCGCGCGCGTGTTTCTGATTTTCTCAATTCATCGCGACGGCACGGTGAGCGGCCTACAACTGGACCAGTCGAGCGGAAGCCCTACGCTGGACGCTTCATGCGAGCGCGGCGTACAGCGGGTAGACACCTTTGGCAATCTGCCGGCGAATTATAATCAAAGTACGTTGAAGGTGTCGTACTACTGCGAGTACTGAACGATAGTGGTCAGGGGTCACTGATCAGTGCTCAGTCTGTTGCCTGATTCGGCACATTGATTGCCGAGAGAACTGGACAAAAAGCAAAAATCAGGCATCTAACGTTTTGTAATATCAGGCAGCTTTGAAAACGGCGCGCGGAGAAGCGTGGGAGCGCAAATCGTTAGCTAACAGGAAGGACTGCACATCGAATGAAGGCAATGCTTCGGGTTTTAGCCCTGATTTTGCTTTCCTTGGCGTACTTTTCGGCGCCGCAATTATCCGCTCAAGATTGGGTCCACACCGGGACAAACCTGGGCAGCGAGCGCATCCGCCTGGCGGCAGCGGATTTCAAGCCTGTGAGCAGTGATCCCCAAACGACACCGCTCAAGACCGTCTTCGATTCCACACTTTTCAACGATTTGAGCAACGCCGGCATCTTTGACATGGTTTCAAAGAGCCTGGCGCCGCAGGCGGCTCCGGGGTCACCGCAAGAGATCGTCCTAAGCCAATGGTCGGTGGCGCCGGCCAATGCGACCAATGTGGCTTTTGGGGCGTTCTCGGTGGAAAACGGCCGATTGGTGGTCTCCGGCTGGCTGTTTGACACCCGCAATGGCGCCAGCCCGCAGGTGCTTGCGCAGCAATACAACGAAGCGGCCAGCCAGGACATGGCACGAACTGTGGCGCACCGCTTTGCGGACGCGATTATCTCGCGGCTGGGCGGAGGCATCGACGGCATTGCCGAAACCAAGATCTATTTCGTGAGTAACCGCACTGGTTCCAAAGAGATCTGGGTGATGGACTACGACGGAGCCAACCAACATGCGGTAACACATTTGGGCAGCACTTCGCTTTCTCCACGCATCTCACCAGATAACTCAAGAATTGCCTTTTCCTCGCTGGGAACGTGTGGGGTGGGCTATCCGCATGTATTCCCTCGACCTGGGCCGGATGGTGAGCTTTCCGGGAGGCGCGGCCGGCGGAAGCAACTTGTCACCCGCGTGGTCGGCAGATGGATTGAAGATCGCGTTTTCTTCAGCGCGCTCAGGGCATCCGGAAATTTGGACTTCTGATGCAAGTGGCGGGAATCTTCATCAAATTACAGCGTTTGGCTCAGACGTTTCGCCTTGCTGGAATCCGCGCACCGGGACGCAACTCGCGTTTGTGAGCGGAAGGACTGGAGAGCCACAGATTTACATCATGGATCAGGATGGAGCGAACGTGCATCGCCTGACCGACAGTGGCTATGCCATTTCGCCGTCGTGGCATCCCAACGGAGGCCTGCTCACGTTCAGTTGGAACCGCAAATACGGCCCGGGTGATCCAGGCGGATATGACATCTACGTGATGGATATTGCCAGCCTGAACTACATCCAGGTGACTCACGAAAGCGGCATCAACGACTTTCCATCTTGGTCGCCCGACGGGCGGCACATCGTGTTCCAAAGGCAGATTGGTCATCGCACGCAAATCTGGACGATGCTTGCCGATGGCACCGAGCAACATCAGCTCACCTATTCCGGCGATAACTCGATGCCCAACTGGAGCTGGAAATGAGTTCCGCAGAGAGGAATCGCGACGGCAGCGCGTTCCCGCATAGTAACCGGTGTCCGAGCATAGATGGACTATCATTTTAGTTATAAGTGCTGAAACCCGGCGGCGGCGCGCGGGATGACAGCAAGACCCGCTCGCCCGGAAGAATCATTTGAGTTTTTAAAAAGAAGGAGAATCCCCCTTGAAACTGAGAAACTTGATTTTGACGTCTTCGCTTTTGCTTGTTGGCTTGGTTGCTGTTTCAGGATGCAAGAAGAAACAGCCGTTACCGACTGCGGAACAGGCTCCGCCTGCGACTGCACCCGCGCCGACCGCTCAACTCACCGCGACACCAACGGTAATCTCCGCTGGCGACCAGGTGCAATTGAGATGGCAGACAACCGACGCCACCTCGATTTCGATCGATGGCATTGGCGATGTTCCATCGGCGGGCGTGAAGACAGTGACTCCCACCGAGTCGACCACCTACCACCTCGTAGCGCATGGCGCCGGGGGCTCGGCAGATGCGTCGGCGAGGGTGACTGTGAATTCACCGCCGGCGGTACAAGTGGCCAGCACGCCAGTGAGCGAAGAGGCGGATTTTAACGCCCATGTGCAGCCGATCTTCTTTGACTACGACACGTACGACATCCGCACCGATGCGCAGAGCACGCTGGCAAAAGATGCCGACTACCTGAACGCGCATCCAAATATCAAGGTTGTGATCGGCGGCTACTGCGACGAGCGCGGTTCCGACGAGTACAACCTGGTGCTGGGCCAGAACCGGGCGCAGGCAGCCAAGACGGCGCTGATTACAGCTGGAATAGCTGCCGACCGCTTGCGCATCATCAGCTACGGCAAGGAGAAGCCCTTCTGCTCGGAGTCGACCGAGGAGTGCTGGCAGCAAAACCGCAGAGACGGATTCGCGATCGACCGGTAAGGCAGCCAACAGCTGTTAGCTTTTAGCTTTTAGCTCTTAGCTCTTAGCTGGTTCGAAGCTGATCGGTCGGTGGATCGGGCGGCAAAACTTGAGAGGCGCGCGACCCAACCCCATGCGCAAGAAATGCGGGACGGTTGGAACGACCTAAGTTCGTGCCGGAACAATGGGTTTCATCAACGCGGCAGCTCCGCTTCCTGGCAGGGCTGCCGTATGTTGCATTCTGGAAGGTTGAATTATGAAGAAACTACGCATTAGTCGCAATCGTCTCCTCGCTTCTGCGGCATTGATTTTTCTCTTTGTACCCGCCGCTGTGCCTGCGCACGCGGTCTCAAAGGAGATCGTGGAGCTGCAAACGCAGGTACAGCAGCTACTGGATATGGTGCAGCGGCTGCAATCAACCATGGACTCGCGCTTTGGAGTAATGCAGCACCTGGCGGAGCAAACTGCTGACGCAGCCAACCAGGTGACAACGACGGTGAACACGCTGCAGCAAAAATTGAACTCGCAGAATGAGGCAGTCAGCGGCAAGGTGGACGCCGTCTCAGGGCAGATGCAGTCGCTAAATGACTCGGTAGACGAACTGAAGGCGCGCATCGCCAAACTGGACAAGTCGGTGCAGGATTTGCAGGCGCAACTGCAAACCTTGCAGACCCAGCAGGCGCAAGGGGCGCAAGGGGCAACGCCGGGCGGCGCGGCGATGCCTGGATCCGGACAAGGACCGGGACAGGGGCCAGGTCTGGGAAGCAATCCGACAGGTGGTCCGGCGCCCGGCGGTCCCGCCGCGCAGCAAGCGCCACCGTTGCAGGAGACGCTGCAGGCCGGCCAGCGCGACTTCGATGCGGGACGCTACCAGGTTGCGGCGGGAGAGTTCCAGGATGTCGTTCACTACTATCCGCTTGACGACCAGGCTGGGACGGCGCAGTTCTACCTAGGCGAGATCGCGTACCAGCAGAAAGACTACGCAAACGCAATCAACGCTTACAACAACGTGTTGGAGGGTTTCAGCGGCAATGCCAAGGCGCCCGCGGCGCAATTACACAAGGCATATGCCCTGCTGGCGATGGACAAGAAGCAGGCGGGCGTCGACGAACTAAGGGAACTGATCCGCCGGCATCCGCAGACTCCTGAGGCGCGCACGGCCCGCAGCAAGCTGAACGCGATGGGCATAAAGATTGTGCCAACATCCCGCTGAGATTCCCGATCTGTTGACGAGCAAGAAGCCCCGCTGCGATGCGGGGCTTTTTGTTTGGAGTCTGGCGTTGGTGGGAAGTCGAGGAAGGGGCTTCCCCAAGTCTCAAACGTGAGACCTCGGGCACCCGCATCTTGCCCAGGGAAGAGCCCGTTCAGCTCTGTGCCGGGGCCGGCGCACTCGCTGCCGCGGAGTTGGCAGCGTTCACACTTTTGTGATGGCGGACGTCTGCGCCCTGCACCCAAAAGATGACATCCTCAGCGATGTTCGTGGCGTGATCGCCCACCCGCTCGAGGCTGCGGCAGATCATAAGGGCGTTCAGGGCCTGGGGCGCAAGGTGACTCTGCTCCTCCATCACCTTGGTCAAGGCCTTGAATGCGGAACGATTCATCTGGTCAACGGCATCGTCCATGGTGAGGATGCCGCGAGCGAGTTCGGCATCGGCCTCAATGAACGATTGCAGGCTCTTGCGCACCATGTCTTCAGCCAGCGCGGCCATGCGGGGAATATCGACGGGCAGATCGACTGCGCCCAGACGCTCCATGTGGCGGACGCGGTCGCTGATGCTCTTGGCGGCATCGCCCACGCGCTCGAGGTCGGCGTTGATCTTGATGACGCTCAAAATGAAACGCAGGTCGATGGCCATGGGTTGCTCCATGGCGAGCAGGTCGAGCGCGGCCTGATCGATGTCACGCTCCATGCGGTTGATGGCAATCTCGCTGCGGCTCACGAGGTCGCAGATCGAAAGGTCGCGAACCCGGTACGCCTCGATGGCGCGCTGAATTGCCTGCTCGGCCAGCCCTGCCATCACCAGGAGATTCTCCTTCAGGTCTTCGAGGCTCTGTTGAAAGCGAATTCGTGTCATCCGAACCTGCCTGTGATGTAATCCTCCGTACGCTTATCAGAAGGATTGGTAAAGATCTTGTGGGTCGAGTCGAACTCGACCATGCGGCCGTTGAGGAAGAAGCCTGTTTTCTCTGCCACGCGGGCTGCCTGCTGCATATTATGCGTCACAATCACAATTGTGTACTGCGACTTTAGTTGGAAGATGAGGTCCTCGATTTTGGAGGTGGAGACAGGGTCGAGGGCCGAGGCTGGTTCGTCCATGAGGAGGACTTCGGGGTCGACGGCAAGGGCGCGGGCAATACAGAGGCGCTGTTGCTGACCGCCCGAAAGGCTGGCGCCGGATTTTTTCTTGAGGTCATCCTTGACTTCGTCCCAGAGCGCTGAGTTCTTGAGCGACTTTTCAACGACTTCATCGAGGGCGCGGCGGTTGGAGTAGCCGTTGAGCTTAAGGCCGGCGGCGACGTTGTCGTAAATGGACATGGTGGGAAAGGGGTTGGGGCGCTGGAAGACCATACCCACGCGGCGGCGAATCTCAACCGGCGTGGCCGCTTCATAAATATCGAGGTCACCGATGCGGACGGTACCGGTGACGCGCGCGATGGGATTGGTTTCGTGCATGCGGTTGAGGCAGCGCACAAAGGTGCTCTTGCCGCATCCCGAAGGGCCGATCAGGGCGGTGGCGTGGTTGGCCGGGATGTTCAAATTGATATCTTGCAGCGTGTGGTTGGTGCCGTACCACGCGTTCAGATTGGTTACCTCGATGCCGACGCCCACGTGCGCATTTCTCCTTCTGTTATCAACAGAACCTGCAGCCCTGTGGCGGCGATTTCCTTAAGAAATCGCCACATGATTCAACACTCAAAACGGCAATCTCAAAGGAGAAATGCCGGGCTTAGCTCGCCCCTTTCAAAACGCCGCGGCTGGTGACAAAACGCACCAAAGAGACCGCAAGCACAATAAGAACTATCAGAACCAGGGACCCGGCCCAAGCCAGCCTATGCCAATCGTCATATGGAGAAAGTGCGTAGACATAAATCTGGAGGGGAAGAGCGGCGATGGGCTCGTTCAGACTGGTACTCCAGAAATCGTTACCCAACGCAGTGAAGATGAGCGGCGCAGTTTCACCCGCGACACGCGCAAAGGCCAGCATGCAGCCGGTGATGATTCCGGGCGAGGCGGTCTTGACGGTAATGGAAAGCACAGAGCGCCAGTTGGGAACGCCCAGGCCGAGAGCGGCTTCGCGCACCACGTTGGGAACCATGAGCAGCATTTCTTCAGTGGTGCGGCAGACGGTGGGAATCATCATAATGCCCAGCGCAACGCCGCCCGAAAGAGCAGAGAAATGATGCTGAGGAACGACGATGAGCGCGTAGGCGGCCAGGCCCATGACGATGGAGGGAACTCCGTTGAGGACGTCAGCAGTGAAACGGATGGCATTGGCCAACTTGGTGCCGCGGCCAAACTCGGCAAGGTAGATGCCGCCGCCAATGCCAATGGGGACTCCCATTAGGCTGGCGAGGGCCAGCAGCGTCACCGAACCGATTATGGCGTTTGCCATTCCGCCTCCTTCGACGCCGACCGGCTTGGGAATTTGCGTGAAGAAGGCTAAATTGAGCGAACGGGCGCCTTTGATGACGAGATAGACGAAGATGGCAACGAGCGGCAGAATGACCAGAATCGTGGACAACACCGCGAGAAACGTGGCGGCGTGGTCGGACAGGCCGCGAAGTCGCGCTCGCAGCCGGAATAACGTCTTCCCTCTCTCGCCTTCCATCGTGCTCATTGAATCCAGCTTTCAGCTATCAGCTTTGGCTTCTGTGTTTCTGCCGCGCGGTCTTGCTGTCCCTGTTCCCTGTTCCCTTTCCTGTGTCCTTAGCGCACTTGCGCCGGGGCTCCGCGCGTGACGGCCCAAACCAGCAAGCGGGCAATAGCGTTGACGATGATGGTGACGATGAACAGCGCCAGACCAATTTCGATCAGCGCGCTTAGATGCGTGGCGCTTACGGCCTCGGTAAATTCGTTGGCAATCACGGCGGCCATGGAGCTGCCATTGGCCAACAGAGAACGGCTGATCGAGGGAGTATTGCCGATGACCATGGTGACGGCCATGGTTTCACCGAGCGCGCGGCCCAGGCCGAGGATGACGGCGCCGACAATGCCGATGCGCGCGTTGCGCAGGACGCCCATGCGAATCATCTCCCAGCGCGTGGCGCCCAGGGCCAGCACCGCCTCACGCTGCGAGTGCGGCACGGCTGTCATCACTTCGCGAGTGAGCGACGAGATGATGGGCAGAATCATGATGGCGAGAATCACAGACGCCGCGAAGTAGCCGAGGCCGGTGGGATTATTGTCGTTGAAGAAGCCAGTCCAGCCAAATGCCTTGGTCAGTGCCGGATTCACATATTGGCGGAGCAGCGGCACAAGAACGAACACAGCCCACAAACCGTAAATGATGCTGGGAATGGCGGCCAGCAGTTCGGTAAGAAAGGCTAAAGGAGCGCGCAGAAAGCCGGGACACATTTCGGTGAGAAAGACGGCGACGCCGATGGACAGCGGAACGGCCAGCACCAACGACAGTAACGAAGAAACCAGCGTGCCGTAGACAAAGGGCAATGCGCTGAAGTAGCCGTTGACCGGGTCCCAGTAGGATGGAAGACCGGTCGTAGAGTCGAAATAGGTTTTCCAGAAGAACTGAAAGCCGAAAGTGTGCAGTGTGAGCTGGGAGCGCTGCAGCAGCTCAAAGAGAATAAGGGCGACAATGCCGAAGATGCTGAATCCGCAAAGTGCCATCAGCACCCTGAATCCGCCGTCGGCGATGGCGGAATTTCCGCGAGAAAGCAGGTATCGGCGAATCTCCGAATGCTCTACCGGCGCGGCAACTGCAGGACCGGCCTCCGGGGCTGGGCCAGGTTCTGGTTGAGGCTGAGGATGAGAGATGCGAATCTCTGGCACGGTGGCGTCCATCGAGGTTCAGGCTAACGGCCCAATATGAATAACAGGTTACAAGTCTGAAAAATCAAGCGCATACGGATGGAAATCACGTTAATTCTGCCGGCGGGCTGGAGCCCAGCACAGAGCCGTCGCCCGAAACCGAGTTCGCAGGGACGACGGCACCGCTCGAAATGGGGTTCGCGGCTCCTCGGAACAGATCCGGTCGGCTCGCATCCCGATAAGAAAATCGATTCAGTTGGCCTAAACGGTGTATCCTCATGACTGGGTAACGTGGTAAAACTCCGACATGGTCAAGGGAAGAACCTCATTGCCGACAGGGCATGTAAATCTGCGCATGCTCGCGGAGCATTTAGAGCTCTCGCAGACCACAGTTTCCCTTGTCCTGAATAACTCGCCGTCGGCGAAATCCATCCCGCAGGAGACTCGCAACAGGGTGGTTGAGGCCGCAAACCGGCTCAACTACCGGCCGAATTACTTTGCCCGTTCGCTCAGGCAAAGCCGGTCAATGAGCGTAGGAGTGCTGGCGCCGGATTTGAGCGAAGGCTACTTTACGCGCGTGATGAGCGGCGTGGTACAGGAACTGAACCGCGCCCACTATTTCTTCTTCACCGCATGCCACAACTGGAACAAAGAGTTGATGGAGCGCTATCCGCGCATGTTGATCGAACGCGCGGTCGATGGCTTTCTGCTCCTGAATACGACAGTGGACGAGATGTCAGTGCCGGTTCCGATGGTGGCGATCTCGTCGCACTGGGCGACGGCTGGGGTGACCAATATTATTCTGGACCACTACATCGCCGCCAAGCTGGCTCTGAATCACCTTTACGATCTGGGACACCGGCGTATCGCCTTCATGCGCGGGCCCAAAGCGATTCCCGACTCCGAGTACCGCTGGGTGGAGATGCAGAAGGTTGGCAGAGAACTGGGCCTGAAACCCGATCCCTCGCTGGTGGTCCGCCTGGATTCAACCGGCTGGCCGATGAAGACCGGGCACCATCCGATGGACCCGCAGATCGCCTACGACCCGACGCGTGCTCTGCTTGAGAGGACCCGCGATGTCACCGCGCTGTTCTGCTTCAACGACACGGCGGCGATGGGCGCTGTCCGCGCAATTCGCGATGCCGGCCTCGACGTGCCGGGCGACATCTCGGTAGTCGGCTTCGACGATACCACTTCGGCGGCCTTCTCTACACCTTCTCTCACTACCGTGCACCAGCCGCTCTTCGAAATGGGCCAGAAAGGCGCACAGCTTTTATTGGAGCGGATCGACAACAAAGAGATGCCCAACCCGGGAGAGATCTCAATGGCGCCGACATTGAGCATCCGAGAGTCGACGGGGCCGGCGAAGAACAGGGCATAGGACCACGGACTCGTTTTCCATCGTTTCCTGCTCGTATTTGTCTGACGGCAATCGCTCGATTTTTCAGGAGCAGGCAGCCTCAAGCCAGCGGCTGACATAGACTTGCGCATGAGCTTCGCCGCAGTAGTGGCGCGCGCCACGCGCGTCCGCGGCATCCTTTGTCCACTTGAAGATGGTCAATTGCTCGCTGTTGCAGTTGATCACGATCCAGCGCATTGGATTGTCGCTTTCTTCGCCACAGATTTCACATCGATAAATCGTGCCAATCATTTGCCGACCTCCGCAATCCCTGTTCCCAATTCCCAATTCGTTCTATTCGAGCATCTGCAAATCGAGCGGCTCTACCAGCATGCAATCCATCTTGCGGATGGGCGCCAGGGCGCGCTGCAATGCCGAAGTCTTGCACGGCTCGACGGTGACCACGAACGGCAGCGCATTGGCGGGGTAGCCGGGTTTCTGCACAATGGCGCGAATGTTGATCTGCTCTTTGGCCAGCGCGGTCGTAATTGCTGCAACGATTCCGGGCCTGTCAACAACCAGAAAACGAATGTAGTGGGGGCACTCAAACTCAGCACCGACGCGTGCCGGCGCAGCGGGAATCTCGACACGGCGCGAGCCGTGGGCAAGGGCCAGAAGGTCACTGACCACAGCAACCGCGGTGGGATGGCCGCCCGCGCCGTGACCGGAGAAGACGACATCGCCGCCATAATGGCCGCTGGCAATGACCATGTTCTCGGTTCCCTGCGACCAGGCCAGCGGTGAACGCAACGCAACCAGCATGGGACCAACCGTAGCCGCGAGCCGTCCTTCGACTTGTTCGGCACGCGAGACCTGGCGGATGGTGCAGCCGAGGTCCCGGGCATAACTGAAGTCGACGGGGGTAACCGCGGTGATGGGCCCGGGCACGATCTCCTCGGGATCGACCTGCGCTCGGAGAGCCAGGCGCATGAGTATCGCCAGTTTAGCGCGCGCGTCAAAGCCGCCCACATCTTCAGTGGGATCGGCTTCGGCGTAGCCTTTGACCTGCGCCTCCGCCAGTACTTTGCTGTATTCGGCACCCTCTTCCATTTTGCTGAGGATGAAGTTGCAAGTGCCGTTCAGGATGCCCTGGATGCGTTCGATGCGGTCGCCGGCCATGCCCTGTTCGAGGCCGGGAATGACAGGGATTCCTCCGGCCACTGCGGCGCCGTATTTCAGGTGCCCACCCTTAGCTGCCGCCAGCCGCTCGAGATCGACTCCATGATAGGCGATGAGCTTTTTGTTGGCGGTAACGACGCTTTTGCCGGCCTCAAGCGCACGACGTACCCAATTCCCGGCAGGATCGAGGCCGCCGACGAGTTCGACGATCACGTCGGCATCGGAAGCCAGGACTGCATCGGCGTCTTCGCTCCACACCACGCCGGCGGGCGCCCAGCTAACGCGCTTGCGCGCCACGCCGCGGTTGAAAACATGCGTCAGTTCGAGCCCGTGCGGCTTTGACTCAACAAGAATCCGCGCGACGGAGCTGCCCACCGTTCCAAACCCAAAGATCGCGATGCGCAGATGGCGCGCGATGCGGGGCTTGCGCACGGACGCAGAAGAAGACTCGAGCGGGGAAGCGGGTTCGTGCACTTCAGGCACTGGGTTTCCTTTGCTGTGGATTGATGGGGCGAAGCCAAGCAATACTTTGATGATACCCGAGCGGGACCCGTGGTCAGCAGACAGTGATGAGTGACCAGTTTGATCACCTAGAGCGGCTTAGCATCAACGAACGAACCACCACCGAATATCACTTATAGTCTGCTAGCATGAAACGCAGATGCGTCGCGGCTTCTCCATCTTCCTGATCCTGTTGTTCGGGCTTGGGCCGCTGTCGGCAATGGTCGACGGCAGCGAGGACACAGGTCTGCCGCTATGCTGCAGGCGCCATGGTGCGCACCACTGTGCGATGGCGGCGATGGCGCAGATGCCGCCCGATCCGAGGACAGGCTTTTCTGCTCCGTTAACCTGCCCGTACTTTCCCGGTTCGACGATTGCGCTGCTAACGCCGGCGAATGCAATGGCGGCCACGGCGGCCCGCTTGCACGTTGCCGCAGTGCGAACGGAAACGCGAGACTCACGGGAAAAAGCGACGCGCTCGATTCCCAGCGACGCCCACGCCGGTCGTGGCCCTCCGGCATCGACTATCAGCTAACAATCGGTTGAAGTGCTGTCCTGATCCCTAAAGCGGCGTGTGCCGCTCGCGTGTAAACGCGGGCGAGCTCTCTCGTTGCGCCGCAGCTTCGGTTCTTCCCTGCCGGGCGCGTGGACAGTTTTCAGCCATTCCCCAAACGTGGCCAGGCATCGTGCTCTGAGCCCGCGATGGTGCGCGGATGCCTGCCTTCAAGAACGTTCAGTAAGGAGGTTGTTCATTATGCGCCGAATTTGTCTTCATTTACTTCCAGCAGTCCTGTTACTCATCACTTCCCTTCCTGTATCGGCAACCGTCTTTGCCACCGTGCATGGAATTGTGCACGACTCCGAGCACCGGCCGATTGCCGGCGCAGAGGTAACACTCAAGGCAGTGGACTCAGCTTTCGAGTTGCACGCCACAACAAATGCCAATGGCGAATTCGCATTGCCACAAGCGCCGATCGGAGTTTACCGGCTGACGGTCGCGGCGAAAGGATTTGATATCGCTGCTCAGACGCTGACGGTTGCGTCAGGCACGAATCCCATTCTGCATATTCCGCTCGCTGTGAGCGGCGCCACGGAATCGGTGGTCGTGAGCGGAGCGGCCAGCGCGGCAGACACGGTAACGCCGACCACTCTGATCACGCGCCAGATGATCGAAGCAACACCTGGAGCGGACCGCACGACCGGGATGGAGATGATTACCGACTACGTTCCGGGCGCGTACATGACGCACGACATGCTGCATATGCGCGGCGGCCACCAGACAAGCTGGCTGATCGATGGAGTGGAGATTCCCAACACCAAGATCGCTTCGAACGTAGGCCCGCAGATCGATCCCAAGGACATCGATTCGCTGGAGACGCAGCGCGGCAGCTACGCCGCCGATGTGGGCGACCGCACTTACGGAGTGTTCGACGTGTTGCCGCGCAACGGATTTGAGTTCAACCGGCAGGGCGAGTTGCTGCTCT
The DNA here is from genome assembly GCA_963841365.1 of uncultured Acidobacteriaceae bacterium. Lineage (GTDB taxonomy): Bacteria > Acidobacteriota > Terriglobia > Terriglobales > Acidobacteriaceae > Telmatobacter. The sequence goes on from CAWJDG010000095.1 coordinate 41,397, forward strand.
ACGCGGGAGATCTCTATACCGGCGAAGCGCAGCTCTCGTTGGGCAATCACTCTGACAAAACCGCGTGGTACGCGAGCGCCACTGGCTCGCGATCGAACTACGGGCTGGCGACGCCTATCATTGCAATCGATCACGACGCGACGAACTCTGAGAGTGGGTTTGTCTCGGTGATCCACAACCAGACACCGAAAGATCAGTTCCGAATGGACGGGCAGTCGCGGCAGGATTTCTTTCAGGTTCCCTACGATCCAAGCCGAACCGACTATGAATGCGCGTCAGGCTACTACTGCTCCAATGGACTGCGCGACGCGCAAATGGAGCGCGATTCATTCGTGATCGCCAACTGGGTGCACACCATTTCACCCAATGCGCTTTTTTCCGTGGCGCCGTTCTACCACTTCAACCAGTCGGACTACGATTCGCACACTACCGATCTGCCCGCCGCAACTACATGGCACCAGATCTCAAATTATGTGGGGGCGCAGGGAGACGGGCACTTCGATATAGGGTGGAACAGCTTTTCAGGCGGCCTCTACTCGTTCTATCAAAAAGAAAACGATCTATTCGGTGTGCAGGTGAATGACGGCAGCGGACCGTCGCAGCCGAATACGCCAGCCAATTCCGATGCCGGGTTGGTGGAGTTCTATATCGCCGACCATTTGCGACTGGGCCAGTATTTAACGCTATTGGGTGGCGAGCGCTTCAGCATTTACCGCGCGGGATTGGTCGAGTCGGCTATTTATCCGCGCGTTGGGGCGACGGTGAGGATTCCGCGGCTGAACTGGGTACTGCGCGGATTTTACGGACACTACTTCCAGCCTGCGCCGATTCTCACTGTTTCAAGCTCAGTGCTGAACTATGCCGGCAGCCTGCCCGGCGGCGAGAACACCTTCACACCGCTGCCTTCTGAGCGGGACGAGGAGAACCAGTTCGGCATCGAGGTTCCCTGGAAGGGTTGGATGCTGGATGTGGATACCTTCAAGAACCGCGTAAATAACTTCCTCGACCACTCCAATCTGGGCGAATCGAATATGTACTTCCCAATCGCCGTGGACGGGGCGCTGGTGCGCGCGTGGGAGATGTCGTTGCGCTCGTCGAACCTGGCGCACTGGGGGCAGTTTCATCTGAGCTACTCGAACCAGATCGCCGAGCAGCGAGGGAATATTATCGGCGGCTTTACGTGCAGCATCCCAACCGATCCGGCGTGCGACCTTGGTCCGAACTATTTTCCCGTAGATCACGACCAGCGCGACACGCTGAACACGGGCTTCACGGCAAACCTGCCTGCGCACGCTTGGTTCGCGACCAACGTGTACTACGGATCCGGATTCACGAACGGGCTGGCCGGCTCAGGCGAAGGGCCTTACCAGGCGGTCTACCTGCCAGTGCATACGACATTCGACGCGTCGATAGGACATGCGCTGGGCGAGAACTGGAACGTGATGGCGACGGCGATGAATGTGCTGAACCACCGCGTGCTGCTGGATAACTCGGTGACCATCGGAGGATTCCACTGGAACGATCCACGGATGTTTGCGGTGGAGATGCGGCATAGGTTTCACTTTTGAAAAAGCAGGATTAGCGGGGTTAGCGGAGTGAAAAAGTTAAGTTTGGACTTCGAACAGTCCTGGCAGAACTGCGCCCGCTTTGCCTTCGAAGATGTGCGTGAAGGCGGAGGCGTTGAGCGGCGGCTCGGGACCGATGTAGACGGTTCGGGCTCCAGTCTGTCGCGCCCAGTGGACGAAATTTGCCGCAGGATATACGTTGCCTGACGTGCCGATGACGACCATCAGCGTGGCGCGGGCAATTTCGAGCTCGATGCGGGGCATTTCGAGCGGTATCTCGCCGAAGAAGACGATGTGCGGGCGCAGGCGGCCGCCGCAAGCGCAGCGGCGCACTTCATCGAGACTGGCGTAGATTGCGTGATCCTCGACAGGCGGCGCGCCGCATTCGCATTCGCAACGCGACTTAGCCAGCTCACCGTGCATGTGGACGAGATTGACGCTGCCGGCGCGCTCGTGCAAGTCGTCAACATTTTGCGTGCAAAGAAAGTAGCGGCCGGCAAGCTGCAATTCGAGCTGCGCAAGTGCGATGTGTGCAGGGTTGGGATTCGCCTTTTGTCCCTGTACGCGGCGCGCGGAGTAGAACTCCCAGACTGCGGAAGGATCGCGTCGCCATGCGTCGGGCGTACACACGTCCTCAACGCGAAAGCCGGCCCACAGGCCATCTTCAGCGCGAAAGGTGGGCAGTCCACTTTCGGCGCTGATGCCAGCACCGGTGAGAACGAAGACGCGGTCGGTTGCGGAGATAGAGATGGTCATAACAGTGGTCAGTGATCAGTGATGAGCGGCCTGCCTCTACGGCACAAGCAGAATTTTTCCTGTCGTCTTCCGCGATTCCAGGTCAATCTGCGCTTGCGTGGCGTCGGCCAACGGGTAGGTGTGCTCGGTGCGCAATTTGAGTTCGCCCTTCGCGGCCCAGCCCAGCACGTCGCCGGCGCGCTGCTCAAGCTCGGCGCGCGTGGCGATGTAATGCCAGAGCGTGGGCCGGGTAAGGAAGAGCGAGCCTTTGCTGTTGAGCTGAATCGGATCAAAGGGTGGAACGGGACCGCTGGAAGCGCCGAAGAGAGCCATCAGGCCGCGGGGGCGGAGGCAATTGAGACTCTGCTCGAAGGTGGTCTTGCCAACCGAGTCGTAGACCACGTCAACGCCCTTGCCGCCAGTGAGGCTTTTCACTTCGACTTCGAAATCCTGCTCGGTGTAAAGAATCACGTCTGAGGCGCCCGCCTCGCGCGAGAGCTTGGCTTTCGCCTTGGTGGAGACGGTGGTGATGACGCGCGCGCCCCGCCGTACGGCCATCTGCGTAAGCAGCAGGCCCACTCCGCCGGCGCCGGCGTGTACCAGGGCGGTATCGCCAGCCTTGAGAGGAAACGTGGAATGGGACAGGTAATGCGCGGTCATGCCCTGAAGCATCGCCGCTGCTGCGTACTCCAGGCTGAGGCCGTCGGGGACCTTGACCAGCTGCGCGGCGGGAACCAGTGCGTACTCGGCATAACTGCCAATCATGCTGGTGGACGCAACCGCATCGCCGTCTTTAAACCCGGTGACACCAGGCCCAAGTTCCTCAACTGTGCCTGCGGCCTCGCTGCCAGGGATCATCGGGAACGCTGTTTTATAGACACCTTTGCGAAAGTAAATTTCGATGAAATTGACGCCAGCGGCTTCAATGCGCACCAGAACCTGGCCAGGCCCGGGCTCGGGAATGGGGAGGTCTGCGAGTTTGAGGACCTCTGGCCCGCCAGTCTCCTGGATTTGAATGGCTTTCATGACAGGCATAAGGATCAACCCTGAGGGTGGGGAGAAGCAAGGGAATAGGGATCAGGGAACAGAGAGTAGTGCGCCGAAGCAGCGCTCGAGAAGAAGTGAAGACCAAGCGAACGATCTCAGTTTGCTCGCAGGAGCCAGCACATCAAGAATCAGCTATTCCCTATTCCGTAATCCCTGCTTTTACAGCATGCCGTCCGGGCGCTCGGAGAGCAGGCTTTGCTCATCGGAAGAGACGAGCCGGACAAGGCGGTCCACAGAGTAAGCCGCGGGACGCTGGCTGCTGTAGTAGTGGCGCACGGTGAGCTCACCCAAAAGACCGATGGCCAGCATCTGGATGCCGGCGATAATGAGCACGGACCCGATGACGAACATGGGACCGTGCAGATGCATTACATCCAATTGCGGATTGGCAATCTTCATGCCCAGCAGGGAAGCCGCCATGACGCTGCCGGCAAGGATGCCGAGAGCGGCCAGAGGGCCGAAGAAGTGCAGTGGGCGGCTCATGTACTTGAGCAGGAATCGAATGGTGATGAGGTCGAAGATGACGTGGAAGGTGCGGCCCAGTCCGTAATGGCTTCTGCCGCGTTCGCGATTAACGTTGCGGATTGGGATCTCGCAGATAGTTGCGCCATACCAACTGGCGAGCGCGGGAATGAAGCGGTGCATTTCGCCGTAAAGCGGGATATTCTGAATCACTTCGCGGCGATAGGCTTTGAAGGTAGTGCCGAAGTCGTGGATGTGAACGCCGGAGAGCCGCGCCATGATCCAATTGGCGCAGGCGGATGGAACGCGGCGCAACATGAAGCTGTCGATGCGTATCTTTCGCCAGCCGGAGACAACGTCGTATCCCTCGTCGAGCTTTTCAAGAAACGCGGGAATGTCGTTCGGATCGTGCTGCAGGTCGCCGTCCATCGCCAAAATAAACTCACCCGAGGCATGGTCAAAGCCGGCAGCCAAAGCGGAAGTCTGGCCGAAATTGCGGCGCAGTTTGACGACCAGCACACGGCTGTCAACCGCTGCAATTTCTTCAAGGAGCTTGTAGGTCCGGTCGGTTGAGCCATCATCGACCAGTACCAGCTCAAAGGAGTCGCCCACTTGCTCCATGACCTGCTTGAGCCGGGCGTATAAAACCGTTACGTTTTCTTCCTCATTGTGAAATGGCACAACAATCGAATATTTCGCCATGCTGATCCTCTAGACGCCAAATCGATTTGCGCTGGCTATCTCGCAGTTTGGTAAAAATCCGTCCGATCCAGCCTGCAGCCAGAATCCGAAGCCATGCTCTGCCGCAGACTCTCCTGCCTTTATGATTTTCAGTTACCGGTCCAATTCGTCGAGCATTGCTTGCATCTCATTGACGGCATGGCTGTTACCCATGCGTTTGGCGCAGTCTACGCCGGCTTTAAGACGTTCGATTGCCTCTGGTTTTCTGCCTGCGCCGGCCAATGCTTGCGCCGACATGAAATAACCTTGGGTGTAATCAGGATCGTTGGCCAGAAGCTTATCAAATTCTGAGAGCGCCGCCTCTGTTTCGCCCCGGCTCGCCAGTTCCATGGCGATTCCGTAGCGGGCAAAGCTGTTTTTCGGGTCCAGCGTCAGAATCTCTTTCAGTCCCGCAATTTTGTCCATCTTGTTCGCATCCGCCTCAACTCTACCCTTCGGGCCGAGGAGATTTGCGTAATTGGCGGTGATTGCCCACACTGGAACAGGGTACCCACGGCCGAACTTCCCCGAGCGGAATCTGCCGCCATTTCTATTGTATCCGGATCGTGACGAAGCGGACGTGAAGAGAGAGCGAAAGAGGAAGAGAGTGGAGCCAGAATGAGCAGCCATGAGACCCAACCACTGGTACGCACGGTGGCGAGTACGCAGTCGGAGATGACAGAGATCATCCTGCCCAACGACACCAATATGCTGGGCAACCTGCTGGGCGGCCGCCTGATGCACTTCATTGACTTGACCGGCGCCATGGCGGCGTACCGGCATGCGCGAACTCACGTGGTGACGGCGTCAATGGATCATATCGACTTCATCCAGCCGGTGCGATTGGGCGACCTGGTAACACTCAAGTCGAGCGTCAATCGAGCGTTTACCAGCTCGATGGAAGTCGGCGTCAAGGTGTGGGCGGAGAATACCCGGACAGGCACTGTTGCGCACGTGGCCAGCGCTTACCTGGTGTTTGTGGCCGTGGATGAGCATGGGCGCTTGCAGAAGGTTCCGCAACTGAAACCGGAGACGCCGGACGAAGTGCGCCGTTATGGAGACGCGCTGCGCCGCCGCGAGCACCGTGAGCGCGAGAGTGCCAGGCGCCAAGAGTCCAAGCTGGCTACGGCAGCAGTTGCGGACGATGCCGCGGGCAATCGCTGAGAACATGTGGCGAGGATGCGACCGTTCGGGTGATCGCCGACAAATCTCAACTATTGTTTATGCCGACTTTCCTTCCCCCGATGACCGGTAGCGCACAGGCAGATTTCGCCGAATATCCTCGTCGCATCGTCTGCCTCACCGATGAGACAACAGAGACTCTCTACCTGCTTGGCGAACAGGACCGGATTGTGGGAGTTTCAGGTTATGCCTACCGGCCGCCTGAGGCGCGGAACAAGCCGCGAGTTTCGGCATTCCGCGATGCGAAGTTCGATGCGATTCTAGACTTGAGGCCGGACCTGGTTTTGACGTTTTCTGACGTGCAGGCGGAGATTACCCGCGAGCTTGTGCTGCGAGGCGTTACGGTCTTGAACTTCAACCAGCGCAGCATCGCCGAGATTCTTGAGATGATTGTGGTGCTTTCGCGCATCGTTGGAAAGCCGGCGCAGGGTGCAGCTCTTGTGGGGGGACTGCGGCGAGGTCTTGATGCGATCGCGAGTTCAGCGAAGACGTTTCCGCATCGGCCTCGCGTGTATTTCGAGGAGTGGGACGATCCTTTGATCAGCGGCATCCAATGGGTGGAAGAATTGATCGAGATTGCCGGTGGCGAATTAATTTTTCCCGAGCTAAGCGCATGCGGAAAAGCCAAGGACCGCGTCGTAGACCCGGCAGCCGTGGCTGACCGCGATCCTGAGGTCATTCTGGCTTCGTGGTGCGGAAAAAAAGTGAACACTGAGGCGATTCGATCACGCGCTGGATGGGGTGCGACAAGTGCGGTGCGCAATGGACATGTGTACGAGATTCCATCCGGTTGCATTTTGCAGCCCGGGCCGGCGTCGCTGACCGATGGCGTGCGGCAACTTCATACGGTGCTTGCAAGGGTGGCGGGATTGCAACCGATGGTGGAGGCGGGGGACGCACGGTCGTGATTCGTGGCTCTTGTAAGATTGAAGCAGGAGAAAAGTGATGGCGCATGGGCACACGATGCCGCAGCCGGTTGCATTGCCGGGCGTAGCAAAGATTGTCGCAGTCGGTTCCGGTAAAGGCGGCGTGGGCAAAACCACTGTGGCCGTCAACCTGGCGATCGCGCTCAGCAAGATGGGCAAGAGCGTGGGACTGATGGACGCCGACGTCTACGGGCCCAATGTGCCGCTGATGATGGGCTCGTCACAGTCGCCGAAGGTGGGGCCGGGCAACATGATTGAGCCTAACCTGACGCACGGCATCAAGACCATTTCCATTGGCTACATCTCGCCCGGCGACAAGCCGATGGTGATGCGCGGTCCCATGCTGCACCAAATCATCCGGCAGTTCTTGCAGCAGGTGAACTGGGGCGAGCTTGATTACCTGGTTGTGGACCTGCCGCCGGGAACGGGTGATGTGGCCATTTCACTGGTGCAAACTGTGCCGCTGACCGGCGCGGTGGTGGTGTCGACGCCCAGCGACGTAAGCCTGGAAGACGCGCGCAAGGCGTTGGAGATGTTCGCCCAAGTGAATGTGGATGTGCTGGGGATTGTGGAAAACATGAGCCACTTTACCTGCCCGCATTGCCACCATGAGATCGACATCTTTTCGCGCGGCGGAGCGGAACGCACGGCGAAGCAGTTCAACGTGCCGTTCCTGGGATCGATCGAGCTGATTCCGGCCATTCGCGAAGGCGGCGACCGCGGGCTTCCGGTAGCGCTGGCCGGACCTAAAAGCCCGCAGGCGGCCGCGTTTTATGCCGTGGCGGAAAAGGTGATAGAGCAGGCGGAGGCCGCGGCGGCTGCCGCATCGGATGTGATCGAGATTCGATAGGCAAATCTTAAAAGAGCAGGAGCGCAAGAAAAAGCGGGGCTCGCGCCCCGCTTTTTCTTTGACGATTTGAATTTACCGCCAGTGACCTTCGACTAGGACCCAGCCGCCATTACGGTGTTCCCAGCGATGGGCAACCCAGACCGCGCCGGGATGCGGCGGGCGAACCCAATGGCCGTGAACCCAGACATAGCGATGGCCGTCCCAGCGGTGATAGCCGTCGTTCCAAACCCAACCGGGATGCGGCGGGCGTTCATGGGCTTCGACGATTGGCGCGGGGGGCGCCACCCGAACGACAACCTGCGCCAATGCGGCTACAGGAGCCAAACAAATTGCAAGCAGCAGTGACAGTGCAAATTTTTTCACGGAAATTTTGCCTCCATGGTTTTTGTGCCGGATTGGGGAATCTTTTCCGGGCGACTAATCTTACCAACTCAGGGGCACGGGATAAGTTGCGCTCTGTTGAAAATCCCGGCACTTGAAAACGATGATGCAGTTGATCCTCAACCCTTAGATGCCTGGCCTCTAAACAGGTTGGCTCAACGGCGCAGGTTTTTCCTGGCGGGGCGCAAAGATGTTCCCAAGCCGCTGGATCTGCGCGCCCACACTGCACAACTTTTCTTCGAAGCGCTCGTAACCGCGGTCCATGTGATACACGCGATCGATGATGGTTTCGCCTTCTGCTACCAGCGCGGCAAGCACCAGCGATGCGGAGGCACGCAGATCGGAGCACATGACCGCGGCGGAAGAAAGGCGGGCCGGACCTCGCACAGCGGCTGAATTTCCTTCGACCTTGATGTTCGCTCCCATGCGGACAAGTTCTTGCACATGCATGAAGCGGTTCTCGAAAATGTTTTCGCGGACCACGCTGACGCCATCGGCCTGCGTAGCCAACGCCATGTATTGCGCCTGCATATCGGTGGGAAAACCGGGATATTCCTCGGTGGAGATATCGGCGGCGCGCAACGTCTCGGCGGCACGCACGCGCGCTGCGTCGGGGCCGAGCACATCCACGCGCGCGCCAGCTTCGCGCAGCTTGGCGATGATCGCGCCCAGATGCGTCGTGTTGCAGTTGGCCACAATCAGGTCGCCGCCGGTGATTGCGCCGGCTACCAGGAAGGTTCCCGCCTCAATGCGGTCTGGATTGATGCGGTAGCGCGCGCCGTGCAGGCTTGTAACGCCATGCACGCGAATGGTAGCCGTGCCTGCGCCTTCAATTCTGGCGCCCATGGCAACCAGCAGCGCGGCGAGGTCGACAACCTCCGGTTCGCGCGCGCAGTTTTCCATCAGCGTATCGCCCTCGGCGAGCGCCGCTGCCATCAGCAGATCTTCAGTGCCGGTTACTGTGATCTTGTCGAAGACGATTTCTGTGCCATGCAGGCGTGCCGCGCTGGCTTCGAGATATCCGTGCTCCTGTGTGATGGTCGCGCCCATTTTTTCCAGACCTTTGATGTGCAGGTCAATGGGACGGCCACCGATGGCGCAGCCACCGGGCATGGCTACGCGCGCCATGCCGGTGCGGGCAATAAGCGGACCAAGTACGAGGGAACTGGCGCGCATAGTCTTCACGATTTCGTACCGTGCAATGGGATCGGAGAGCGAGCGGCAGCTAATGGTGGTGCGGTCCTGCGCATCGCCCTCGCGCAACTCGACTGTGGCGCCCATGGAGGTAAGCAGACGGCGTTCCGTCTCGATATCCCGCACCTGAGGGATGTTTTCGAGAGTGACTTCGTCCTCAGTGAGGATGGCCGCAGCCATGCACGGCAGCGCCGAATTCTTGGCGCCCGAAATGTGAATGGTTCCGACGAGGGGATTGCCGCCGCGAATGACAAACTTGTCCATAACAATCTCAGCCGCCAGCTTCCAGCTTTTAGCTATTAGCTCTCAGCCATTAGCTACTAAGTGTAATCGTGGATGGGAAGCGCATCTGGGACACCGAAGTCGAAAGTAACTTCGTGCCAAATGCGGCTTCATGTCAGAGAAATGATGCCTTCAGCCGTGGAAGACACGTCATCGACACTCGTCCCAGTTCGTCAGGTTGGCGTCCCCGCTGCTCAGTTGTGCGACGTTTTGAGAGGGGGCGCAATCCAGGGTGTGAAAGCCTGTCCCAGCGCCGAAAACCTGACTGTGCCCCAGCGACCGGTATTGGTCTCAGGAAATTCGCGATGTTCGCCGGCATCCGCAGGAGACTGGGTAGCTCTTTCCCAATTCGTGGTCGTGCGCCGTTCCTGCAATTGACTACAGTTCATTGCAAAACCTCCTTGACTGGGAAGGCAGGCTTGCGATGCCGCGATCCCAGCGGTTCTAGCAGAGCCTAGTTTCCGGTTTGAGCCGCGGGGACGAGATGGAGCGGCTGATTGAGCGTGAAGAGCAGAACCGTTCCGCTATCGAGCGTGGCCTGGGGGTGGCTGATGAGCAAGTGAGCGGTAATGACGCCAGCCCCAATGATGGTTCCAGCGAGCGCGCCGCCGGGCCCGCCAAGGACGGCCCCGGTGATTGCGCCTCCACCCACCGCGCCCGCGTATTCAATGCCGTCTTTCTTCAGGCGCGAGCCCGGAGTCACTGCCCCTTCGTCGCTGACGCGCGTTCCGGAGCCGGGAGCGCCGGAGAGTTGAGCGTAAAGATGGTAGCGCGAGCCGTCAGACAGGATGACCGTCTGAGGCCGCAGATGCATCGACCCGTGGCCACCTGCGTGTCCAGTGGAAACGCCAACCACCACGCCGTCAATTTCAGCGCCGACAGGAATCAGCACCTGGCCGTCCTGAATCACGTCGGAGGATACACGCGAGCGGAACTGTTGCCCGGGCTCACTTAGAGCGGTGGAGAGAGTCTCCATCAGACGGACGCGAATGACGGCGCCTTCACCGAGTTCACCGGGAGCCAACGGGGCCGGGTGCACGATGTCGCTGTCGGGATCATTCATGTCCGCGCGCTGATTCAGAGTGGGTTGTGAAGGAGTGTCGGGCGCCACCTGCACGATGCCGTCGTCAGTACCGTCAACCATGCCGGGCGCAAAGGATTCGTGCGATGAAATAGCTGGGGAGGGCTGGAAGGCCGCTTGGACAGGTGGCTGCGCCGAATAAGCGGGCTGCGTTGCAGGCTGCGCATACAAGGGGTGACTGGGGGAGGGCTTGGCTTGAGGCGCGAACTCCGGCTCCGGCGTGGGAGTTGTAATCATGCTGTCGGGAGGAGGATTCGAGGTGCCCTGGTATGGGTTAGACTGGCTCGCCTGCTGCGCTGCCAGCGTAGCCGCCGTTCCGGCCAACAAAGCGTACACAAGAATGTTTCGCTTCATCCCGATCTCCCTTCGCGCGCAAAATTCTCCTTGCACGCATTAAACCCTCTTGAAAAAGGAAAGTTTTGCATCCGCGCCACCCCGGGCGAGACGCATGCGTAAAACTACCCAAACTAAGCGTAACGCGACCCTGGACAATCACGAATTGGTGGGTCGAGCGCCATGTGCCTTTGGTGGCACGAATCAAAAGAGTTACTGACAGGCGCCTGCTTCAATCCGAGCCAGCCTGTGACCGTCGCCACACAGTGCCGTCACGGCTGGTTTGCTAGAATCCGAGGGGAGAGAAGCACACTTTATTTATCCGCATTTTCCCTGGACGGAGAGTGTTTTTTGCACGCGCATGGGCTTTTGGACACCATTCAAAGCGCCGCCGGAGAAATTCTTGCTGTGGATCGCCGTCCCCGACTGAATGACCGGCTGCAGCACCACATAGTGAGGAGCGATATGACTGAGATTGTTGCCAGTTCGTGCCCGCGAGGTGTCTTGACTCGCGCGGCAATCCGACCGTGGAGGCGGACGTGATTCTGGAAAGCGGCGCGATGGGCCGCGCCATTGTGCCTTCGGGCGCTTCAACGGGTGAGCATGAGGCCGTGGAGCTGCGCGACGGCGACAAGAGCCATTACCTCGGCAAGGGCGTGTTGCAGGCGGTGGCCAATGTGGAGACGATCATTGCCCCCGAGCTGGAGGGCATGGATGCGGCGAACCAGCGGCTGATCGACCAGTCGATGATTGCGCTGGACGGCACGCCGAACAAGGGCAAGCTGGGCGCGAATGCGATCCTGGCCGTTTCCATGGCTGCCGCCCGCGCCGTGGCGCTGACGCTGGAGGTTCCGCTCTACCGCTACCTGGGCGGAGTCAATGCCAGCGTGCTGCCCACGCCGATGCTGAACGTGCTGAACGGCGGCGCGCATGCCGACTCGAACGTGGACTTTCAGGAGTTCATGATCATGCCCGTGGGCGCGGAGCGCTTCAGCGAGGCGCTGCGCTGGGCCGCGGAAACCTTCCACACGCTGAAGGGCGTGCTGAAGAAGAAGGGCTACAACACGGCAGTGGGCGACGAGGGCGGATTCGCGCCTTCGCTCAAATCGAACAGCGAAGCCATCGAGCTGATTCTCGAAGCCATTGAGCAGGCCGGCTACAAGCCCGGCGAACAGATCGCGATTGCGCTCGATCCGGCGTCGAGCGAGTTCTACGACACGGAAAAGAAGAAGTACGTCTTCAAGAAGGGCGACAAGAGCGAGCTGTCCAGCGAGGAGATGGTGAGCTTCTACGACAACTGGATTCGCCAATACCCCATCGTCTCGCTCGAAGACGGCCTGGCCGAGGACGACTGGGAGGGCTGGCGCATTCTGACCGACAAGCTCGGCGGCAGAATCCAGTTGGTGGGCGACGACATCTTCTGCACCAATATCAAGCTGTTGCAGCGCGGCATCGACGAGGGCGTGGCCAACTCCATTCTCATCAAGCTCAACCAGATTGGCACCGTCACCGAGACTTTGGAAGCGATCGAGCTGGGCCGCCGTTACGGCTATACATCCGTCATTTCGCACCGCTCGGGCGAAACCGAGGACACGTTCATTGCCGACCTGGCCGTGGCCACCGGCGTGGGCCAGATCAAGACCGGCTCGGTGAGCCGCACCGACCGCATCGCCAAGTACAACCAGTTGCTGCGCATCGAAGAGGAACTGGGCTCCGGCGCGGTGTACCTTGGGCTGGAGGGCCTGAACTACAACGAGTAGGCTGCCAATCAGTTTGCCAGCGTGGGCGGCGGGGGGCGCGAAAGCGCCCTGCGCAGCCGAGCAGCACAAATCTCCAGGGCAGATTCCCCGTTCGGCCAATCGACGCGTTTGATGCGACCTATTGGTCCCTCAACGACTCACGCCTGTGCTTGCAGCTTTATTTACCGCCTGCTCGATTTGCGCGGCGTCTCCCAGATAATAATGACGAATCGATTTCAGGTCGTCGTCAAGTTCCTGCACCATCGGCACGCCCGTAGGAATGTTGAGATCGACAATCTGCTCGTCCGGAACGTCTTCAAGATACTTCACCAGCGCCCGCAGGCTGTTGCCATGGGCCGCGATCAACACCTGCTTCCCCGACCGGATGCTGGGAGCGATCACCTCGTGCCAGCAGGGCAGAAAGCGGTCGACGGTGTCCTTCAGGCATTCGCTGAGTGGAAGTTGTTGCTTTGAAAGGTTGCGATAGCGTGGATCCTTCCCCGGAAAACGCGGATCGGCCTCGTCCAGCGCCGGTGGGCGAATGTCATAACTGCGCCGCCAGATTTTCACCTGCTCTGCGCCATACTTCGCTGCCGTCTCAGCTTTATTGAGGCCTTGCAGCGCCCCATAATGCCGTTCGTTCAGCCGCCAGTCGCGCTCGACGGGAATCCACATCAGGTCCATCTGGTCCAGCGTGATCCACAGAGTGCGTATCGCGCGCTTCAGCACCGAGGTGAAGGCGATGTCGAAGCGATATCCCTGCTCCTTCAGCATCCGGCCGGCCTGCGTGGCCTCTTCTCTGCCCTTCTCCGACAGGTCAACATCTGTCCAGCCGGTAAACAGGTTTTCCTTGTTCCAGATGCTCTCTCCATGGCGAAGCAAAACGACTTTATACATCTCGATACTCTCTTTCCTATGCTGGAATCTCTTTTTTCGTTGATGATTCGCTTCAATTATACGGAATCTCCGTTTCGCCTTTCGGCTGATCTGCAGGCTCCGCTGGTGGCGTGAACCCACTACGCGAAAAAGCCTCCCGCACCGGGAGGCCTTTTGCATTGGGAGGGCAGATTTCGCGTCAGCGTGGGCGCAGCGATTTGATCGCCGATGGCAGGTGCTCTTCAATCAGCTTGGCGCGTTCGGCGGCAATTCCGCCCAGGTACGATGGCGCAGGCGTGGCCATGAGAACCAGTGCCATGGCGATCACAGAGAAGACAAGGCCGGCAATTCCTGCCGAAACCAGCATGTGGTACATGTCGAAGATGTCGAGGCCCAAGACTTTAAACGCCACATGCTCCAGCGGACGGATGTGTTTGAGAACCGCGAGTGCGAAGAGAAAGAAGAGGGCGGCAAGCGAAGTAAGAACCGCCAGCGTGACGTCGAGGCTCCTGTGGAATTTTTGGCGCCCGCTGCAATACGCACATTCCGTGAAGTGCTGTTCGTAATCCCGCCGCATCTCCGGGGAAATTCCTGAGATGTCGTAACGCCAGCTAGCCAGAATAGCGCCGACCACCCGGTCGGAGCATCGGCTTTTCACCCTAGGCATAAAGACTCACCCTGCAAAAAGAATTAAGTTGAACCAGTTAAGTTGAGTCGTTGCGCTTCCGCCTGTCGATCCCTCTGGAAGCTACTCATTGGACGCTTCACCCGTACGCGCGGATGCTAAAGCTCCCCAGAAATACACAGCGCCACGCAACCTTGCCTGGCGCCTTGCTCCGGCCCCTCACGTCTTGAAAGTGTGGCCGTGTCTTGCTTACTATTGTAACTCTTTTGTAACCAATCTCGGCTAAAAACTGATCGCCGAAAGTGGCTGATGTTGCTCTGCAAGTAACAGCCGGTTGGCCAGCAGGCTTGCCCTGCCGATGAGCGCACGCTCGGCCGCGACCCTCGCAAGCTCAGGAAGATTATTATTTTCAGATAGATGCGCCAAAATAACGTAGGACGCCTGTCCATCGTAGGCATTGCAGAGGAAATCCGCCGCAGCGTCGTTGGAGAGATGCCCTACCCGGGAAAGTACCCGCTGTTTGACCGCCCAGGGGTAGGGGCCGTCGCGCAACATCTCCAGGTCGTGGTTCGATTCGAGAAGGAGCAAATCGAGTGCCCGGAGCTGCTCCCTGACGTTGGGCGGAATGTAGCCCAGGTCCGTCGCATAGCCCATCCGCACCCCTTCGGCGCTGAGGACGAAACCCACCGGATCGGCGGCATCATGGGGGATGGTGAAGGGGCTGAGGCCGATGTCGCCGATGGAGAACGGCTGGCCCGCCTGGAAGTACTCAACCGCAGGTAACCAGGTGGGATCGTCCTTGAGTGGCGTCGAATCTGTCGAGCCCGACACCATCGCGGGGTCTTCTGGTGCCGCGGGTTCGCATGCCTTGGGCTGGCCGTCGGCTTCTGCCTCCTCCGGGTCGCCCCCTTCGGGCGCGGTATCAATTTCCGCCTGGCGTTCGGCGGCCTGCTTGCGGCACATTTCCAGCCACTGCGCGTAGGTCATCTGTCGGCGCGGCGTAAGCCAGCGCATCCAGGCACGATGTGTTGCCTCAGTAAAATAGACCGGAATGCTGAGCTTGCGCGCGGTGACACAGAGGCCGTTGATGTGGTCCTGGTGCTCGTGGGTGATGACGATGGCGTCGAGGGTTGCGGGATCTTCGCCGGCCAGCTTCATGCGCCGGAAAAGCTCGCGGCAACTGAGGCCGGCATCGACCAGGATGCGCGTGCGCCCGCCACAGACAACCGTGCTGTTGCCTTTGGAACCCGAGGCCAGCACTGTGAAGCGCACCATATTCTGAGCATACAATCAACAGCGCCGGACCATTTCTGTCCCTGCTGACTTCGGTAACGGTTTTTGTCCAAAGCATCACCGGGGGCCGGTGTTAGAGCAAAGAGAGCGAGTTGTGAACTTCAAACAATTGTTTCTGTTTGTTGCCATCGTTGCAGCTCTACCAATGAGTCAGGCCCAGCCGCAAAGAGCGGCGCATCAATAGACCATCCCGGCCAAACCAAAAGCAACCATCCTCTACCGTAATGCACAGTATGGATTCTGTTTTGTGCTTCCTGCCAGTTGGAAGGGATACACCCTGATTTGGGAAAAATGGCATGGCAATCTGAGGGACGACACGAATCGCAAACCGATCGAAGGGCCGCTGCTGATCATTCGCAATCCAAAATGGACAGAGGACGATCCTCATGAAGACATCCCGATCATGATTTTCAAACGAGAACAATGGCAGCACTCGGATGATTGCCTCTTCAGTGCCGCTCCAATCGGCCCGGGTGAGATCGCTCGCAACTCGAGGTACGTATTTGCCTTGCCGGCGCGCTACAACTATGACCTCGCGGCGGGTTGGGAGGAGGTCGTCCAATTGTTCCAGCAACGCTCCCTGCAAGCGCCGTGAGGGAATGTCGCTGCGGGGGAAGCAGACCACTGCTCAAGGTAAATCGAGAAGCGGCTGCGACAACCGCTTTGGCTCCACGTTCGAGACGGACGCGACACTCTGCACATGAAGGCGACGCATCCTGGTTGGCGATTCGACTTGGCACGTTACTGCAGTTATGCGACCGGCTGGATTTAGCAGCAAGACTTGGCGGCCATGGAAAACTTGCGTGGTATGATTTTCGAAATCGTCGGTCGAGAGTCGGGATGAGTATCATCGGATCAGAATCCAGAAAGATTGGAGTCTTGCGATGAAGGTTGCGGCACTACTTGTGTCGATCGTTGTCGGCTTCGTCATTGGTCATTACCTGTTGGCAGGCGCAGCGGCCGCCTATTTGTCGATCTTGATTTCTTACCACTTGTATCTCGTGTTGCTCGTGGTATTCGCCGAAGATCGGAAGGCGTTGGCGATGTCGCCGATTGCAACGATCGGTACGCACCTGGCTTTTGTCGCGTTTCTGCTTGGCTTTGCTTACACACGGACTCACATCCCTTTCTTCGGCCTCCTTAGTTTGTTTTTGCCAGCCCTGGCCCCGTTTGAGGCGCACTGGCTATTCAGCGGTGAGAGCGGGGAAAGACCGGTGGCTGTTGAAGCAAGTGCCGCGGCGTCCGTCGCGGTGTCCGCTCCTGCGGCCGACGATTACGACGCGTTTCAGAATTACCTCAGGCAGGAACATCGGGAGTTCAGAAAGCCGGGGCGCACCGTGGCTGCGGAGTTTGATTTTTGGCTGGCCGATCGAGCGAAAAAGAGGAGTTGATCGGCGCACCTTGCTTAAGCCGCGCCCGCGGCTGTTCCTCCGACCCGGAGTGGTTTCTCGCGTTTGAACGGCCGGATCAGAGCGCCCCCGGCAGCACCACCGGAATTTCAATCGAGACCAGCGTGCCGCGGCCGGGGTTGCTGGTCACGCTGAAGCGCGCCTGGTTGCCGTAAAGGACTTCGAGCCGCTCTTGGACGTTTTTCATTCCGATACCGGCACCGGTGCGCCGCAGCGCGGAGGCCGGACCGCTGGTCATGCCCACGCCGTCGTCGGCCACCTCGATGAAAATGCGATCGCCCTCAAGACGGCTGCGCAGCGTGACCGTGCCGCCATGGATGCGCGGCTCAAGACCATGCTTGATGCTGTTTTCAATGAGCGGCTGCAACAGGATGCTGGGCACCATCACCTCGAGCGTGAGCGGGTCAATTTCTTTCTCCACGCGCAGTTTGTCGGCGCCAAAGCGCACCACCTCAATATCGATGTAATCGTCGGTAAACTTCAGCTCCTCGCGTAGCGGGACGTAGCTGTCGTGGTCCTTGAGCAGGGCACGAAGAATGTTGGCCAGCTTGACGGTCATTTCCCGGGCCAGCTCCGGCTGGCTGCGCACCAGCGAGGCGATGGAGTTGAGGGTATTAAAGAGAAAGTGGGGATTGATCTGGCGCTGGAGGGCGTCAAGGCGGGCCTCAAGCAACAGCCGCTTCTGCTCTTCGAGCGACATCTCCACGCGAAGCGCATTCCATACCTTGAGCGCGATGCCAACATTAATGGGCGCGGCGACCCAGACCAGAGCCTGCAGCCAAAGTTGATCAGAAACCAGCGCGAAGAGGCGGTGTGGGAACAAGTGGTGCGATCCAGTCGCGGATCATCTCCATGGCGGCGATGAGAACCAGGAGCATAATCTGACGGTCAATGCGCGGCTTGATCAGATTGCGGCGAATCCAGCGATAGAGACTTAGATCGACAAACGGCGTAAACGACCAGATCTCTTCCTTCTCCACAATGCGGCTGATGGCGCCGGCAGCCAGGCCCAGCGCGACATTGAACGGGAACGCGAGAAACTCGTGATGCAGGACGGCAGGAACCGACAAGATGACGCCGCTGAGCATGGCCCAGCCCGGGCCGGTAAGGAGGCCGATAAGGATGACGGTTTCGAAGGAAATATCAGCGGCGAGAAAGTTCGGCACCACAAGCCGAATCCATACGCCAAGGGTGAGCGGCACCAGGAAAAACCCCAGCAGCGCCAAGGTCTGAGCGGGACGGCGTTCCTCTGCGAATAGAAGCCGCCGGAAGGTGGAGGCGCGCGCCAGGACGCTGGCCACCGACGCGACCACGCCCAGCTTCACGAGAAGCGTGATCCAGATGAGATTGACGGTCACCCCATCACTGTACCGCGCCGCGCTGGCCGCATGCGAGGATCGCAGCCGCCGCTAAAGCTTGAAGCGAATGAAGATTGCGCCTTCGGTGGGATGCTCCGAGTAGGGCTCTCCGCGCTCGAATCCGAAGCGGTCGTAGAGCGCCAGGGCCTCACGCATCGCCGGCATCGTATCGCCCACAATCTCACGGTAGCCTGCGGCGCGAGCTTCGGCCATCAGCCACTCGAGCAATGCGCGGCCAAGGCCGTACCCGCGAAACGCCGCGCGCACGTAAAGGCGCTTGACCTCGGCGCGTTGCGCATCCACGCGGCGAAGGGCGATGCAGCCTGCCGGTTCGCCGTTGATAGTGGCCAGCGCAAGGCGGCCATCGGGCGGCGCGTAGGAGCCGGGCAACCCTGCCAACTCGTCACCGAAGTTCTGAAAGCAGGGTGTGAAGCCGAAAGAATTCCAGTACTCCTCAAGCAGAATGCGCACCGTTGCGAGCGCGGCCTCGCTGCGAACCGGTTCAATTTGCCGGGTTGTGCTGGATGCTTCGCCCATGATCGAGAGGTATCGTCAGCCGAATAGTGATGTCAAGGCTTGCCGCCGCCGAAATTGCGACGGACCATCTGAAATTGCCCTTCGCCGTAAAATGGAAGCATGGCATTGGAAAGTGTAAAGAAGATTGCCGAAGCGGATTTTCCCACGCGATGGGGGGCCTTCCGCATTCTCGGCTTTGAGGGTGCGCGGGACGCGGGCCAACCCGGTTGCGAACCAGCCCCTGCGGTGGAGGGACTGGTTGCGCTGGTGATGGGCGATATTCACGCTGCGCCACCGCTGGTGCGCATCCACTCGCAATGCCTCACCGGCGATGTGTTTGGCTCTCTGCGCTGCGATTGCCGTCTGCAACTGGAGCTGGCGATGAGCCGGATCGCCGGGGAGGGCGCGGGAATTCTGCTCTACGAGCAGCAGGAGGGCCGCGGGATCGGCCTGATGGCCAAGCTGAAGGCCTACGAATTGCAGGACCAGGGGCGCGACACAGTGGAAGCGAACGAGGAGCTGGGCTTCGCCGCCGACTGCCGCGCATACGATTTGGCGGCGGAAGCGCTGAAGCTGCTGGGCGTCAAGCGAGTGCGCCTGATGACGAATAATCCCGACAAAGTTGCTGCGCTTGAGGCGGCGGGAATCACCGTGACGGAGCGCGTCTCGGCCGAAGTGGAGACGCAGGAAAGCTTTGAGCGCTACCTCAAGACCAAGCAGGAGAAGATGGGGCACATCTTCGATGGCTCGAATGCGTGAATGATCGGTCATAGAAAAACTGACATTCTGCGGGAAGAGCGCAGGATCGAACCTAAGTTGCTCATAAGATCCAAGCACGCGCAGGCGGATCTATTCTCCGTTCTCTCGCACTGACCTCCCCGCTCCGCCTCCATATATATCCATCGGACCCAAACCGCCATCGTGAGCGACCCCAGCTAGAAACGCTGTAAATGCCGCGAATATCGCTACTTGCACCAGTACGCCAGGAGCTCGCAAATGCTTCTTCCGGGGCTGGAGATACAACTGTGACCAAAGTCGCTGCCTGTTTTCTGCCTCCGGGCTACCTTCGAGGTGAGAAGGAATGGGGACCATGGCCACGCAGGCATTAGAAACAGTCCAAACCCACGCGGAGAAAAAGAAGCTGGTGCGCCGGTCGGCACAGGACCGCTCTCAGCGTATCCGGCATACCGTGCAGGGCGTTTTTGTCGTTCTCAACGGTTGGCTAGGGATCCAATTCTATCTGTGGGTGCGCGGCTTCGAGCACGGCGGAATCGGTGTGAATGTTTCGCGGCCGCCTGGAATCGAGGGCTGGCTGCCCATCGCCGGGTTCATGAATTCGAAGTACTTCCTGCTCACCGGACGTTTTCCGGCAATTCATCCGGCGGCCATGTTTCTCTTTATGGCGTTTGTGCTGATGAGCCTGCTGCTCAAGAAGGCATTCTGCAGCTGGCTGTGCCCTGTGGGAACGCTCTCAGAGTTCTTGTGGAAGCTGGGCAGAAAAGTTTTCGGCGGGAATGTGCTGCTGCCGCGCTGGCTTGATATTCCGCTCCGCGGGCTGAAGTATCTGCTTCTCGGGTTCTTTCTTTTCATCATCGGCAGCATGTCGGCTGACGCCTTGCAGGGCTTCATGGACACACCTTACGGACTGATTGCCGACGTCAAGATGCTCAACTTCTTCCGCGACATCGGGCAAACGGCGGCGATCGTGATTGGCGTGCTGGTGCTTGGCTCCATCATCGTGCAGAACTTCTGGTGCCGCTACCTTTGCCCGTATGGCGCGCTGATGGGGATTGTCTCGCTGCTGAGCCCGGTGAAGATCCGCCGCGACGCGGGGGCCTGCATTGATTGCGCCAAGTGCGCGCGCGCTTGCCCGGCAAGCCTGCCGGTGGATCAACTGTTTCAGATCAGGTCAGCGGAGTGCGCCGCATGCATGGAGTGCGTGGCAGTTTGCCCAGCAGAGAATGCGCTGCAACTGTCGCTGGCGCCGAGGCAGTCCAGCGCGGCTACTGATCGTTGGCGTCGCCGTGCAGTCGGGCCTATCGCTGTGGCCGGTATTGTTGCTTACATCTTTCTCTCGATGGTTCTGTTCGCAAGGGTCACGAGCCACTGGCAGACGAACATACCAAGGACCGTGTATATGGACCTTGTGCCGCATGCGAACGAAGTGACGCATCCCGGCATGTAGATACCTCCGCCGGGCGAAACTCCGGCGCTCACCACGCCGTCAGCAATGTCTCAGCTGCAGAATCTTCACGGCACGAGATCCCCGCGGAGCTTATAGCGTTCCAAAACGAGTATCCTTGTTTGCGCGGGAGAAAAGGCCATGATTCAAATCAAGCGCGCATATGAGAGGGCAGAAAAGTCCGATGGCGACCGGTTCCTGGTAGATAGACTATGGCCTCGCGGCATCAAGAAAGAGTCGCTCGCCATGAAGGCGTGGATCAAGGATGCGTCGCCGAGCACCGAGCTTCGCAACTGGTACCACCACGATCTGGAGAAGTGGAGTGAATTTCGCCGGCGCTATTTTGCCGAACTCGAAAAGAATCCGCCTGCCTGGCATCCGTTGCTTGAGGCGGCGCGCCAAGGCACGATCACGCTGCTTTACAGCGCGCACGAAACCGAACACAACAATGCCGTCGCACTGAAGGAATTCCTCGATAAGCGGCTCGGCGTGAAGAAGAAGAGCTGAACAGTTCCGACACGGACTGCAGCCCCCAATTAGCTTTAAATACTGATTGGTCCGCACCTAGCGTTGCGATTCGACTTGAAAGGCAACGGTGCGCTCCGATTCCCGCCGCACCGCCCGCTTGCGCCCGGTCAATAGCTCTGCAGCGCTTATACAGCCGGAAACTTCCCCGGTTTCGCGATCGACTACCACCAGGCTCAAGAGGCCGGTGGTTGCCATCTGCTCCGCAACCGTGCGACAGGTTTGATCGGAGTAAGCATAGACGTCAGGCAAGCCCTTTGATTCATCGACGTCAGGTTTACATTTTTCCGACAGTTTCGTCATCACTTCGGAAATTGTGACGGTTTCAAGCGGATCCACTCCATACTCGCGTGTCAAATGGTATCCGCGGCGGGTGATCTTCTCAGTAAGAATCGAGCGCGGCATGATAAGCGACGTCACGAGATAGGATGCAGTGCAGGCCAGCGTCAGCGGCAACATCGCAGGCAGAGCATGAGTGAGCTCCAGCGAGAACAGGATCGCGGTCAGCGGCACTCCCAGCGCGCCAGACAGCATAGCGCCCATGCCCAGGAGGGCCCAGAGTGCCTGCGCCTCGCCGGACATATGTGCGAGCCTGGCCATCGATTCTCCCAGCGCCGCACCGATCATCAGGAGTGGCGCCAGCACTCCGCCGGAGGTTCCCGAGCTGAGGGAGAACGCCCACATCAACGACTTGGCCGCCACTAGCCCGAGCAACAAATACACAGGCGCATTGCCGCGCAGCAGCTCAGCAATGTTGTCGTACCCTACGCCTAATCCGCGCGGGAAGAAGTATCCACCGATGCCGACACCGATGCCGCCGATCGCCGGCCACCACATCCAATGAATATGCAGACGATGGCCTAAGTACTCGAAGCTGTCCTCGAAGCCATACATCAGGCGGCTGAGCCCGGCAGCGGCAAGACCAACGAGAATTCCCAGCGGAGCGGCAATGAGCAGCGTCTGATCAAGATGCATGCCTGATGACAGATTGACCGGAAACAGAGGACCGGAGCCAAGCCACCGGATGCGCAGCGCGTCTGCCAGAACGCTCGCCACTGCGACAGGCACCAGCGACCGGGGTCGCATCTCAAAAAGAAGCAGCTCAACCGCCAGTAGAATCGCCGCGACCGGGGCGGCAAAGGTTGCTGACATTCCTGCCGCCGCGCCGGCCACGAGCAGCGTCGTTCTTTCCGCATCCGAGAGCTTGAGCCACTGGGCAATCAGCGAGCCGAACGCGCCGCCGGTCATGATGATCGGGCCTTCCGCTCCAAACGGGCCGCCTGATCCAATGGCAATCGCCGCCGAGAGTGGCTTGAGCACAGCCAGCTTGGGGGGGACGCGCGCGCCTTGCAAAAGAATTGCCTCAATGGCCTCGGGGATTCCATGTCCGCGAATCTTGTCCGATCCGTAATAGGCCATGAGCCCGACGATGATGCCGCCAACGACCGGAACAAGCGTCATGAGCCATGGCGCTTCATTTGACCCGGCCGGACCGACCATCGCGAGGCTGAAGCGGTGGTAGTAGAAGACGTTTGTCGCGAACGCGATGGCCCTGAGCAGGAATACAGCCAGGGCGGCTGCTCCGGCGCCAATCACGGCCGCCACTCCGGTGAGCAGCCAGGTACGCCGGTCGACAGTGAAGTCACGTAGCGCAGATGGACGGGATTTCATCGCGCCTCCGTGCCGGATGGGCGCTGAGCATGCAGCGAAACATGTTTCAGTGCCCTGACAAGTTGCGGTGCCAATTCGTTGAGCTCCCTCGCATGATCGACGGATAAGCGGTCCAGTATGTGCTTCCCTTTGCGGGTAAGCCGCAGGATCACACGTCTGCCGTCTCGAGCGTCTGATATGCGGACCAGCAAGCCTTCCCGTGCTGACCGGTCGACCAGCTCGACCACGCTGTTGTGTCTTAACCCGAGCCGTTCGGCCGCGTACGCGATCGTGACTGCCGTTGACTCTGGCGCTCCGGCCACCTGCAAAAGAAGCTGATGCTGTTGCGGCCGCAAGCCGGCGCCGATGGAGGCGCGCTCACTAAAACACAGAAAACTGCGGACTTCATAGCGGAATCCAGCAAGCGTCGCCAGCAACAAATCGAAGTGGGGTTCTGGGGGGCGGGACTTCATAGATATATCGTATCACGATATAAATTTTGATGCTTCCAGATCTTCGGCGACAGGGCGACCTGCCCTCACTGAATCCGCGCGCCGTCCGGAAGAGTGCCTGAACGGTAAGCCCTTATACGCCGCGTATCCAGATCTGACGGCGTGATATTCTCAACCCAGATTTAAGGAGCACTGCGAATCACCGCGCCATGGCCCCTCATGAGTCAAGCTCGCCGCCGCGGCCCCGACAGGTGGTTCAGATCGGTGTCACCGGCCATCGGCCCAACCGGCTGTCGCCTGCAATCGTCGTCAACCTGCCGCGGCAATGCGAACAGGTCCTCAACGCAATCGCCGGCCTGGCGTCTTCAGTTCATGATCCCCTTCTGTACAGTCCACAGCCTCCGCTCCTGCGCATTATCTCTCCGCTCGCAGAGGGCGCGGACCGTATCGCCGCCCAGGCAGGCCTTTCACTGGGCGCGGATTTACAGTGCCTGCTGCCGTTCCACGCCGACGAATACGGCCGCGACTTTGCGAGCGACGGCTCACGCGAGGAATTTTATGCATTGCTCGCCAGAGCCTCCGCGGTGTTTGAGGTTGACGGCTCACGCAACGCAGAGACGATTGCTTACGAGCGCGCAGGGCGACTGGTGATTGAACATTCCGACTTCCTGATTGCCATATGGGACGGTGAGGCGGCGGCAGGCAGAGGTGGCACCACCCAGATGGTCGAAGAAGCATTGGCTCAGAATGTGCCCGTGCTCTGGCTGCACGCTTCACAGGAGAAAGAACCGTGCATTCTGCTCATAGATGAGTTTGGAAATCGGAGCCAGCAGCCGTTGGAGAATCTGCGATCGTTGTTTTCGACACAACCCGGCGAAAGCCGAAGCGGACACAAACCTCAGCTCAACTTGAGTCACGTCTATTTTTCTGAAAAGCAGCCGCACTGGGATGGCGGCCGATTCTTCACTCTCTTTCGCGATCTCGTTGCCAAGGGACGGGTGCGCTGGAGGTCGCTGCGCATCGCGCCGTTCAAAGAGTCGGCGCACGCCGAGTGGCAGGCGGAGATAGCGGGCGACGACACATTGCCCAGCGCAACGCAGAGCTACCTCCTCGACAAGCTTTGCCCGCACTACGCCTGGGCGGATGGATTGTCGACTTATTATGGCGGGCTGCTGCGAAGCGGCTCCCTGGCCGCAAATCTGCTCAGCGCATTTGCAGTCTTTTTTGCGCTGGCTGGTCCGCTGGTCCATAGTTTTGGCCTTAAGCTCAATCGGGCGCCCTCGCTCATTGAGTTCGCGCTCATTGCCGCGATTCTTCTAGTCACCTATCGCGGCCGCCGCCGAAAGTGGCACGAGCGATGGCTGAATTACCGTCAATTGGCGGAACGGTTGCGCCAGTATTTTTACCTGGCTCCGCTGGGTTGCGCATTACCCGCGCCGCGGTATTTGCCACACTTCGGCCCCGATCCCGAACGGTCGTGGGTTGACGGCATGGTTCGTGCCGTCCAGCGCGACTTGGGATTGGCACCTGCGACCGTGAACCGGGAGTTTGTTTCTTCGGTTGGCAAATTGATCGACAACGTCCTTCTTGAGCAAATCAAGTACCACAAAGTCAACCGCGGAAACATGGCGAAGCTGCATCAGCGCATGCACCTTGCAGGCACGGTACTTTTTGCCGTCACGCTGCTCGCCTGCACGGTCCATGTGTTCATAGGCGGTGAAGCGGCATGGCTGCTGGTGCTGGCCGCGGCACCTCCGGCGTTTGGCGCGGCGTTTTACAGCGTAAGCAACCAGGGCGAATTCGCGCGCAGCGGCGACCGCTCGTTCGCCATGTGGCGCCAGCTTGAGTCGCTCGAAAAGAGCGATCTGGCCAAAGCGCTTGCATCCCCCGGCGAGCGCTTTGCCGAGTTGCGCAACGTCGCGGTCAAAATTGCCGAGGTGATGATCTCTGAAACGATCGATTGGAATGTTGTTTTCCGTTACCGGCCGCTGAATCTTCCCGGTTGAGTTTCGCGCTGCGCTCATACCTTTGGAGGCATATGGTTACGCATTCTGAAAACGCCGTTTGCCTGTTCTTCTCGATCGGTGCGATCGTGCTTTTTTTCGGTGGCCTCGCATGGGGGCACCTGTCCAAGCGCTTCGCCAACATCCCACTTGTGGTCGTCGCCATCGGCGCGGTTTTGCTGGGCGTCTGCGGATACGCCCGGGGAGGTAGCGAATTTGCCGGCGGCGGACCCTGGAATCCTCATCCATTCACGTTGCTTGAGGCCACGCGGTGCCTTATCAGCTCCATTGGACTTCTGAGGCTCTATGACCTGTTCCAGCCAGGCAAGGACCCATGGCAGCTTATTCTCGCGCAAGTTCTGGTTCCCGGAATCGCACTCTTCTCAGCGGCGCAACTGTTTCTGATCGGAGTGAGAAAAAACATCCGCACCGTGTTGGCTCGCCGCAAGCACGATCACACCATCGTGTGCGGCATCGGCGACGTCGGCATGCAAGTGATTCAAAACCTGCGGGCCGCGGGTCACCATATCGTCGCCGTCGACTTGCTGGACGATTCACCAAGCGCTGCAACCTGCGAGAAGAGCAGAGTCCCCGTACTGCAAGGCGACGCCAAGAATCCACAAGTGCTGCTCGCCGCGGGGATTCGCCGCGCACAAGCGGCGATTATTACGACCGGCTCTGACAGTGAAAACATCGACATTGCATTACAGATCAAGAGCCTGTATGCGAAGCGGACGTTCTTCAGGCAAAGCAGGATTCAGGTGCTTGCGGAACTGCGCAACGACCGGATGCGCAAGCAATTGCTGGCCAGCGACAAGGCGTCGCTTGGGTCGGCCGAGGTCGATCTGCACCTGTTTAACCCATTTACAAACGCTGCCCGCATGTTGATCAGGCGCCTGCATCTGCCGCCCGGCCCCGAGTTTGAAGCGCGCACGTTTGTCATCGTCGGGTTCGGCGCTTATGGCCAGGAGATCGCGCTCCACCTGATCCGCTCTTCACCAGTGGCTCTTGACAGCACGATGAAGATTATCGTTTTCGATCGGCAGGCCGACGAGGCAAGAGAGAAATTCTCCATCGCGCATCCAGCCGCCACACAGACGGCTTCGTTCGAATTTGTGGCGGCCACGATCGCGCCGGGATCGGCAGACGTGGCGCAGATCGCGATGCGAAAGCTTGAATCGGCAGGCGCGCTGCTGGGAGTGGCGCTCGCGCTCGGAGACGATGAAACAAGTCTTTGCGCCGCCTTGGAAATGCGCTCGCATCTCGACCGTGGTGGCCATCTGCATGTGCCGGTTTATGTGCGCCTCGAACACTATCGCCAGCTCGGCGAATTGGTGCGCGAGATTGAAAGCCTCTCCAGCTTCGGCGACCGGCTGCAGATCTTCGGAACTCTCGAGGAGACGCTGAGCCAGGATGCGTTGTTCGGTTCGCGACTGGATGCATTTGCGCAGGCGCTTCATGATGACTACCGGCACCGCTCGCAGAGTGAAATAAATCCTCAGGCCAATGTTCCCTGGCATGAGCTCCCGGAGTTCATGAAGATGTCAAATCGCTGGCGCGCGGACCACACCCCACTGCTCATGGAACTGGTGGGCATTCACCTGGTCAGGGATGTGCTGTCGCCTGCCGTTGCCGCATTGAGTCCGGAGCAGATTGAGATGCTCTCGCAATTAGAACATCGCCGCTATACGGTGGAGCGCCGTCTCATTGAAGGCCCGTCCGCCGCTGGGCAGCGCCACAATCCTCATGTCACCGAGTGGAGCGGACTCAGCGACGAACAAAAAAGCTGGAACCGCAAAGAAGTTGCACGCTTGCCCGAAATCATGGCAGGCCTCGGCATCGAGTTGCATCCCGTTCGCGCCCTGCGCCTCTATGGCAAATCATTGCAGGCTGCGGTCGAAGAACTGGATCAGTTGCTCACTGCTCCAAATTCGGCACATTGCAGTTTGATTGTCGATCTCGACGAGCCCGAAGCGGTGCGCATTGCAGCGCGCGCACTGGCCTTGCCTTCGATCAGCCTGTGGCTTTTTTCTCGTCAGGAGCCCCGGGAACTTTTCCAGCGCGATCAACCTGACCAGCAGAGCGAGCGAGGCGAGCTGATTCAGCGGGCCGCGGGATGGGCGCTGCGCGATCGCGTGGTGCTTGAGGGCTGAAGGCCGCGCAATGTATCCGGAGCTCAGGACAGGTGATTCGATGTGCCGCTGCCAGCAATCGGAAGTGCGTTCGAAAACTGCCAGACCTTTTGACTATTTCGTCCAGGTATTGCCGCGGTCGCTTGACCTGAGGATGGTGCCGTCTTTGCCAACGGCCCACAAGTAGGTGCCGTCGCTGCTGCCGAAGATGGAGTTGAGGCTTTCTGAGGTCCCGCTGATCTGTGTCGACCAGAGTCCGTCGTTATGATCCGACCTAGAAACTGACCCACCAGTGCCGGTAACAGTGAGCCAACTGCCATCGCCGGCGCCGAAGATCGCAAGCAATGCTCCACCTTTGCTGCTGTTCTTTGAGGCCCACGTTGCGCCTCCGTTGTCCGACTCCCAAATATTGCCGTCGTTGCCCACCGCCCACACGTGCTGGCCATCGCTGCTCGCGAAGAGCGAGTGAATATTCTCGTTCGAGTTGATGACCTGTGCATGCCAGCTAGCCCCACTGTCGGAAGATTCGTCGACAGTTCCCCACGCGCCGGCAGCCCACAGCTTTGTGCCGTCTCCGGTTCCGCGAATCACCCAGAGCCACATGGTCGTACTACTCTGCAACGGTTTCCAGCTCGAGCCGCCGTCAGCGGATGCGAGAATCGTGCCGCTGGCGCCCACGGCCCACACCCGCTTGGCATCGTCGGCTGCAAAAACGGAGTAGAGGTCGGCCGTAGTGCTGGTCACCACCAGATCCCACGTTGTGCCGCCGTTGGTCGAGCGCAGGATTGTGCCTGAGTCTCCGACGGCCCAAAGATGTTTACCATCGCTATTCGCAACGACCCAGTTAAGGTTCCTCGTGGCCGCGCTCGACCGCCCCAACCAGGTTTTGCCATCGTCGTCCGATTCCAGGATCGTGCCTGCATCGCCGACAAGCCACAGCCGATGGCCGTCGTTGGCTCCATAGATCGAGTTGAGACTGGTGGATGAGAGCGCGGACTGACCGGTTGAGGTAATCACGGGTTGCGGCGCAGGCTGCGGCTTTTTGCGCGTGAACACGACGATCGCCACAAGAAGCAAAACAATTCCGACGACAACCACCAAATTCCGCACCGGGAACTTCGGCGTGCCAGCCGACGCTGCGGAAAAAGGCCCAGTTGGCGCCGCTCCCGATGGCGCGGCCGAAGTTGGAATCCTTGCTGCGGGGACGTATGGAGGCGGCGCGGCGACGAATGGGGCCTGAGCCGGTGCAGTGGGTGGAGCGTACTCCGCAGAGCGCGGAGGCACATAGGGCGGCGGCACTGGTTGTGGCGGCTTCGCTTCGGGTGGATTGCTCCATGCCGTCGGCTGTGGAGCGGAGTGCAGCTGATTTGATGGCTTCTCGGAATGCAATCCGGCAACCGGCTGCTGAGGAAGCGCGTGCTCCGGCTCCGGCTTCGGCTCCTGATGAACGCCCGCATCCGCAAGGTGGGGCATCGGCGGCGAATTCTGATCGATCCGGGCGAGCAGCATCTTCACCGTGCCGGCGAGATTCTTGAGGTGAGCCTCGAGCGGGGGCGTAAGGGCATCGAGCCAATGCACATTGCCGATAAAATATTCGAGCGCCCGGCCGGGCATCACATTCTCGACGCGCACGGGCAGGATCGCCACGCTGTGATTAACGGCTCGCTCCACTTCGCGGCGAATCTGAGCGGACGCATTCGCGTCAGCCGTGAAGACCAGGACCATGACCCGGGTCTGTTCGATGGCCTCGATAATGCACTCGCCCCATTCCATGCCGGGCATTACGTCGCGCGGCGCGATCCAGCACCGGATACCTTCGCTCTCCAGCATGGCGCAGACGGCGTCGGCGGTGGTTTTGTCCTTCGCGGAGTAGCTTATGAAGACGTCGTGTGCCATGCGTCTGTCCGGTTTCGCGGGGGCGGGGATGAGCAGCTAGGCACACTATAAACCAGCAAGTTGGGATTCCGAATCAGAAGATTCAGCTATCCAACCGTTTCTGTGCGAGAAGCGGATGTGCCGATTGTGGTGGACCCGACGGGAAGTCTTGCGCACTTAAGCGGCAGCGATGGCGCCTATTTATTCGCGGCGGGACCACCGCAGAGTCTGACGGCCAGCCTCACGGTGTTGGCGAAGCGATTTGCCGACTCGGAATCGATGAAGATTGGCTCGTTTGTCCAGCCTTCGGGCTCCGATAACAGGACCACATAGGTAACAGGCGGCGCGATCGAAGTAGCGATGAAGTTGGCCTTGCCGGCGTGAGCAAAGGCTCCGGTCAAATGCTGGCCCCCCGGCATAACGACGATGCTGACTACGTCATGCAGCATAAACCAGGAAGTCTTGTTCAAAGTGGGTTGAACCGCGCCGTTTTGCCACACCGTATGGTGGAAAGACACGCGGCATTGGGCCGGGTCGGCCACAACATTCGTGACCTGCTCGGTCTGGGTGTATTGGAACGTGCTTCCGTCTGCTGTGTTGCGGACGAGCGCAGTGAAGCCGATCTTTCCAATGCTGCTCATTTCGGCCTGAATGGTACTCATGGCGCCCCGCAGCAACGGCCCGTTGCCTGAACTCGCTCCCGGGGCGGGGCTCAGCGTCGGAGCGGCCGCAGGTGCTGATGGAGCCGGCTCGCCGGGAACGGGAGTACCGGGGACCTCCTGCGTTGGCTCAGGAGCTCCCGGGGCGGAGTGTGAATTAGAATGCACCCCGACAAACACCGCACCCAGTAGTAGGGCCGATACAGCACCCCAGGCCCATACTGGAATCCTCCAAGAGCGGGACGAAGCTACAGTGGCGCCTTGTTGACTCCATTCACCTGGTCTTCGGGTGGAGGCCCCGGCCTGCGAAGCCGTCTGGGTCACGGCGATCGGAACCCTTCCGACTTCTTGTGGCTGTTGAGCGGGCGGTGGGGTCCAGGCCAACACCGGTTCGGACGGCTTCGTCCGTTCCTGCAGCGGCTCAGCCGGCCGCAGCGTCCCACGAGTCCTCTTCACCTGCGCCTTGAGCCCGTCGAGGATCTGGTACTTGACCTTTGCCCACTGCGATTCACTCTCGGTGTACTCAATCAGCGGGCTGCTGGGGACCATCTGGCGATCGGCCAAAAATGGATAGTCGCTCCAGTCACATGGTTCCACGAGCACCGGCACCACGAGAATCTGCCCGTGTTTCGCGCGCTCCGCGATGCGGGGAATCTCTTCCGTCTCGATGAAAGCCGAATTCAGAAAGTTCTGGCTCACGATCAGCAACGCGATCTGCGCCTGGTCGATTTGCGATTCAATATGCCGCTTGAACTCATCTCCCGGCTTGAGCTCCTTGTCGAACCAGAAGGCCACGTCGTGCTTGCGCAGCGATTCCGCCAGAAAGGGAATCAGGTTGCACCGATATTGCGGGTCAAGCCACTTTTGATCTTCGCGGGCATAACTCACAAACACGTGCACCATCTTCTCGGGCGCGCCGGCGTTTGCGGTCGTGTTCATGGTTGGCGGACTCGGATTCTGGGAGGGGATGAGCAGCTAGGCACAATATAACCCAGCGCATCGATATTGCGAACAGAGAAGTAGCGGACACCGCCGACGTTGAAGGGGCGCGATGCACCGACTCAGGCTGGCGGCTGACTTCGCCATTACAATTGACGAGCCCCGCCCATTCTTTGCATGATTGAGGCAAATTTACCGGGTTCCCCACCCTACACAACGCCCGGAGGGCGCCATGCGTGCACTTTCGTCTCTCATCCGCCAGCTACCTGCCATCTTTTTGTGTTCTCCGCTGCTTCTCCCGGGCGCTGCGCGCGGTCAGGCAACGGGCACCGAGATCGATTACACCGGCGGGTTGCTCGGCTACTTCAGGATGGAGGCTACCGAAACGACGCCTGTACTGCCCCCTGTGAAGGCTTTTGTGGACTTTCGTGACGCGGACGCAAAGAATGGCGGCCATCTGCTGCTGGGAATGGGAGATGATTTTGGCCCCGAATTCGGCGCTGCGTTGCAACTGGAAAATGCCCCCGGCTCGCCCTGTTACCAGCCTCAGAATCTGCGGCCAGACAAGGAAACCAGGCCGGAGAGCCTTTACAAGAATGATGACCGCGTTGCCCTCAAGGCGCAATGCGACAACGTGCTCAATTTCCTGATGCGGACTGGCTTTCGCGCCCTGGTGCCAGGCCGCGAGGACTTCATGTACACGGCTCGCTGGCTGCGCCACTCTGCCGTTCTGCTCGCAGAAGAGAGTAACCAGAAGAATGAGAGCAATCAGCAGGCGGGATCGCCGCTGATCAAGAACGACGACCATCGCCTTTACCTACTCGCCGCGAATTTGCGGGTTCAGATGAAGAGCGAAGTCGCCATGAGGCACAGCGGAACTCCCGGTAAGCCCTACCCGGTTACGGGACGCTGTCCGTTACTCTTCACCAGCGATCCCTTCGCGCCGCAATCGACGGAGTGTGTTGCCGGCAACAATTTACCCGACACGCTCGATTGGCTCGATCGCCTCGACCGGATGGCCGGTAGCGCAGGTGAAAACCCAACCGCCGCGGCTTTGCGGCAGCTAGCCACAGAAACTTACAGCGAAGCCGCTACCAGACAACTGGTCCTCGGCGCAGTGGTAAGCGACGAGATCACCATCATGCGGTCAGCGTGGGAAGACCGATTTGATCTCTCTTCAGCGTTCGACAGGTCGGGACCTAAGGTCCGAGGTGGCAGCCGGCAGGGGTTGACTGCGGCAACCGTCGACGGGCTGCTGCTTTCATTGCCTGGACTACCCGCTTGTAAAACCGGCGCCAAGTTTGCCAATGCCGACGAAACCGCCGATGCGGCCGATCTGTGTTCGTATCGCGACAGGCTGGTCGAGATCCTGAACGCCCTGAAAGAACTTTTATTGAAATCGAAAGAGGGTTCGCTGGCTCAGCGTCTAAAGCCGTGCAGCGACGAAAACGGTGGCAGCAGCGTTGGAGCGTGCTTTCTGCTCACGGAGCAAGCGCGCGGCGCGGCGATCGAGGGCCTGCTGCGCACCATCGCAAATGAGCAGCAGGACATTGGCTATACAGTCGCCCAGCAAGGCGGACACAAGTTTCTCATCGTTGGAGTGGTTGGTCAGGACACGATGAAGGAGGTCTCCGAAACCAATCTGAAGCTTTGCATCGGCGCGCCCAAGAACGACAACTGGCCCGATGGATTCTCAAGTTGTAATGTGCGATCGAATCCCAATCAGCCGCAGCACGGCCTTCTTGCCAGTGTATTGGTGAGCGACCCCGTGATGGCCGCGGCCGCCGTTGTGCGCGCCGCCGAACTCAAGAATGGCCCCTTCGACTCGGTTGTCCTGATGGCGCAAATGCCGCATACAGAAGCTGAAGTTCTCGCCACCCGCGTGTGGGAAAAACTTCAAAACACCTGGACGCGGCACCCGATCGACATCGTTCTGAGCGAGGCTGGCGAAACCGAGACTGGAAGCGAAGCGTCCGAGACAGAAACAGGGTTTGACACACCTGATCTTTCCATCACTTTTCCCCTCAAGGCAAAGGACAGCGCGATTGCGGACACTGGGCATCCGGCGCCGGTTTTCACGCCAGTCAATGGCTACGATACCCCGGATGGCCGATTCCCCGGCGCCATATCGCGCGCATCAATGAAATGGACACCCGGAGTGAGCCTTTTGGTCGCCAACCAGTCGACGGGAATCTATCCTCTTCCCGCCCGGAGCGGCTCAGCCGCTGCGAGCACGGCAACAGACAAAACCCCAACGACGACCGTATCGCTTTTGTACCAATTCATCGATGGCATGCGCGGCAAACCGGCGAACATCTCGAACGACTCGAGCGGCAGACAGAAGGCTGAACTGATGCTCCTTGAGGAACTTCAAAAAGCATCGTCGCCGCACGCTGACGTGGTGTTGCTGCAAAGCAGAGACGTGCAACTGGGAAACATCGGTGAAGGCTACAGAAACTACGACGTGTGCGAAGGCGACCCGAATCAATCCCTCTGCACGCTTCGTGTTGCCCTCGATCGCATTCTCTGGAAGGGCGACTACCTGGAATATGTGGCCGTGACGGGCAAGGATCTGAAGGCGATTCTCGGTTTATCTGAAGACAAGATCGAACAGCAGGGAGACCTGGAAGAGACAGACATCTCAAAGGAGTGGCTGATCTCTTACGGCATCGTCCAATCGACCCTGACTAACGCCACCGAGATTAACCAGAACAACGAGCCTCTCTGGATTCCCGTCGATCCAGGCTGCAAAGGAGAAACCGCCGGGCAGAGTACCTACTGCATTGGCGGCACGCCCATTAGCGACGATGCCTACTATTGGCTTCTCACGACCGATCAGCTTGCCCAGGACAGAGCAGTCTACGGAACCTTGCAAAAGATCCCTCCCGTGAATCATCGACCCACCCAGACATTCATCACCTTCGCCCTCTCACACAATCTTCTGAATAGCCTGCGTAACTCGCGCACCAGGCTGGCAACCATGCAACCACCGCCAGGTTCGGTTGAACGGGCCGTAACATCGGAAAACGAAACCTTTCAGCAGATGCCGCTCTGGCAAGTGGACTTCGCAAAATTGATCGCCAGCTTTACCTCGCGGCAACCAGTCGGCGGAAACCAGTTTGTGGGCGGTTATTTCCAGGGGGTCTCTGACGCGCGCGCCTCGGTGCCTACGCAACAGGATCTCGACCTGGAACTCGGCGGCCGAATCACGGGAGATCCGTTTGGGCCCACAGGCAGCGCGAGAGAGTTCGAGCCAGTTTCAGTCGGTTTTCAAAGCGAGTTTGACTACAATCGCTCCGTCTTGGGCAACCTTACGCCCGCCACTCGGCCCATCAACGCATCGTATTCGTTGAATAATTTAACGGTTGGCGCTTTTCTGCAGGCCCGTCTCGGCAGCGGCGCCGGCGGCTCGATTCTGGGAGCGCGGTCGCTTCCGCGCAATTTGCTGGTGTTTACTCCGCATCAGTACCAAATTGAGATCGACAACCCTTACCTGTTCTTTCCATTTGCAACTGCTTCTCCAGTGCCCGGCGAGCTCACCGTCGAACTGCCGCGCACCACGGGCTGGACCGATCGCGGCGGATTCAGGCGCGAATTCGGCCAGAGCAAGCCAACCAGCTTCTTCGCAAACGGGAGCTATTTTGAAACGGGGATCGAATTCAATGAGCAAAAGGAAGTGCTCTCGGCGCTGACCCTCCAAACCGGATCGACCTCAAAGACATGCCACGTGAACGCCAACATCACGCTGCAAACCTGTTTCAGCCAGGCTCCGACCTTGCCCATCAATAACAGTACGAAGGTGGTTGGGTTCCCGGCCGTCAAATCACTTCGCTCCCCGGGCATCTACTGGGACGTGCACCTTCAGAATCGAGTCTTTGGCACCGTGCCGGGCAAGTTTTTGAGCCTGGTTACGGACACTCAAGGCGACTATTACTTCGGACGCCCACCAGCGGCGGAGCTCCCCACGCAAACGGAGTATGCGATCCCGTTGACCCTGTCGCTGGTCATTCCGGCGCTTGGCAACTTGTCGTTTGCGCCGACATACTCCGTCTTCTTTTATCAGTCGCAGCTGAGCAGCCAGAGTTTGCAGGTGAACTCTTTCTCGCTGGCAGCACGGTGGTACTTCGCCCGCGACGCTCGAGTGCCGATTCCCCGGCAAATGCCGTTACCGGGACCGGCCTCAGCGGATCAGACCAAGACTGGAAAATCGCACTGAAGCAGCTGCGGCTTTGTTCGTGATGAAGAAACGAGCAAAGGGCAGTGCCGAACGTGCTGGCGAGCTCCCCTCCCATCCAAAACTGCATCGAACTTGTCACGGAATTGTCACTTCGAAGGACCGCACTCGATTCCTTTCAAGGATTGCACCAATCCCGGTGCACCGCTCTCGCGATGCTTTGCGAATTTTCCAAAAAGGACTAGTCAGACTCGCAACTGCCTGCTAATCTTCGGCTACAAGTAGATAGCTCACCGGTAAAAGTGGTGAGTTGCCCATCTTCTGTTCTCCCCCGGTGATTGACTTTCGACGACTTTAGCCGTTCTACAAACCATGATTTCCGGTCAGACCACTTATCCGCATTGATCTTGTAAGAAGAAATGGGAATCAAGTGTTCGCGGCACAACGTAAGTTAATTCCCGCAGCGCGGCCTTCCAATGCCGTATTCGCCGGCGTTCCGCCCGGCATGTCGGCAAATCCATATCTAGGTAGATCTACCGCAGTTCTGAAGGGAGTATTCCCCATGAAGTTCCCTTTCCGGCTTGTCGCCGTCTTTGCATCGAGCCTTCTCATCCTAGGAGCCTGCTCCGCTTTGCTCGCAGCCAAGGCGCCACAAGCTCCTGTGAGCCCGCAAGGGACCTCTCCTGGCGATGCATCCTCAGCCGGCTGGCCGAATGAAACGGTGATCATTCCGGGGCCGCTGCACGCCTTCCTTCGCATGGCGGGCATCAGCCAGGAAATTGCTCCCGGCGATGTGCTGCCGTTGCTGGCCCGCAACGCATTCCTTTACGGTCACGTCGGCGACAGAAGGACGGAGTTCCTGGTCCTGGCAGACCGGTATGTGCAACTGGCACGAGAGCTGCGTCCCCTCGCAGGCCCTGACGGCATGATCCGTGTGACCGGTTGCGCCGATGTCGGGCCGCTGATTCAGGTTCTCGGGTACCGGTTTGAGCACGGATGCACCCATACTGACGCCTCTTTGATTACTGCGGATGCTGAGCGTGCGTTTCTCACCGTCGACTCGGGATTCCCCCTCACCAAGTTGGAAGAGTCACTGCAGAATGGTGTTCCCTTCTCCTATGAGTTTCCGGCTACGCACGTTCCGATTCTATTCACAGAGAAAGACTGGACGCAGCTGAGCACATCGAAGCAGCGAGCCGGTTCCACGTTGCTCGATATGTTGTTGAATGACCAGAATGTGGATCGACTTTACTCGGCCCTGTCGCGGCTTGATCCCCAAACCAGGCTCACCCTTTACCGAGCGCCCGGGCTCCGGAGACTGCTCTTTTACGGACCGGCGCTTGACTTCTATGGGAGCAGGTTGTGCGTTCGTGACGGCGCCGTGGATGTGCCCGGAGGCGCGGCTGCCGCACGAGACTGGCAGGAACTGGCGGGAGCGAATCCGAATTCGCCGGGAGATTTCGTCGTCCATTTGCTCGCCAAGGATCAGGGCTGGC
This sequence comes from uncultured Acidobacteriaceae bacterium, assembly GCA_963841365.1. Taxonomy (GTDB): domain Bacteria; phylum Acidobacteriota; class Terriglobia; order Terriglobales; family Acidobacteriaceae; genus Telmatobacter. The sequence goes on from CAWJDG010000095.1 coordinate 78,058, forward strand.
TGGCGGCGTATTTTGATGCCCTCTCCCGCCTGAACCCCGAGCAGCAGGCACACCTTGCGGAAGGCGACCGGTTGAAGCGCCTCTACGCGGCCTACCGGGCTGCGGTTCCAGTCGCCGCCGCGGCAACAAGCGTTTTCCCAAGAAATTCGAACTTATTACTTCTGCTCACTCGTTTGCAGTGGGACTCGTCGGGGAATCCTCAAGTACCGGGGAATCCCGCTCTCTGGCAGGAAGTCTTCGCTCGGGAGGATAAAGTCCACCATCTGCATGAGGCGGCGAAACACCTCCGCGCCTCCGACAGCCCCGATCGGATTCTTGAAGCCCTGGTTGCCTATTCCAATGTCGTTGTCTCGGGCGGACCGTCCGAGGTCTATCTGAAGTTGAGCGCGATCGATAGTGCAAGACGGCCCGGACACCGGATGTCGGATGAAACCGCCCGCCTGCTGGCCATAAAATTTGACCAACTGAACGAGTGGTACCCAATCTTCGTCGAGTTTCCCGCATTGGATGATGCTGCTGTCTCCCATTTCGTGGCCACTGCCGATCGCATCAATGGGATTCCGAATTCCGTACTGCGCTCAAATGCCCTGGGAGCCTTTCAGGCCGAGGTTGGAATCTGGCAGATACTTGCCCGGCAAAAACAGATTCCCTCCGACCGACTAAGCGCTTCATGGGAAGGAGCGATTCAGCCTTACGCGGGCATCTCTTCCTCGTCCCAGCTCTTTGATGCGGCCACGAAGTCGCTCAAGTCCATCGTGGTCGCCGCCGGCGGCAGCGCGAACCCGACAGAGGAGCAGGTCGTTGATCTGCTCGCAGGACCGACGCAAAATAATCCCGAGGCGGTGAAGGTCCACCAGGAACTGGCGCGAAGAATGCGTGCCGTGTTGAACGATCAGCGCCTGGTTTCTCTCGATACGCTCTTCGGACTTTACGACGGCCTGGGTGAAATGGCCCACGGAGCGGCCATCGGTGACAGCTTGCTTCCTCTTGCAGGAGCCTTGCGTGAATTCGAGATGCCCCAACCCATCTTTACGGCGGGTGAGCGGGTTTCCTGGTCGCCGACTGTTTATGTCAGCCGCCACGCCGAATTGCAGGTGCGAACCGACCTGACTAAAGTGATTCGAGAACCGGGAACGCCTGCGCAGTTGGAGGCTGCCCGCGCCCGGCTTGCTCCGTTTCTCAGGGACACGCTGGTGGGCCTGAATTATGCCTACTACGAGCCACCCGGCGCCCAGGTACTTCACAGCAATCCGTTGTTTGTTCGTTCGCACGATTTTGCAGCATCTTCTATTCAGGGCGTCGATGAGGTGTGGGGCGCTCCAGCCCTCATAGGTATCGGCGCGACGGCCGGCGGCGGCGCCTACCTGATTGGCTCGCTAGCCGATCTGCCCTATGTGCTGGCTTTGACTGAAGAGGATTTCATTTCTCCCGAGAAAATCCAGGCGCTCATCTGGAGAGAAACCGTGCCGGAACTCCTGGTGAATGCCGTGGTGCCGCGTTGGTGGAGCGTCAGCCGCCAGGAGATGCATGCGGCAAGCCTCTATCAGCGAGCGGGCGAGGAGTTATTGGCCGCTTCAGCGACGAATGCGGATTTGCGCCAAAAGGTGATCGGCATCCTCTCTGAACGGATGGATTGGGGGCGAGTGGAACAGATCCAACAGGCCCTGGAAAATCGGGACGTTACGGCCAGACCGATTGCCCAGGTGCTGCCCGCGGACACTTTCAATTTAGAAGAGCAGTTTCGCAAGCACTATCCCGATCAGGCTGCACAGTGGGGACCGGCCAGCCGCGAGCTGGAGGAGCTTTCGCACAAAGACGCCTCCGCCGCGAACCCGCAACAACTATCGCAGGACTTTGGTGTTCCCCACCCGACTCTGGCGGAATCCGACTCCTGCGCGCTGCTCACGAGCGAGCCGTTTCCCGTTTCCGGCGGATATGCCAGCCGGCTCTTTGGCGAATCCTGGGAGTCCAGCAACCTTTATTGGGCGCGCCTCGCCGATGAAAAGGGCTACGCACCTGCCATGCTGAACATTTTGGTTCCCGAACTGACCCGTGATATGGTCGCGAACATCTCTGCTACCAGCATTGACGATTGGCCGGCGCTGTTGCGCGCCATGAACCAGACAGGGCAAGAATTTCTTCAGGGAAGAATCACTGTCGGAGCAGCATTCGCATCAAGCGACAACAAAGAAGTAGCCACCGGGGGGTACGCATCGCGATGATTAAGACACATAAGATTTTTAGTGTTATTGGACTCGGCTTGAGCGTGTTGCTGCTCGTCGCCGGCGTGCCGCGCTTCGCGGCTCAGGATGACGCAACACATCTGCGCGTCAACGTGGTTCTGGTGCAGCTGAATGTCGCTGTCACAGATCACAAGGGAAATTACATTGGCGGCCTGCGGCCGGAAGATTTTGAAATCACCGAGGACAAGATCCCGGAAAAGATCTCCACGTTCGAAGAAGGCAATGGTTTTGTGCGCGATGCCAGCACGAACCATCAACTGCAGGGCTCAGGCGAGGCTGCCGTCGAAAGCCCGGCTCAGCATCCGGTTGGCGTCAGGATGCCGTCGCTTACCGGAGCCGACGTCTTCATTCTGTTTGACACAAGTAATTACATGTACCGGGGATTTGTGTACGCCCAGGACGCCATCTCTGATTTTGTGCGCTCCATGGACGACGCCAGCAAGATCGCGTTCTACTCTTACAGCCGCGACCTGTCGCGCGCTACCATGCTCACCGCCGATCGTTTCCGTGTGGTGAATGGCGTGCGCAGCACTGTGGCCGGCGACGATGCCGCGTTGTATAACAGCCTGTTGCTCACCGTGAAGGACGCCGCCCCGCTTACCGGACGAAAGGCAATCGTAGTCTTCTCTAACGGGCCCGATAATGCCAGTTCCGTTCCGCCTGAGGATGTTGCCGAGCTGGCTCAGTCAACCGGCACCATCATCTATATTGTCAGCACCCGAATGGCTCAGGACGATCTTGTTTCTTCCGCAGCGTTCGAGCGCATGAGCAGAGCTACGGGCGGCAAGGCCTATTTTGCAGGCAATTGGCGCAAGGAGAAGCAGGCGTTCGCTTCCATCAGCGAAGACCTCAGCCATCTCTATTCGATCAGCTACTATCCGCAGCCCAACCCCAATCGGGGCTGGCGCAGGATCAGTGTCCGGCTTGTCGGCAAGGAACTGCAGAAGTATCACATCAGGACCCGCGACGGATACCGCCTGTTGCAGACAACCTCGGCCGCTCCGAATAGCTACCTTGAAGCGGGAGCGGATCTCAATCCAGTTCTCGATCAGCAATAGCCACACCGATAGCGGCCGGAGATTTGCACGTAGGAAAGCTAAGAACAGCCGCTAAGCGCGGAGCGCCTTGAGCACTTTGGCCGTGGTGACCAGCTGGCCTGCGTGGCGCTGCGTGTGGTCGGCGACATGGATGAGCGCACCTCCGATGGAAGTGGGCAACTGCTTGCGGCCGACGGCGCGTGGCGTGTCGAGATTAGCTGAAGCCAGCACGCGAATGCGATCGGCGGCCGCGCTGAACGAGCATTCGACCTCAGCGAGCAGTTCGGCCAACGTCTCCTGCTTCCCTTCCCCACCCTTTTCTTCTTTGAGCGCGGCAAGTTGGGCAGCTGAGAGCTGGCTGCCTTCTGCGTAAGTGAGGATTCGATCGACCGAGCCGGCAATATGACGCAGCAGGAAGGCGATTGACGGAAGCCCGAGCGGCTGCGCGTGAACCTCGGCGTCGGTCAGGCCGGCAGTCCATTTGGTCACGTCGTCGAGAGCGAGCTCAAGCGCGTGCAGCACGGCGCGGCCCGCGGCGGGAACGTCAGCGTGCGTCCCGCGGAGCCAGGGCTCGACGTAGGGTGCGGTGGAAGTGTCCATTGCCGTAGTTTAAAGCCCCAAATCCGCCACTCCGTCGTCCCACGCCTCTGTCATCCTAAGAAGGTCGCCGCGGCGACCGACGAAGGATCTGCGGTTGCTCCGGAATTGCTTCGCCGAGGTCCGAAATTCAAATTACCTCCCAATTGGGACAATCCGATCGGAAGGCCGCGAAGGAGCCTGTTAGTCTCCCCACTAAATCGCAACACTGGACGTTTCCGTGACAGAGCAATGGCGTTCTGGAGGGCGATGACCTGCCGCGAACTCGCTTATCATTGGGACGACCGATGACCGGCGGTACTTTCGGTGATCGATTGAAAGAGAGGTGCAGCTTGCGAATCCGTCATGATTTGGTTTTCATATCGAGTGTGCTTTTCACGATCGCGTTGGTTTCCCAAATCCGTTGGGCATGGTGGAATATCCCGCAGGGCTATGGCTACATGAGGGGGCTCGACGTGTGGAGGAGGTCAGCCAGGCTCTCATCCAGCGAGGTTGGCGAGCTTGCGCTTGCTCTCATTTTCATCGGTCTCATCGTTACGTGGACGGGATACCTCAACAAAGTTCGCTGGACATGGTTTGTCATGGTCATCTTGGTGTCCGGCTTGACAATCCCACTCCGCATATTCCCGCACCTTATGCATCCCAAAGTATTCCTGGATCTGCCCAAGTTGCTTGTAGATACCTGGAAGGGGGAACCGGTTGCACGGATCGTCTTGGAGGAAATCTTGACCTTCTTGCTTATGGTGATTGCTCTGCTCTTGCCAGTGAAATCATTCTTTTCCCGGCGGACCAGCCCTACCGTGTGATCGCGTCTCTGTTCGGGGTGGCCCCAGAGACCTAGTGGATTCCCTGCGCCTGCACAGCTTTTACAGATAGGCGCTGGGATCCTCTGCCAAGACTTCGAGCGCATCATCGACAAAGCGGAGACAAAGAGGGAATACAACTGCGGATCCTTTGGCTGCGCCTCACAATGACACAGCGTTCCAATTCACCTAAATCGTGCTCGGAAGCCTACGAGGTTTTCTACCCAGCGCTCTTCACCCTCACCACGGTGATCTTCTCAAAGCCCTCTTCAAAAACCGGCGGTTTGAGCTTCTCGGCCATCTTGCGCATGATTTCTTCGCTCACCGAGCGGTCGCGCTGCCGATTGCGATCCAGGCAAACCTCAAGTGGAACATCAAAGAAGACGGCCTGCACTTCGTAGCCGAAGCTCTTGGCCATCTTGATCCACTGTCGGCGCTCGTGAATGGACAGGTTGGTTGCGTCAACGTAGTTTGCGGGCATGCGGGCGATGAGCCGCGCGCGCAACAGCGAGCGCAGCGTGGAGAACACCAGCCCCTGGTAGCGCTGCTCCTCCACATCGTCAAACAGGATGTTGCGCAGCAGATCGGAAGACAGCGGCGTGATGCCCCGGCGGCCGAACCAGGTGGTCTTGCCTGAGCCGGGCAGGCCGATGGCGAGCACGACAAAACCTTTGGGTGCCTGGGGCGAGCGTTCGCCGTCGGCGGGCGCTCCCTTCGGGATGGCCGGCATCTCCGGCTGGGTTTCCACCTCCAGGCGGCCCGAACCCGGCGGTTCATTCCATTCTTGCTTCGCAGGCGACTCCGGCCTCGTGGGCTGATTTGGCTTCACGGGCCACTGCGGCGGCCTGGGTGGCCGCGCCTGGGCACCGTGCCTGGCTTCCGGTGGGCGCTGCTGGCTCTGTTGCGGGCGGGGTGGCCTCTCGTCTGGATAGAGAGGAACCAGCGGAGCCGGTTGATTTGATGGGAGTTCCTGACCGATTTTGCCTGTGGATTCCGAAGTATTCGGACCGCGTCTTGACCTTCTTCTCATGCTGCTTGAACCCTTGCTAAAAGCCTTTCCATCCTCCCGAATATCACACTCGGCAAGGGCGCTGCAAATTCTGTGCACTCCGTCACATACAGTCCCGACATGGGAACTCCATCCTAACGGTAGGGAATCGTGTGCGCAGGACGAAGGCGCTTTCAATTTTCCACCACCCCCCGGATGATACGATCAAGAGTTTGGTGGAATTGCCTTCGAGGGCCATTCCAGGCGCACTCTACTCGAGCTTTCAAACCATCAGCCTTATTTATCACAAGGAGAAACGAAACATGGCAGTAAAGGTTGGAATCAACGGCTTTGGCCGCATTGGACGCAATGTTTTGCGGGCCGCGCTTGGCAACAACGACATCGATTTTGTCGCCCTGAACGACTTGACCAGCCCGGCGACGCTGGCTCATCTGCTCAAGTACGACTCGATCCTGGGCAACCTGAAAAATGAAATTTCCGCCGGTGACGACTTCATCACCGTCGACGGCAAAAAAATCAAGGTGTGGGCCGAGCGCGACCCCGCCAAGCTGCCCTGGGCCGACGTGGGAGCGCAGATTGTGGTCGAGTCCACCGGCCACTTTACCGATGCCACCAAGGCCAAGGCGCATCTGGGCACCACCGTCAAGAAGGTCATCATCTCCGCCCCCGCTACCAACGAAGACATCACACTGGTGCTCGGCGTCAACGAGACCAAATACGATCCGGCCAAGCACAACATTATTTCGAATGCCAGTTGCACCACCAACTGCCTGGCGCCTGTCGTAAAGGTCGTTCTTGAGACCACCGGCCTCATCAGCGGAATTATGACCACGATCCACAGCTACACCAACGATCAGGTCATCCTCGACTTCCCGCACAAGGACCTGCGCCGCGCCCGTGCCGCCGCGCTGAACATGATTCCCAGCTCGACCGGCGCCGCCAAGGCCCTGAAGCTGGTGATTCCCGAGACCGCCGGCAAGCTGGACGGCTTTGCCATCCGCGTGCCCACGCCGAACGTCTCCATCGTCGACTTGACTTACATCGCAGAGAAGCCAACCACCGTCGAAGCTCTGAATGCCGCCTTTGTCGCTGCCTCAAAGGGCGAACTCAAGGGCATTCTGGGCGTCGACTCGAACCTGCTGGTCAGCTCCGACTTCAAAGGCGACAAGCGCAGCTCGATCGTCGATGCTCCGTTGACCAAGGTAGTCGGCAACAGCGTCAAGGTCCTGAGCTGGTACGACAACGAGTGGGGCTACTCCAACCGCGTTGTCGACCTTATCGGCTTCCTGGCGAAGAAAGGGCTCTAAGTGGAGCTGCGGCTCGCACCGATGCGCAGGAGCATTGCGCTTGCTTTAGTTATCGGTGCGAACCAAATCTCGCTCGGAGCACAGAATTCGCCGACCACGGCAAACGAATGCAAGAGGACCATTCGAGAAAAGGATTTCGATGTTCAACCCGATGGGCCTTTCTTGCAGCGGATCGGATACTCAAGCGTTCTTCGATCTTGCGTGGTCGTCGTAGTCCAGGTGCTGCCGGCTGCCCAAAATGGATTCGAAGTCTACACCGAGATCGGCGATCCGGTGCTGCGAAAACCCATTTGGCATGACAAGAGGCATATCCGGCAGGGCGATCGTGCGCTGGACGGCTATCCAGCGTTCCAAGTGCAGCTCCGGAAATTGGAGATCACGCTCGTAAACCGATAAGGCACATGGCCAGACACAACATCAGCGGCGGATCACCCTTCGAGCCCGTCATCGGCTTCTCGCGCGCCGTGCGCGTGGGCAACGTGGTACACCTGGCGGGGACAGGGCCAGTGGGCGCGGACAACGAAGACGCAGCCGGACAGACCCGCCGCGTTTTTGTCATCGCCGAAAAAGCCTTGGCCGAAGCCGGGGTCTCGTTCGCCGACGTGGTCCGCACGCGCATGTTTCTCACCCACGTTGAAGATTGGGAAGCAGTAGGCCGCGTCCATGGTGAATTTTTCGCGCAGGTTCGTCCCGCAGCGACCATGGTTGTCGTCGCGAAGCTGCTCAACCCCGCGTGGCGTATTGAGATCGAGATGGACGCCGTCATTTCGAGGTCCAAGTAAACTCCAATGTTGCATTGGACCGCGTGAACAACGATTCACTGTCCACTGCCCACTGTTCACTGTTCACTGACTTTCAAGGAAGGCAAAACCATGGCCAAGCTCTCGATTACCGACATCGATCTGACCAATAAGCGGACATTTATCCGCGTCGATTTCAACGTCCCGCTCACTGAAGATGGCTCGACCATCACCGATGACACGCGCATAGTGGCCACGTTGCCCACCATTGAATATGCGCTGCGGCACCGGGCCAAAGTCATTCTGGCTTCGCACCTGGGCCGTCCCAAGGGAAAGCCCAATCCAAAGTATTCACTGCGGCCCGTGGTCAAGCGGCTGCGTGAACTGCTCGACAAGAAACTGGGCGAAAGCATCAATGTTGCCTTTTCACCGGACTGCGAGGGCGAAATCGCCGAAGAGATGGCGCGGCAGCTTGAATCGGGCCAGGTGCTGCTGCTCGAAAACCTGCGCTTCCATCCGGAAGAAGAAGCCAACGATCCAGCTTTCAGCAAGGCGCTGGCCTCCCTGGCCGAAGTGTACGTAAACGACGCGTTCGGCTCGGCGCATCGCGCGCACGCGTCCACTGAAGGCATCACGCATTTCCTCAAGCCCGCTGTAGCCGGCATGCTGATGGAGAAAGAGATTACGTACCTCGGCAAAGCTCTTGAAAGTCCCGAGAAGCCATTTGTGGCCATCCTCGGCGGCTCCAAAATTTCCGGCAAAATCGACGTGATTCAGAACCTGCTCGACAAGGTCGACACGCTGGTGATCGTGGGCGGCATGGCCTACACCTTTCAGCGCGCTCTGGGCGTCAAGACCGGCAAGTCGCTTGTTGAAGAAGATCGCATCGACATGGCGAAAGAAGCGCTGGCAAAGGCGAAGGCCAAGGGCGTCAACCTTCTGCTGCCAGTGGACAACATTTTGGCCGACAAATTTGCGCCCGATGCCAAGACCCAGGTGTGGGATTGCTCAATCGATTTTCCTGACGACTGGCAGGGCCTCGATATTGGCCCGAAGACGATCAAGGCAATCGAGGAAATTGTTTCGACGGCAAAGACCATTGTGTGGAACGGTCCGGCCGGCGTCTTCGAGTTTCCGCGCTTTGCCGTGGGGACGAACGCAATTGCCCATGCCGTGGCTGCAAATCGGATAGCGATCTCGATCATCGGCGGCGGCGACTCCGTGAGCGCGATCAACCAAGCCGGCGTAGCCGATCAGATTACGCACATTTCCACCGGCGGCGGCGCGAGCCTCGAATTCCTTGAAGGCAAAAAGCTGCCGGGCGTGGAAGCGCTGACCGACAAACAGTGATCGGTGGTCAGGGACCAGAAGGAAATCGCATCCGACGCAAAAGCGCCGGATGCGATTTTTGCACTTTGTCGCGGTCTCATCCGACAGCCCCGCTGAATAGGGTAGTATGACGCGGTTCAAAAGCATCAACCCTATTTGCCCCACTTGCGCCGAAGTCCCATGAGACTTGCACAAACAGACTCGATCTTATCCTGATTTGCGTGGTGGCCGTAGAGGGTAGCGGATTCGCGCCGGCCATCTTGGTCCAGAAGCCGGAGCAGCCATTCATCATTCGCCTGGTCATCCTTCAAAGAAGCCAACCAGCTCTCTTCCCATTCGTTCGGCAGATTGTTCAGGTCTTCCATTGCTAAAAAGATTGATTCTGGAATACCAGTCACTTGCGGACGGTCTACGCGCAAAGCCATACAGCCTCCTTCCGATCTCAGGTATCTTTCAGATCGATCGGCTATTCCAGTAGATAATTCGTGAGCCTTGTGCTACGCGCGTGGGGGGATCAACGCCTAAACCGTCGCGTCGCGCGCCCTGAAGTGCCCGCCTCAGACGACTTGTCCGGCTCAATATTCGACGGTATCGGCACCACGCAAGCTATCGGTTTGCCCCTCTTTGTAATGACAATTGTTTCGCCCGTCTTTGCAACCCAATCGAACAGTCCAAGACATTTTGCCCTGAACTCAGTGGCCGTCATTAGCTTTCCCATATTCTTTTCCGTACCTGAGAGTTTATCGTCATCCTTCGTAATCTCGCTAGACCCTGCCACAATGAATACACTGAAAGCTAAGGGCTAAAACCATGAGCTACTACACGCGGGTTCTGTCGAAAGATGAAGAGTTCCCTCCTTTCAATGAACTCGCACAGTTGATTCGCGCGGAGCACCCTGAGTATCGGCTGACAATCGAAGAAGCAAGCGAAGAGGAATGGGACACTCTCCTGCTCTCAGGAAATGATGACGTCGAGGTCGCACTCATCGAACGCAATCCGGTGATGGATGGCTCGATCGGCCAGGATGAGATTGCGGACTTCATCGAAGACATTCAGGATTGCAAGCCGAAAAGCGGCGTCCAATGGCTTGAGGATTACCTGGCCTCTGTGAAGACGATTTATTCGTTTCAGCACCTGCAAGGCTCGGAAACAGTGGAAGGCAGTAATGCACTCCACGCGCTGCGCTCAGCAATTTGGGAGCGCGGAGACGCGATCATTCAGGCCGACGGAGAAGGGTTCACGAATGAGGGTGGCTACCACATTATCTGGCAGTTTTCCGACTCGGTTTCCGGACCCTGGAACATGGGAGTGCTTCAGGATGGCGTCTGGCGTCATTTCTCGATGGATCTGGGCGATCCTGATCATCGGGCTGCATTTCTGAGAGGTGCGGTACCGGACGATTTGACTGCGACCCTCGGAGCGGGCTCATAGTGCGAGCTGCAACCGCTCTTTTTTAAGCGGGACTGCCCCATTCCACTCTGTGCCCACCGTCACCCGACACACTGAACTTGATCACCTAAAATTGACTTGAGGAAACCACAAACATGTCTCGTAAAGCACTGATTGCTGCCAATTGGAAGATGTACAAGACGCCTGCTGAAGCCAAGGCGTTTGTTGATGCTTTTTTGCCGCTCGTTGCAGGGCACACCCGCGATGAGATTGCCCTCTTCCCTTCACCGGTGCTGCTGCCCACGGTCGTTCCGGCCTGCAAAGGGTCAAATGTTTTGGTCGGCGCGCAGAATATCCACTTTGCCGAGGAGGGCGCCTATACGGGCGAGACCTCAGTCGGGCAACTGATGGCTGTGGGTGGCACGTACACGCTCATTGGCCACTCTGAGCGGCGGCAATACTTTGCGGAGACCGACGAGATTGTGAACAAGAAGCTGCACACTGCGCTCAAACACGGCATCGTGCCGATTGTCTGCATCGGCGAGGTGCTGGCGGAGCGCGAGGCCGGCAAGACAGCAAGCGTCCTGAAAACGCAAATTAACGGCGCGTTTGCGGGCATCACGCCCGAGGCTGCCGTGCCGATCGTGATTGCCTACGAGCCGGTGTGGGCCATCGGTACCGGTAAGACAGCGACACCCGAGATCGCCGCCGACGCGCATCGCATCATTCGCGCGGAAGTGGCAACGCTGCTCGGTGCGAACGTGGCCAACACCATGCGCATCCTCTACGGCGGCAGCGTGAAGCCGGACAACGCGACCGCGCTCATCGGCCAGGAAGAGATTGACGGCGCGCTGGTGGGCGGCGCAAGCCTTAAGCCGGACTCATTCACGGCGATTGTGAAGTACTGAAAAAGCAGCGGAGCAAGCGGCGTTGGCGGTGTTAGCGAAGTTAGACGCCAGGCACCAGAAACGACGTGCGACAGAGCGAGTCAGCAAGCCGCTCGGAGCGAAAGTTCCGGGCGGTTTTTATATTTGTGGGGTGAAGCGCCGGAGTGCCTTATGTAGCGCCGGTCTCCTGGCCGGCTGTCGTGCAGACCTGAAAGCCTGCACCTACATCGCCGGATAGAAGCTCGCAATCCATCCTTGCAGCAGTGCCGGGAAGCAACCAAGCACGATGACGGCGGCCGCAATCCCCACCAGCACCGCAATGGTGACCGGATGCGCTGCGATCGGCGATTCATCAGGCCCCCGCATCACGTAGACGCGCTTGAGTACCTGCAAATAGTAATAGAGCGAGACGGCGCTGAATGCGACGGCCAACGCAACGAGCGTGAACGGCACGGCGCCGCCGGATACGCGCAGGACCGCGGCGAAGAGATTGAACTTAGCCCAGAATCCAACCAGCGGAGGAATGCCGGCAAGCGAGAGAAAGAGCACAAGCATCACCGCGGCCAGTATCGGATTGCGCTTCTGCAGGCCGAGGAAGGCATCGAACTTGTCGCTGCCGGTGGCACGCTCCACCGCTCCGACCGCACCGAAGGCGCCGATGGTGGTAAGTCCATAGGTGACGATGTAGTAAAGCACGGCCTGCGCGCTTACGTTTGTCCAGGAAAAGAAGGCCAGCCCGAGCAGAATGTAACCCGCATGTGCGATGGCGGAGTAGGCAAGCAGGCGGCGAACGCTCGACTGCGCCAGCGCAGCCAGGTTGCCGAAGATCATCGATGCTACGGCGAGGACGGTCAGGATCAGTTCCCACGGCGCCTGTAGACCGAGATACCGCGAGGGAAATAATCCGAAGCGGACGAAGACCAAGCCCCCGTGCACGTTGTCGAATACGTGCAAGAACGCTGTGCCGATGCCGATGAGCAGCGCAAAGCTGGCAACCTTCGATACAGATGCGATGAAGGCGGCGGCCGGAGCCGGCGCGCCTTCGTATGTGTCCGGCGCCCAAAGATGAAACGGCACCGCGGCGGCCTTGAAGCCGAGGCCAACAGCGATCATGACCAACGCAACGTAAAGCAGCGGCGTGGCACTGGCCGCGCGACCCACCGCTGCGGCGAACGCAATCTCGTGAAGACTTGTCGATCCTGTCAGGCCGTAGAGATAGCTAAACCCAAACAGCAAAAATGCTGCCGACATGCCGCCGAAGAGGTAGTACTTCATCGCCGCTTCAGCGCTCTTGCCGGACTTCTTCGCGAACGCGGTGAGGATATAAAGACCAAGGCTCAAAAGCTCGAGGCCGGTGAAGATGACGAGCAGATCCTGCGCTGCGGAGATGATCATTCCGCCCGCCGCGGCCATCAAAACGACAGCGACATATTCGCCGGCATTGCGCGTGAATTCGGAATCGACCAGGAGCAGAAGCGTCAGCGCGGTAAGAACGAGAATGGCAACTTGCGCGACGCCCGCCGAACCACCCGCGGCCAGGAGCAGATCACCGCCAGCGCTGAATGGCCCCGCGATGGAAACCGCCCATATGGCCGCGGCACAACCCGCGACGCCGAGCAAGGCCGCCGCGGCCGTGCGAGTTTTTAGCGCAGCCTTGCGCAGAAATCCGAGATCGACGACCAGCACCAGCAACGCAGTGACTTCGAGAGCGGTTTCAGGCAGCGTGGCGCGGAAGAGATCCATGTAGTTCATCGCATCCCTCCCGCAAGCAGCGCCTTCACAGCGGGCTCAATGGAATCGAGAAGAATGCGCGGATAAAGCCCGACTACCAGCGTCGAGAAGCCAAGCAGCGCGACACCGGCGATCTCGGGCCATGTGATCGCAGTAAACTTGTGCCCCTGCTCCGTCTCAAGCTCATGTGGCGTTGGCAACGCGTCGGTGAAGAAGGCTTTCTGCAAGGCTCGCCAGATATACGCGATGCCCACGATAATGCCGATTCCGGAAACCGCGGTCCACCACGGGTTGGCGCGCCACGCGCCCACCAGCACCTGCAGCTCAGCCACAAATCCGGAGAAGCCTGGCAATCCCATGGACGCGACGCCGGCAATGACGAATGCCCAGGCTGCGAACGGCAATCGCCGCGAGAGATGCATCTTTTCCAGTTCCGCAAGCTGGCGCGTGTGCGTGCGGTCGTAAACGATGCGGCCCACGATGGCGAACAGCAGACCCGCGATGACGCCGTGCGAGAACATCTGGAGCACCGCGCCGTCAACGCCGATCTGGTTCAGCGTCATCAGGCCGAGCAGCACGAAGCCCATGTGGCTCACGCTGGAATAGCCGATGACAAATTTGAAGTCCGATTGCGCCAGAGCGACCAGTGCCCCGTAAACGATGCCAATCACGGCGAGCCACGCGAAGACATCGCGCCATGAGCCGATACCGAGAAAGGCGAATCCCCAGGGATCGAGCCCGTGCGGGAATAAGCCGATGCCGACGCGCAGGCAGCCGTAAGCGCCAAGCTTCATGACCACGCCCGCAAGCAGCATCGAAGCAGCGGTGGGCGCGGCAACATGGCCGGTGGGCGCCCAGGTGTGGAAGGGCCACATGCCGGCAAGAATGGCGAAACCGACGAAGACCAGCGGGAAGCACCACATCTGAAAGCTGACCGGCAAACCCGCGCGGGCCAGATCGATCAGCGCAGTGGAGTGGGCGCCGGAAGTAGCATACGCAGCCAGCAGGCCGATGAGCACCATGGCCGAGCCGACGAATGAGTACAACGCCAGCTTCATGGCGCCGTACTCGCGCCGCGTCGAGCCCCAGATGGAAATCAGGAAATATTTCGGAACGATTGCGATTTCGTAAAAGACAAACAGCAGGAAGAAATCGAAGCTGAGAAAAACGCCGTAAACACCGCCAATAAGTGCGAGATAGAAGGCGAAGAACTGGTTGGTGCGCAGATCGATGTTCCAACTGAACAGAACTCCGGCGACGGCGGCAATGCCGGTGAGCAGAACAAGAACGCGGCTGATGCCGTCGGCAGCGAGCAGGTAGTGGATGCCCATCGAAGGCACCCAGAGCGTGTCGACAATCACGATGCGGCCCTCAGCGAAACCGGCAGCGTAGCCTGCAACTGCAATCACCAGGCCGGCTGTTGCCACCGCGAGCGCAAACCAGCGCGCCAGGTCTGGCCTGCCCTTGGGCAGCAGCGCTGAAACCAGTGCACCGGCAAACGAGATGTAGATCGTCCAGGCCAACATTTACTGCGGTTCTCCAGTCACACTCAATCGGAGCCGATTCTGTTAAGTGGGTTTTGCTCTAGGCAAAACCCGCATTGCAAAAACATCCAGAATGTCACGCGCACGGGAGAACCGCTCTCAGAATCTCCAGTGCGCCAGCAGGTTAACGACCGTCGGATTCACGGTGTCCAAAATAATCCGGGGCACAAGGCCGATCAGAAACATGAGGCCGATCACGGGCGCCAGCGCCATGCGCTCGCTGTGATGCAGATCGGGAAATTTGGCCCAGTGCTCCGGCACGGGGCCGTTGAAAACTTTTTGAATCACGGTGAGAATCACGACCGCGGTGACGAGCAGGCCGAGAACCGAGACCGTTGCCGAGACCCACGAAAGCGGAAAGACGCCGCGGAAGATAAGGAACTCGCCGACAAAGCCGTTGAGGCCCGGCAGGCCGAGCGAGCAAAAGAGCGCGATGCCCATGAGCCCGGCAAAGACCGGCGCGGGCTTGCGCAGGCCGCCGAAATCGTTGATGCCGCGCAGGCCGCCGGTAGCGGAACTGAATCATGGCGATGAACCAGAAGATCGCGGCCGCGGTGATGCCGTGGTTGAACATCTGCAGGATGACGCCGTTGAGCGCGGCGGCCTGGCTGGCCTGTGCGCTGCGCCGGATGCCGGAATTGCCAGCGCGAAGATGCCGAGCAGGCAGTAGCCGAGGTGATTCACCGAGGAGTAGGCGAAGACGCGCTTCAAATCCTTTTGCGCGGCGGCGGCCCACGCGCCCATCACGACGGTGGCGACGGCGAGAACCAGCAGCGGCGTGCGCATTGCGGCGATCTGCGGGCCGAAGAGCGGGATGCGCGATGCGCAGCAGGCCGTAGACGCCCATCTTCGACATGGCGCCGGTGAGCAGCATGGTGACCGGCGAAGGCGCCTCAGCATATGCGGCGGGCAGCCAGGTGTGGAAGGGCATCAGCGGCACTTTGACCGCGAAACCCGGCGAGCACGCCGATGGCGAGCCACGGCATCACCGGCCCAAGGTGCGCCGTTACCATCTGCGCCAGCGCGCCGGTCTGCGGCCATCGCGGCAAGCATGCCCAAAGTCCATGATGCCGGTGCGAGAGAAAGATCGCGAGGAACGAAAGCAGCAGCGCCACCGAGCCGGCCATGGTGTAGATGAAGAACTGCGTCGCCGCCGGACCGCGCCTCGGGCCGCCCCACAACTTGATGAGGAAGAATGCGGGGATGAGGCTCAGCTCCCAGAACAAAAACCAGTGGAAGAAATTGAGCGCGGTGAAGGAGCCGAAGAGGCCCGCTTCGAGCATGAGCACAAGGCCGTAAGAAGAGGCCGGGCATGTGGTGCACGCGATGCGCCGCGTCAACCGACATGAGCGTGACGATGGCCGAGAGCACGAGCATCAGCGCGCCGAGTCCATCGACGCCGAGGTGATACTCGATGCCGAGCGAGGGCGCCCATGGGTGCAGCTCCACGAGGCCGATGCTTCCGTCGGCGGGCAAGCGCGTCCAGATGACCAGAGCGAACACAAGACTGAAGCCAGCGTGGTGAGCAGCGCCACGCCGCGCGCATGGCGGCCGGAGAAGAGCGCAATGGCCGCGCCGATGAGCGGCAGCACAGTGAGGAGCGTCAGGATCGGGAATCCAGTCGTCATTTCGTTCATGGCCGGCTGCTCCAAAGCAGAATTGCGGCCAGCGCCACAACGGCAACGGCCAGAATGCGCAGGTAATTCTGCACGCGGCCGCTCTCCACGCGCGCCAGCAGACCGCCGCCATTCGAAAGCTCCTCGCAGGTTTTGTCGAAGCCGCCGTCAACCCAGTACACGTCGAGCAGGCGATTGAACTGCGCCCACAGACCGAAGAGCCATGCGACACCGCTACGATTCCGCCCCACACGCGGCGGTCGAACCAGTCGGCTACGCGCGCCCACCACGCGTAAAAGGCGATCACGGTCACGCCGTAGAGCTCATCCACGTAGAGCCGATCGCGCAGCGGCGCCCACAGCCAGGGCGCAGATTTTTCGAGAGCGTCCGGCTCTTCTGGCTTCGGCGACTTGTTGCCGTAGAGCCTCCAGCCGAGGCCAAGTCCGAGAAAGACAACCAGCGACGAAGAGAGCATCAGCAAGCCAAGACCCGGTTCGGCGAATCCGTGCCAGCTGAAAGGCGCGCTACGGCCCTCAAGAAACGCGTGGAACCACGGCCAAGCCGGTGTTCCGATCAAGCCCAGCATTAAAGCAAAAAACGCCAGGATAGCAAGCGGCACTGTCATTACTGCAGGACTCTCGTGCGCCTCGCCATGGCCGCGCCAGTAGCCGCAGAAAGACGTAGCACACCTGCCGAGTCATATAGAACGCCGTAAGCAGCGCGCCGAATACCAGCAGAACAAATGGCCCCTTCGATATCTCCCAATGCTGCGCTGCTTCAAGGATGCCGTCTTTCGACCAGAACCCGGAGAAAAAGATCGGGAATCCGCAAAGCGCCAACATGCCGATGGCATACGTTGCAAACGTGAGCGGCATATCGACCCTGAGGCCGCCCATGCGGCGGATGTCCTGCTCCTCGTGGCAACCGTGAATCACGGAGCCTGCGCCGAGGAACAGCAGCGCCTTGAAGAACGCGTGCGTAATCAGATGGAACATTCCCACGGCAACGCCGCCCATGCCGAGGCCGGCCATCATGTAGCCGAGCTGCGAAATTGTGGAGTAAGCAAGAATGCGCTTGATGTCGTTTTGCGCAATCGCGATGAGCGCCGCGAAGACCGCAGTGGCCGCTCCGACCCAGGTGACAACGGTAAGGGCGGCCGTGGTTCCTCCGGTCAACGCGCCAATTTGCATGAGCGGATAGACACGCGCGATGAGGAAAACACCGGCAGCAACCATGGTGGCGGCGTGAATCAACGCCGAGACCGGCGTGGGACCTTCCATCGCGTCGGGCAGCCAAACGTGCAGCGGGAGCTGGCCGCTCTTGCCCGCTGCGCCCGCGAAGATAAGCAGCCCGATGGCTCCGGCGGCGCTGAGTCCGAATGCCGCATGCTGCGAGAGCAAATTGGCTAGCGGCAGGCCCTCAAGTGAGCCGACACCGTGGTTGTAAAAGAGCAGCGTGCCGGTCTGCGAAAAAAGCCAGACGATTCCGAGCAGGAAGAAAACGTCGCCGACGCGCGTAGTGATGAACGCTTTCTTGGCTGCCGCCGCGGCCGAAGGCTTTTGATACCAGAAGCCGATCAGCAGATACGACGTAAGGCCGACCAGCTCCCAGAACATAAATAGCAGCAGAATGCTGTTGGAGACCACGACGCCGAGCATGGCTCCCGCAAAAAGTGAGAGGAAGCAGAAAAAGCGCGTGAAGTTCTCGTCGTGGGCCATGTAGCCTACGGAGTAGATAAAGATGAGCAGACCGACGAAGCTGACCATCACCAGCATGATGGCGGCCAGCGGATCGAGCACCCAGCCAAGCTCGACGCTGGAAGAACCGAAACGGAGCCACTCGAAGTTGACGAATTCGCGCACGACCGCGTCATGCGCCCATCCGCTGAGGACATGCCCGAAGGCCACGAGCGATAACAGCAGCGAGAAGCTCAGCGAGCCGATGGCCAGCGCGGCCGCGGGCTTGCGCATGGGCTGCTTCAGCAATGCGATCAGGCCCGACGCCACAATCGGCACTGCTGGGATGAGCCACAGGATCCTCGTGATCGCCGAGGCAGCGAATTGCGGAGTGAATGCGGTTGATTCCTGAATCAAACTCTCACCCCTTCATCCTGTTCATCTTGTCGACATCGGTGCTGTTGGTGTGGCGATGAATCGAAATCACGAGGCCCAGGCCTACGGCGGCCTCGGCCGCAGCCACGGCGATGGAGAAGATGGCGAACATCATGCCGGTGAGTGCTTCGGGGTGCGGCCCGTAACGCCAGAATGCAATCAGATTCAGGTTGGCTGCGTTCAGCATCAGTTCAATGCCGATGAGCACAAGAATGGCATTACGCCGTACCAGCGCACCGGCGAGCCCGATGGCAAAGAGCAAAGCTGCGACCAGAAGATAGCCGGCGAGCGGCGTGGCCAAAGGCGTCACTTGACTCTCTCTTTCTCGTGCATGGCCACGATCACCGCGCCAATGGTGGCCGCGGTAAGCAGCAGGGCGACGATTTCGAGCGGGAGCACATAGCGGCCCATGAGCGCGTTGCCAATGTCGTGCACGGATACAGCTGGCTCGGCGTTTTGCTGCGGCACGGCGTGCACGCTCTCCAGCACAGCCCATCCCAGCACAGCAAAAACGCCCGCGGCAATCACCAGGCCCACGATCCAAGTCGAGCTGAAGACGCCATCCTTCGGCAAATCGGAGCCGCGCGTGAGCAGGATGGCAAACACAATCAGAATCGCGACTGCGCCGATGTAAACCAGGATCTGGGCAAAGCCAGCGAACTGCGCATCAAGCTGCAAAAAGAGCAACGCCAGGCCGAGGAAGGCCACAGTCGTCGCAAGCGCGCAGTGGACCAGGTGCTTGAGCAGTACGGCTGCGAGGCCCCCTGTCAGCGTGAGTGCCGCAAGCAAATAGAAAACGGGGTTCACTGGTTCCATCCCCTACTCAGCATAGCGATAGCTCCTGGGGCCAAATCGCTCCTTGCGCATGCCCAGGCGGCCCATCAACAGGTAGGCCGCGACGAGAATGACGGTGCAAACCACCCAGCGCGCCCAGCCTTCTCCCATGAAGCGCCACAGCGCGGTGACCATCAGATCGAGTAGCGTGAAAGGCAGAACAAACTTCCATGCGAAGTTCATCAACTGGTCCTGGCGCAAGCGGGGCAGCGTGCCGCGCATCCAAATGAAGACGAAGATCGACAACATCACCTTGCCGAAAAACCAAATCCATGATGGAACCCAGGTGAGGAACGAGAAGGGCGCCGACCATCCGCCAAGAAAGAGCGTGGTGCCCAGTCCGGAGATGGAGAACATTGCCAGGTATTCGCCGAGAAAGAACAGCGCGAACTTGAAGCCGGAATATTCCGTGTGGTAGCCGGCCACAAGCTCCGATTCACCTTCCGGCAGATCGAAGGGCGAGCGGTTGGTCTCAGCCGTGGCGGCAATCGCGTACATCACAAACGCAGCCAGGCCCCACGGCGTGAAGATGTACCAGTGCGGAAAGCCGCCCGAGTATTGGTTCTGCGCCGCGACGATCCTCGGCAGCGAGAGAGAGCCCGAGATCATCACTACTGAGACGCCTGAAAGCAGCAGCACCACCTCGTAGCTGATCATCTGCGCCACAGCGCGCATGGCGCCCAGGAGCGAGTACTTGTTGCGGCTCGACCAGCCTGCCATGAAGACTGAAAGCTCCGTCGCCGCGCCCATGGCGAAGAAGAACAGCAGGCCGGCATCCATATCCACCAGCACCATGTGGCGGCCCATGGGCAACACGGCGAAGCCCATGAAGACCGTGACTACCAGCACCAGCGGCGCGAGAAAATGCACGACTGCGTTCGCGCTAAACGGGACGACGTCTTCCTTGGTCAGGGACTTGATGCCGTCCGCTACCGGCTGAAACAAGCCGTAAGGGCCTACGCGATTGGGACCGAGCCGGTTTTGGATACGGCCCAGTCCCTTGCGCTCAAAGACCGTGGTGAGCGCGAATAGGCCCGGAAAAACGCACACGATAGCGATAACGGCGAGCACCACGCCCGCAGCAGGTCGCAGCGCGGCAGGCAGAAATCCCACGATCCAATCGCGTAGGAGGATGAAGATCTGGTCGAGATTCGCGAAGAAGGGTCTTGCCGGCACTTGCTAGTCTCCTCCTTCTGCTTGTTGAGCGGGCTTGGGCGCAGCAGACGCCTTGGCTGCCGCAGCCTCTGCCGCGGCCTTTGCCTTGGCTTCGGCCTTCACTTTTTCTTCGTTCAGGCGCGCATCCACTTCGCTGGCTTCGGTCGGGTGAATCGAGTGGTAGTATTCATTCGATTTGGCCAGTTCATGGCGGTCGAGCAGAAGTCCGCCGAAGCGGTCGTCGGTGGCCAGCTCAAATTGCGTATCCATTTTAATGGCTTCAAACGGGCAAACTTCAACGCAGATCTGGCAGCTCATGCAGACGGAAATATCAATGTCGAAGCGCGCGGGATAAAACTGTGGCTTGCCCACATAGTCCGGCTTCTTGTCTTTGCTCTTGTCAATGTAGATGCACTTGGGCGGGCACTCTTTTTCGCAGATCTGGCAGGCCACGCAGCGCATGCCGGCCTCCCAGTCGGAGCCGTCGTAAACCAGAAAGGGAAACACGCGCGCGTTCTCCGCAGTCGGTATCCGCTGCTCGGGATACTCAACCGTCGTCAGGCGTTCTTTGGACACATAGCTGCCAAAGAAATTCCGCGCTGTCTCCGCCATCCCTTTCAGGATTCCTTCACCGAGCAAGAAAACCTCCAGAAGCCAATAGAAAACAGCAAAGCCATTGCTCCGTTCGGGCGCAAGCGTTGGGCTGTCCGCTGTAAGGTGATTGCTGTCTCACCGATCCACTTCCCCCAACACAATATCCACGCTGCCGAAGATCAGCACCACATCGGCCACGTTGTGCCCCAGGCACATGTCCTCAAGGATCGTCAGGTTGATCAGGCTCGGCGGCCTCACCCGATAGCGATAAGGGTTCGGCCCGCCGTCGCTGATGAGATAAAAACCAAGCTCTCCCTTCGGCGCCTCGATACGGCCGTAAGCCTCGCCCGCCTTGGGCCTGAAGCCGCGAATCTTCGCCTTTGGGTCCATGATCGGCCCGCCGGGAACGTCTTTCAGTGCCTGCTCCAGAATCTTGATCGACTCGCGCATTTCCAGCACGCGCACCATGTAGCGGTCGTAGATGTCGCCGTGATCGCCGAGCGGTACGCGGAACTTGAAGCGATCGTAGATCCCGTAGTGATCCACCTTGCGGATGTCGTAGTTCACACCAGACGCGCGCAACATCGGTCCGCTGACCCCGGCATTCACGGCAAGCTCCGGCCGCAGAATGCCAACTCCCTGGCAGCGCGCCATCAGAATCTCATTCGACGACAGCAGCGCTTCAAATTCATCCACAAATTGCGGCAAGCCTGCCACCACTTTGCGCGTCGCGTCGAGCCACGGCGCCGAAACATCCACTCGGCAGCCGCCGAAGCGCATGTAGTTGCACATCATTCTTGAACCGGTGAGCGATTCGAAGAGATCGAGAATCTTCTCCCGCTCCTTGAAGGCGTACATCAGGGGTGTGCCGCTGGCGCCCATCTCTTGAATCAGAAATCCGATCGACGAAGCGTGGTTCTGAACGCGCGTTAGCTCGGCCAGAATCACGCGAATGTATTGCGCGCGCTCGGGAACCTCCTGGCCCACAAGCTTTTCCACGGCGAGCGCGTAAGCCCAGTTGTTGGTGAGCGAGCAAAAATAATCCAGGCGATCGGTGTACGGCATAGACGCCAGGTACGCGACTCCCTCGGCGATCTTCTCGTGATTGCGATGCAGGTAGCCGAACACCGGCTTCAGGCGAATCACGCGCTCGCCGTCAAGCGCCACATCCATGCGGAAGACGCCGTGCGTCGACGGATGATGCGGCCCCATAGCGACTTCGAGCAGTTCGCCTTCACCGTCGGGTGCAATCACCGGTGGCCGGTTCCAGCCTTCCACTCGTTCCGCTTTGGTCTCCACAGCGCTCATGCGTTGGCAGCTCCCCGTTCGATGCCCGCTGTTTGTTGTTCGCTGGCGCGATGCGCTTGTGCCCGCTTCAGCACGTCATCGTGCGGCGTTGGCTCATACTCAAAGTCATCCGGCTCCACGTAATCCTTTCGCATGGGGTAATCTTTGAAGCCATCCCACATGAGAATCCGGCGCAGATCCGGATGGCCAGTGAAGACGATTCCGTAAAGATCAAAGACCTCGCGCTCCTGGAATTCGGCCGACCGCCATATGGGCGTGAGCGAAGGCAGTTCCACCTGGTCGGTCCGATTCACCGTCCGCATGCGGAGCACCAGCGGCCCGTGCTTTTTTGCGGCGGAATAGAGGTGATACACGACCTCAAGGCAGCCCGGCTCGATGCGTTTGCGGGTCTCATCGACTGTTTCTTCGACTGTTTGCTCGACTCCGTCGACGGTCTTCACAACCTGATGCGTTACTTTAACTTTTTCCGCGATCTCTTTGTTGGGCCAATCCACTCCGGTCACGTTAGAAAGGAAGTCGAAGCCCATGTCGGCATCGTCGCGCAGAAACGTTGCCACTGCGACGGCGTGAGTGCGATCAAGACGCAACGAGTGTTGCGCGCTGACACTGGGGTTGTGCACAACCTCAACCCCCGAGCCCGGCACGGCCGCCTCAATTGCCGCCTTGATCTCCTCGACCGCCTTCAAACCATGTTCCTCGGTTCCTGTTTTTCTACTCCCTGTTCCCTATTCCCTGCTCTTTCACCGAATCGTGATCGGCACGGGCCAAACACCTTTGTTTGAAGTGGGCTCCAGATCGTGTTCGCCTTGATCGGGCACGGGAAACTCGCCCTGCGCCGCTGCATCGAGAAACCGCGGGCGATCTTCGCCCGTCAAGTGTTGGCCGTCAATCTTCTTTTGCAACGTGATAAAGGCCTGCAGCAACGCCTCCGGCCGCGGTGGGCAACCGGGAATGTGCACGTCCACCGGAATGTAGCGGTCGATGCCTTTGAGTACGTTGTAGCCCTGCTTGAATGGTCCGCCTGAAATGGCGCACGCGCCCATCGCGATCACGTACCGCGGCTCGGCCATCTGGTTGTAGAGGCGCACCACCTGCGGCGCCATTTTCTTGGTGACCGTGCCGGAGACAATCATCAGATCGGCCTGCCGCGGCGACGGCCTGAAGACCTCGGCACCAAAGCGCGCCATGTCGTAGCGCGCCATGGTCGTCGCGATCATCTCAATCGCGCAACACGCCAAGCCAAACTGCATGGGCCACACTGAGCTGCGACGGCCCCAGTTATAAAGCTCCTCGATGGTGGTCACGAAGATGCCCTGCTTGCCCAATTCAATCTTCAGTTGTTGGTCGACTGCCATTGTCGCTTTGCTCCTGAGTTGCAGCGATCAGAGAACAGGGATCAGAGGTCAACCTGAACCCAATCTTCCCTCATCCCGGCA
Source organism: uncultured Acidobacteriaceae bacterium (assembly GCA_963841365.1). GTDB lineage: Bacteria > Acidobacteriota > Terriglobia > Terriglobales > Acidobacteriaceae > Telmatobacter. The sequence continues at coordinate 101,728 of CAWJDG010000095.1, forward strand.
ACTCTTCTGGCGCTCTGGACGTACAAGCCCGTGCCTCAATCCTTCGTAGTTTCACTTTTTCCATCATTCGCCGAATCGCAAGCGAATCTCTGTTCTTTGCTCTCTGTTCTCAGCTCTCGTCTCTGCTCTGTTCTCTGCGTTTCACGCCCACGTCAACACGCCTTTGGCCCATGCCCAGGCCAGCCCTTCAATCAGTAGAAGTACAAACACCAGCATGGCGATGCATGCTGAGGCGCTGAGCCCTGTAAATGCCACTGCAAAAGGCAGCAAAAACACTGCTTCCACATCGAAGATGAGAAAGATGATTCCGTAGAGGTAATAGGCCGAGCGAAACTGCACCCATGCGTCGCCCTTCGACACCAGCCCGCACTCATAAATTGAATTCTTGACCGGATTCGGCTTGGGCGGCGAAAACACCCTTGCCCATAGCCAGGCCAGCCCCAGCGGAGCCAGGCCAAACCCAAGCGCCGCAACAAACAAAACCGCCAATGAAAAGTAGGGACTGGAAGCCATCGCGGGAAAGAAACCCTTCCAGTCCAAGCTACCAGTTGGAGGTCGGTTTTGGCTAAGGAGTCCCTGCCGCCAAGCGCCGTTCAAGCGCAGTTTTCCGCCGCTTATCCCATCCTGTGAACCGTTGGCTGGCGAGCCTGGCTTGCGGCAAAGGGCCAACTGCGCCAGCCGGCCCCCTCGGCGGAAATAAAAGCCAGCGCTCCGGGTCTGGTCGCGCTGTCGCCCGAATGAGCGGTGGATTGGCGCTACGCCGCGGCCAGGCCCTCGTCTTTGAGCACGCGCTCATAAGCCGGCAGCGTCAGAAACTCGGTGAACTGCGGCGCCCGCACCAGCTCGCGCATCAGGTCCGCGGCCTTTTCGTAGGAGGCATAGCGGACAGCATCAGCGGCGGTCTTCTGCTTCGCGAGCTCGGCTGCGATGAAGCTCTCAACCAGCGGAACGTCCACGGTCCGTCCATCGCTGAGCTTCACATTGTTGTGCGCCCACTGCCAGAGTTGCGCGCGGCTGATTTCGGCGGTGGCGGCGTCTTCCATCAGGTTGAAAAGCGGCACGCAGCCGATACCGCGCAGCCACGCCTCCAGGTAGCCCAGGCCGACGGCCACATTCTGTTTCAGTCCAGCTTCGGTGATCTGTCCCTCTGGAACCTGTAGCAGGTCTGCGGCGGTGGCGTTGTAATCGGGCAATTGCTTCGAGATTTGATTCGGCTGTGGCATCAGGCGGTCAAAGATCTCCATTGCCACGGGCACAAGCCCAGGATGTGCGACCCATGTGCCATCGTGCCCGTCGCCAGCCTCGCGTTCCTTATCAGCCTGCACCTGTGCGATGGCTTTTTCATTGGCCACCGGGTCGGTTTTTACGGGGATATACGCCGACATGCCGCCCATGGCATGCACGTTGCGCTTGTGGCAAGTCTTGATGGCCAGCTTGGAGTAGCTCCGCATGAAGTGCGTGGTCATGGTTACCTGGGCGCGGTCGGGCAACACGGCGTGCGGATCGTTGGAGAACTTCTTGATGAAGCTGAAAATGTAATCCCAGCGTCCGCAGTTCAACCCAGCAGAGTGCTCGCGCAGCTCGTAGAGAATCTCATCCATCTCAAATGTAGCCAGAATGGTTTCGATAAGCACTGTAGCCTTGATGGAGCCTTTGGGCAGCCCAATCTTCTCCTGTGCGCGCAGAAAAATATCGTTCCAAAGCCGCGCTTCCAGGTGGCTTTCCATCTTGGGCAGGTAGAAATACGGTCCACTGCCCCGCGCCAGCAGCTCTTTTGCATTGTGGAAAAAGTAGAGCCCGAAGTCGAAGATCGATCCCGACATTGCCTCGCCGTCGACCTTCACATGACGCTCCTCGAGATGCCATCCGCGCGGGCGCACAAACAGCACGGCCACGCGGTCATTCAGCTTGTACTGTTTTCCCGTGCCCGGATCGGAATACGTAACGGTGCGCCGAATCGCATCGCGTAAATTGATGTGGCCATCGATCAGGTTGTTCCACGTCGGCGTGCTCGAATCTTCAAAGTCTGCCATGAAAACCTTGGCGCCGGAGTTGAGCGCGTTGATGATCATCTTGCGGTCTACGGGACCGGTAATCTCCACGCGGCGGTCCAGAATATCTTTCGGCAGCGGCGCTACGGTCCACGCGGACTCGCGGATCTCCTTCGTCTCCATAAGAAAGTCCGGCTTTGCGCCGGCGTCCAGCTTTCTCTGCCGCTCATGGCGGGCGTCGAGCAACGCCCTTCGGCGCGCGTTAAAGGTTCGATGCAGATCCACAATGAAAGCGACAGCCTCCGGCGTAAGAATTGCGGCCTGGCTTTCATTCACGGGCGCTAGAAACTCAATACCCGGAAGAGCGACTGATTGAGGCATGGGGAAGACTCCCTGAACGCGAATTTACCTTTGACAGGATAACGGCCGGACGCAAAGACTGCCACATGAGCCAGCATCGTCCCTGATCTTTGATTGAGGCCGCAGCGCGTAGGCCATCTTCAGCAAACCTGGTGGAATCCAATGCCCATTAGCGCTGCAACCTTGCGCAGCGTAGCCGCAACGTGACCCACGCCCACTGCGCAATGATGCGCCGGGCCCTGCGCATTCCAGGCCTCAACAAATCCGCGCGCACCCAGCGGAAAGCGGTAACGGCTATTCGTGTTGCCGATCTCAAGAATCTCCCCGGCCATCGACTCGCCTTCCGCAACCAGCAGTTTGAATCGCGACACCGCATCTTCAACAACCGAGAGCAGTGTCACAGGGCCATACTTCACGCTCATCTCAACCGACAAACCGCGTCCTACTTTGCCGTGATACACCTTCAGGGGCCGCACTTTGGTTTTGCCTTCGGCGATCGCGATGTGGCCAGGACCGTCGTGTCCCATCAGCACCAGGTCGTCGTTGAAATCCATTGCGTAGTACTCGGTAAATGAGCCGCCCGCGCCCAGCAGATCCATGATCTTCATCGCCATCGCGTTCTTTACTTCGTACTCGCCGGCTACCGGAATATGCCGCGCCGTAAGCAGTGACGTGCCCAGGATGATGGAGCTCATCGTGTCTTCGTTCGCCGCATTGCCCGATCCCTTGTGGTAGTAGGCCATCAGGTCCAGCGCGTGCCGCGCAGCAAACTCGTCGAGAGCAACCGAAGTGCGAGCGGCGCGCCGCAGCTCTTCCGCTGGGCAATCAGGCTGCACGTCGAAAGCTGCTTGAAATTCTTTGACGCGGCGCGCAACATCGGCATCGCTCACCTCGCCGCAAAGCGCGCTCAGCTCGTCTACTTCGAGCAGCTCGGCATGGGTTCCAAACGCGATTGAAACCAGAGTCACATCGGTCATGATGTCGAGCATGCCGCTGTAATAGTGCCCCATCAAACCGAGCCGCGCTTCTTCGAGCGCCGACCGCACACGCGCGGCAGACAGCCACTCCTCAATCTCCTGCCACGTATCGGCTTCGTCCAGCACTCCCGTCACCTGGTGGAACGGAATGCGTGCGCGGGCAAAGAGGTTCGCGATCTCGGGAACGGGGCATGCCGAGCAAAATGCCAGCCACTCGCCGGTCATCGCCGTCCGGTCCGCGAGCTTGTTGAACGACATGTAGTCGATCGCCGCCTCGGGTTGAAGATTGAGCACAACCACCGGCACGCCTGCGCGCTGCACCACGGGCAGCACGGTGTTCGACAGCGCATAGGTGGTGACGTAGAGAAACAGCACGTCGATGTCTTCGCGGCGGCACTGGTGGCCGGCGTCGCGGGAGCGGGCGGGCGTGTCGATAAGGCCAAGATTGACGACTTCAACGCCAGGCCGCTGGAGTCGCGACGCGACGCGTGCCACGTAGCCTTTGAGCCGGTTTTCAAGGCCCGCAAACTGGCTCCAATAAGCGTCGAGTCCGATGCCGCAAAGGCCAACCCGGAGTGAACGTTCCTGGCTCATTCGTCTTTATCCTCTCCGGAGAGCCTACCAACTTACAACGGTTACGGCGAACGGCTCGAGGGTGATGCTGCCCCCGGCGATCTTCACGCTTCGCGCGGGGCCATCGCCGGTTTCTTCATCCACTGTCAGTGCTGTGGCCTTGTCTGCATCCGGCAGGGAAACCGCGATCTCGCGGTTCCTCTTGTTTGCGAGCAAAAGCCTGCGGCCGGCGGGTACCACAAATGCCTGCGCCGCCACGTCCCTCGAATCCACAGATGTCTCCACCAGTTGGTCCCCGGGATGGAACGAATCCTTGATGAGCTTCAGCACCCAGTAGCGCGCATTCGGCTGGTTTTTCGTCCAGTCCATCATGCTCACGCTGGGATATTGCGTGGGATAGCCGATAAGCTGCGACTCGCCGAGGATGTCGATCTGGAGCCGTGAGAGGTCGATGAACAGATTGGCATAGAGCGCGCCGGCCAGGTTCCAGTAGGCCGCCGGCGGCGGCACATTGTCGCCCGGCTTGTTGTCGGTGGGCAAAATCACGCCCAGCTCGTCGAGATCGGTCTTCGTCTCGGGCGAAAGCCGCTTGCGAATCGCCTCGACGTAGCGCACCGTATTCAGGAATCCGGCTTCCTGATCGAAGAAGGTGTACTGCCAGCTATCCAGCGTCTCTTCCTTCGCCGGCACCGCGTAAAAGTGGTACGAGATGTAATCAAGCGGAATGCCCGGCTTGTGGTTCGCTTGATTCAGAAAGTACTCGAAATAGTGGGGATTGTTGGGAGAACCCAGCGCCAAGCCCATGAATTTCGTCTCCGGCGAGACCGCGTGAATTGCGCTTACGATTGCGTCGTAGCGCGCCGTATAATTCTCCGGCGTCATTCCATGTTCTCCCTCGTTTAGAACCTCCCACACGGGAAACTTGTAGTGGTAGCCGGATTCATGCCTCACACCGTTTTCGTCGGTAAAGCCGCCGCCGGTGTACCAGCTCACCAGCCGTGCGTAATAATCACCCAATTCCTTGCCTGTGGGATCGCGCAGTTCCGTACCCAGGGTATAGTTCCAGACCACTTGGTTTGGATCGGCGGGATACGTCACGGGCTTATCGGTTTTCCAAAGCCAGGCAGGGGTCGTGCTGAAGTTCATCACCGTCGGGTGGCCTTCGGTCGCAGCCAAAAAATCCTTCGTCATGGGATCGATCAGGCGGAAATCCCACGATGTCGTCTGCGGCGTGGGCGGCTCGAGCTCGGCGACGGCCAGCTTGGGGTAGGGCAGCCACGGCACATAGCGGACGTAATCGGCGCCCAGCTCCTTCACAGCCATGTAGGCAGCCTGGCCTAGCGGCTCGCCAGGACGGAGGGGCGGATTCACCACCACTTGCAGTGTCGGCGTGGTCTTTGAAACGACCGTAACCTTGTCCCAGTGAATCGTGAGCTTGGTAGGCTGCTGGCCATGCAAGGACCCGACGCCGATCACACACGCTGAAACCGCAATCAACTTCAAAGCCAGAGAAGACAATTTCCCAAATCGAGCAAGCTTGCTCATCGGCATTCGCTCCCGTGCGCTGCGCACAAATCCGTGAGCAATCTTACCACCCGGATTCGCCGAGACGCGCGGGAGCGCAGTGATTCAGTTCGGTGAACCTTTCCATCGTCACCAAAAAAAGTAACTTCGCTAGCACTTCGGAAAGTCTCAGCTCAGCCGCTCTCGTATTCCCGAGCTTGAATTTCGTGTTGGACTGGATGACCACCGTCCAGGGCCACTCAGTTCGGACTTGGAAGATCGATATGGTCAACTGCGACAACCTCGAATTTTTCCCTGCGGGACACGAGCTTCAGCCCAAGTTGCTCTTGCAGTGCCGTAAAGAGCGATGGTCCTTCGTCCGATGTCGCGCTTGCGACTTCATCCGCATGCAAATCCATCGCCGCCCATTGAAGATCGATGTCATATGACCCCGTCAGCCCGGTGCTGTCCACTACTGGTCTACCCAGCATGCTTTGCAACGATGCGGCGAGGTCCTGCATAGTCCTTGCTCCGCCTGTCAGCCATTTCCGCGTGGCGATCGTGGCGCACACAGGCCGTTCTCCTGAAGGCGACACGGGGCTGGAAGGTCCAGCAGTTGTTTTCGGGCGGCCATCTGCAATCCAAGTTGCGCAATTCATGTCGGACTTGTGAATCCGCTGGCCCAGCCGTCCGTCCTTCCTCGCGACCACAAGGTCATACGCCGGAAGCTCACGGTACTCGCGGTGGACCTTCAAGTCAAATCGATCAGCCAGCAAATGCTGTAGCATCAGGTGGATCTCATGGGCTGACGGCTGCCGCTCCCCGGGATATGTACCGACAACGTCGAAGGACCTATCAAGTGTCCAGTCAGGAGCGCCGACAAGCTGGTGATCGAGTAGCTCATATGCATCCAGGATGAGAAAGCGCACAGGTACGTTCGTCGCTACGAACCGGTCTGGAATTGAAGTGGTGATGTTTGATGGAGTGCTCTGCGAAACATTTTGCTTGACCGAGGTCACCTCGAACTGCGGTGTTTTGGATTCGGGGCGTTGCGCTTGCGCTTCATACGGAGAAAAGCTGCTGCAGGCTAGAGCGAACACGGCGACACAAAAAACGATGGTGCAGTGCTTTGCCATCGAAGTGTGCTCCAGGACTGTTAATGCTTGCGTAAAATTGCGATTCCCACTTTTCACGAACGTTCGTACCCGAAAGACGTTCACGCCCTAATCGTCGTCATCCTTGGCGGCATTCTTCACATGCGCTTTCAGCATCGCCGGAACCGGCGCATTGCCCATGGCGTCTTTCCATAGAATCACGTTGAGTTTTTCCGTGGGAGCACGATCGGCGTGACTGAAATCCATCTTGATGCTCGCTCGTGCGCCTACAGCGTTTCGGGAATTCGCGGTATAGATCAGCCCGTTGTCGCGATTGGAGTAGTCCGCCGTATAAGGCGGCTGATCGCCCGGCCCAGTGAACAGAGACGAAATCATCGAGCAAAATGCGTCGTTGTTGTTCATCGGCGGCAGGCCCAGCAGCGCCTCCATGGTGCGAACCACGCTCACGGTGGAGTAGAACTGACTGTCGACAAAAGGTCCACCATCCATCCCGCGCGGCGAATACTTGCTGATCACCAGCGCAATGCTGCGGTGCGCATCCACGTGATCTGCGCCAGCCTGTGCATCGTCTTCCAGCACAAAGAAGGCTGTATCGTCCCAGTACGGCGAATGCGAGATCGCCTCCACCGCGCGCCCGACCGCAAGATCGTTATCGGCCACTGAAGACTTGGGCGAAGGTCCGCCGGGCCGCGTCCCCGCAGTGTGATCGTTGGGCAGACGCAACATCACAAAGTTAGGCATCGTGTCCTTGCCCTGTTCGCGATCGGCAACCCACTTCTTCAGGTGACGCAGAAAGATGTCGACCCTGATCTGATCCGGAACCATCAGGTTGAAGTCAGGCGACTCTGGCGCGAAGTGGCCTACGAGCTCGGGCTTAGTGGCGATGTTCGCGGCGAGAACCGGAATGGGCCACGGCCATTTGTTCGCCTCGCCGCCCCACTCGGCAGGCAGCGGCTCGCCGGGCGCAATCGCTTTGCGCGCACATTTCGGCCCCGCCAGCATCGGGCCGAGCGTGGGGTCCGCAACCGAACCTTGGCCGCAGAATATCGAGGAGATGAACTCGGCAAAGTGGTAGTACGTCTTGCCATGAGCAGCCAGGTCGCCCCACAAATATCCGCTGGCCGGCTCATTCACATCGGGGATCTTTTGCAGCAGCGGATAGCCCTCGGCCACCACTCCCTCATAGTCGTAGGAACGCTCGGAGCCGCGATAACTTTGCTGCCATGTCTTTTCGAGATAATCCGTGCCAATCGCCGCGTTTGACCACACGTGGCCGTCGCCCGAAACCTCGCCCGAGTCGTAGAAGTTGTCGAGCACACCGAACTGCAGCGCGAGTTTATGTTCGTTCGGCGTGACGGCGTTGCCATACATTGCCCACTTGGCATCGCCGTTGCCTACTGGTTTCCCATTTTGCTCAAGGTCGCCGAGGATCTGATCGTAAGTTCGGTTCTCCTTGATGATGTAAACCACGTGCTTGATCCGGCTATTGTCGCGGCCGGGCGCACCACCGGCAAACGTGATCTGCTGCTGCGCGGCCTTCATGCGATTGGAAGCAAGCACAGTCTCCGTCCAATCGTGCAGGTTGCTCGCAATCTCGCTCTCATCGATCGCCGCCAGCGAACCATGCAACAGCGACGCGATGTAGGCATTCGGCCTTGCGTTCATGCCCGGCGCGCTTTCTACCCGGGGCTGCGGAAAGTCGTTCGGCCCGGTTCCCTTCCCTTTCGCAGTGGCGAGATAGAGCCGCCCGCCCGCTGGGGCCGCAACGAACGCCATGGAAATCGGCATCCATTCCGTCGGCACAAATCCGTCCGGCTCAACCATGCCCGTCTTCGAAACCTTCGGTGTGAGCTTCTTCGTGTCCATTACAGCAACCGCATCGGTGGCCATGTTCGCCACATAAAGCCGGCTCCCATTGGCGTTCACAGCGAGCGCATCAGGCTCGGCGCCGAAGTAGCTCTGGCCTGGCAGGCGCGTGTCAAAGTAGCCCTTAACGGCGAACTGCCCCACTCCCACATTCACAGCCGCAACTGCATCGCGATTGGCCAGCGCCACGTAGAGTGTCTTTTGGTCCGGCGAGAAAGCAAACGCGCAAGGATGCGTCCCCGGCGCAACCTGGCTCGTCGGCTTGAGCAGCGGCAGCTTGCGGCCCACTGTGCCGGCCGCCAAATTAAGCTCTGCAATCTCCGATGCGTTCCAAAGCGCGACGAATGCGCGCTTCTCATCCTTCGTCACGGCCAGCGCAATGGGATACGTTGAAGGCACCGCGTCGCTTTCAGACAGATCAAATCGCTTTTCGATTGCGCCCGACGCAAGGTCGAGCAGCACCACATCGTCGGTCAGATTTTCGGCAACCAGGAGCCTCTCGTGACCGGCTTCGCCCAAAACCGCAATCGCTGCCGGATATGGAATGCCCTCGTCGCTCGGCCTTCCGGCGGGAAGCCGAGTCATCCGCCCGTTCGCAAGCTGCACCATCGGCAAATGAATCAAACGCTCCGGCGCAATCTTTCCCGCGTTGAAACTGTATACAGCGATTCCGCTCCCCGTGTCCCCCGGCGCTTCTCCTTTGGCGTCGTTGAGCGAGGCCATGCTGACGTAGATATGGCTGCCGTCGCGGCTAAAGGCAATGCCCGAGTAAAGCGTCTGCTTGGCGCGCACCAATGTGCGTGCGTCGGGAAAATCCGCAATCGTGCCCGCTTGCGTGTCCAGCACCGCCAGCGATTGCTGGTACTGCGACTCGTACGTTCCATAGCCGGCGTTCACCGTGACCACGTAGCGGCCGTCGGGTGAGATGGTCATGGAGATGGGCAGGCTGTTGAGGCGCTGGGGATGCCCGGGCTCATCGCCGGTCAATTCTTTACTTGAAGGCAGATTGATGTTCTGTGCGGGAAGAATGGAGGCACAAAAACAGGCCGTTGCAACAATTGCTGCGGAAAGAAGTTTCGCCGGCATCAGGGAAAGACCTCTGACTTGATTGAATTTCGTCTAGATGAACATTCGATGAAAATGAACGAGCGCGATCGCTGCTCTAATCCAATTGGATTGTATATGCAGGCAGTGCATGGTTTCTCACCCAGACTCAAAACCGGGCGGTAGCGGTGGCGCGATCAATTCGGTTCAAGCACAATCAGATTACGGGGAATGTCGAAGAAGAGGCGGAACTGCGAGAGTAACTTGTTGCCAAGCTCGCCGTCTGTCTCGTCGCTGGCCGATATTCCCACCGGATCCGTCGCATATACCGTTCCTGGGTCGGAAAACCTCAATTCGCCTAATTGAATGGCGGCAACCTTGCCCAGTTGCTGTTCGTACTCACCGCAAAAGGCCGCAGAAAGAATTGGCTGAACTGACAGGTCCGCTTTCGTCCTGATCAGCACTGCGGGGTGCAAGTGAACAAACGGACCGTGCAGGGCTAACGCGCCATCGGAACCGGTATCGATCGTAAGTCTCGCTGCGGCGAACGAACCGTCAGGCAGCTTCAGGTTTGCCACGATCACAGGCAGATCGGGCGAGTCGCCCGGTTTCTCCCCACGTTCGACGACAACCCACTCGCCGTTGCCGTGATATTGCAGCTTCTTGTCTGCAAAAATCGTGATTGTCTTTGCCGAATAACCCACGAGTATGGGGAACTGCCTTATGTAATCGAATCCAATGATACCCTCCAGCGGGATGCCAAGTTCCGTCTCCCACGCGGTCAAATCGATGACCGGCATGCTGCCATGGACAAGTTCATTCTTCCCCGCTCTGATATGGACGCCCCCAACAGTTAGATTGAGATGACACCGGCCCGCCAGTGAATTGACTTCCCCTTTCACCGCATTCGTTTTCAGGTGTGCGGTTTCTACCGCTCTCTGGCTCAACAGCGTATGATCGCTCCCGCTATCGACGAGAAAGTTCGCAGGCGGACCGTCGTTCAGCGACAGCTTAACTACGATCTGGTTTCGGAAATACTCAAATGGTATGATGACCTTCGCCTTCGATCTCCAGAACTGCGATCGGAAGTGCGTCTCCTGCGCGTGAAGAATCGGCCCTGTGGGAGCCATAAACAACAGGCCCGCCAACGACGTCACGCGTATGAATCGGCGTTGAAAGATCATCGCGAAGTGTTTTATCCATCATTCAAATTGATAAAAAAACCAGTCCAACGTTAATTGCCCGTGTTCTTTCCGCTATATGCGCACCCCCACCCGAACTCCGCGCATCTGCGCAGCGGAGCAAGGGTCGGGGTGCGGGACGCAAAGTGATACTGCAATTTACGGATAGATGCCGCGAATCTGCACGGCTTCGGCCACGCGGCCAATGCCAAGAATGTTGGCGGCAATCCGCATCGGCACATTCCGCTCCAGATGAATCTTCAGCACATCGCGGAAGGCCGTCTTCATTACGTGATCGAGGCGCTTGTAAATATCCTGCGCCTCCCAGAACAGGTGCTGCTCGTCCTGCACCCACTCGAAGTACGACACGGTGACGCCGCCCGCGTTGCACAGAATATCCGGGATCACAAAGATGCCCTTGCTCTCGAGGATTCTATCCGCCGCCGGAGTGACCGGACCATTGGCTGCTTCGGCAACAATGCGCGCGCGCACTGCGATTGCATTCTCCGCTGTGATCGCATTTTCGAGCGCCGCGGGCACCAGGATGTCGCACTGCATGGCCAGCAACTCATGCGGCAGGATCGGCTCGCTCTCCGGGAACCCCTCCACATGGCCGCACAGCGCCTTCATGTGGATCAGTTCCGGAATATTCAGCCCGTCGCGGTTGTAGACGCAGCCCGTTGAATCGCTCACCGCAACGATTTTCGCGCCAGCTTCGTGCAGCAACTGCGCAGTAATCGAACCTGCGTTGCCAAATCCCTGCACGGCAACGGTTGCGCCCTTCAGCGACATGTGCAGATGCTCGCACGCGCACTCAATGGTGTAGAACACGCCGCGCCCGGTAGCTTCGTTGCGGCCCAGCGATCCGCCCAGGCTGATCGGCTTGCCGGTCACCACGCCGGGAATCGCATAGCCCTTGGTCATGCTGTAGGTATCCATGATCCAGGCCATGGTTTGCGAGTTGGTGTAAACGTCGGGCGCGGGAATGTCCTGCTCCGGTCCGATGATCGGAAGAATGGCGCTGGTATATCGACGTGTCATCCGCTCCAGCTCGCCAAGCGACATCTTTTTCGGATCGCAGGTGATCCCGCCCTTGGCTCCGCCGAAGGGAATGTTCACCACTGCACACTTCCATGTCATCCAGGTGGCCAGCGCTTTCACCTCGTCCAGAGTCACCTGGGGGTGAAAGCGGATGCCGCCCTTGGCTGGGCCGCGCACCGAGCTGTGCTGAACTCGATAGCCCGTAAAGCGGTGAATGTTGCCGTCGTCCATGCGCACCGGCACGCCCACTGTCAGCATGCGCTCTGGCCACTTGATCATTTCACGCGTGTTTCTTTCCAGGCCCATGGCGTCTGCCGCTGTGTCAAAGTTCTCCATCGCCACGTCATACGCGTTTGCTTGTACCACTGCTGTTGTTGCCATTCGTATTTCCTCCTTGCCCGAGCCTCACAGCCGTCGCGCCGCGTCGCGGCGTTTCGGCATTCGCTCAGGCTAAGCTCGTTTCTTTCTGCAGCGTTTCATCCTGCTCAGCCGCCCGGCCATTCTGGTAGACCGGAAGCAGCCATTTGCGGTACGCCGCCAGATATCCGTGCGTCGCGTCAAAGTAGAGTTGCCGCAACCGCCGCGTAACCGCGCCAACGCGTCCGTCTGCCACAGCGCGATGATCCACGCGTACTACAGGCGCCAAACCAACCGCGGTGCCGGTCAGGAAAAGTTCGTCGCACACATACAGCTCGCTGCGATCGACAGGGCGCTCCACAACCTCCAACCCCAGTTCGTGCTGCGCCAGCTCCGTCACGCAATCGCGCGTGATGCCTTCCAGCACATTTTCCGTGCTAGCCGGAGTAATCAGCCGTCCCTTGCGCAGCATAAACAGGTTGCAGGTAGCGCCCTCCGTCACCTGGCCGCTCTCGTTCAGCAGGATCGCCTCATCGAATCCGCTGCGCCGCGCCTCGTCGCTGGCCAGTGCGCTGTTGGCATAGGCGCCGCAAATCTTGCCGCGTGGCGGAATGGCATTATCTTCGATTCGCCGCCACGAGCTGACGCCCGCGTGCAGTCCGTTCGCGCTGTGCAGATAGTCGCCGTAGGGAAATTCGGCAATCGCGAATGCATCCTGGTCGTCGATCGCCACCCCGATGCGCTCAGCGCTTTTGTAGGCCAGCGGCCGGATATAGAGATCGGTGTGGAACGTGTTGCGCCATGCCAGTTCGACCGTGATCGCACACAACTCCTCGGCGGACGGTACGTCGATGTGCAGGATTCCACAGTTCCTTTTCCAGCGCTGGTAATGTTCCATGGGCCGCAGAACGAACAACTCCCGCTCTGCCTCGTTCCAATATGCGCGAATCCCTTCAAATACGCCGGTTCCGTAATGCAGGGCATGCGTCAGTATTCCAACGCGCGCCTCTCGCATGGGTACATATTGTCCACCGAAATACACAATCAGGTTGGGATCGGCATCGGCCTTCATGTCACACCTCCACGAGCGATTCCTTAAACAGTTCTCTTCCCCGCGTCAGGGCGCGCTCGTCCAGTTCCACCCAGCGCGGGTTCTTCACCAACCGGCGCAACGCCGCATCGATGCTTGCCTGTGGCAGCACGCCGGCGATTTCCAGCAGCGCGCCCAGCATCACCATGTTGGCCGCGCGCGGATCGCCCAGCTCGTCGGCCAAGCGCATAAACGGAACGGCGAGCACATGCACATCGTCTCGCGTGCAATCGGCCGGAAATTCGTCGCCGTTGTAAATGACCCATCCACCTGCCCGCACGCTTTTGTCGAATTTGCGCAGTGACGGCTCGTTCATCGCCACCAGCACGTTCGGCGCCGTCACCAATGGACTGTCGATGGCCTGGCGCGACAGCCGTACATGGCAGTTCGACGTGCCTGAGCGCATCTCCGGCCCGTAGGAGGGCAGCCATGAAACTTCGAGCCCCGCATCGAGACCGGCTTCGGCCAGAACTTCGCCAAGCAGCAAAACACCTTGCCCGCCAAAGCCCGCGATGCGCACCTGGAGATCGATTTCCTTGTTCATCGCAAGCATCGCCGCGTTGCCCTCAGGCAGATCCTTTTCGGCCACGCCAAGAATGCGCGGAATGTCGTCTAGCGCCGGCGCAATATGGGATTGCGCTCCTGCCATATCAAGCCGTTCTTTCGTCCGGTCGCAAAATACACCCAACGGGAAAGTCTTCTCCAGCACGTCGCGCACCCAGTGCTGTGCGTCCACCGGCGTCATCTTCCAGATCGTCGGGCATGGCGCCAGCACTTCGATCATGCTGAAACCCAATCCCCGCACCTGGTTTTCCAAGGCGCGCTTAATCGCCCGCGACGCCTGCGCCACCTGCTTGTTGTCGCCCAGACCCACACGCTCGATATAGACCGGCGCTTCAAGCGTGCTCAGTAGCTCGCTCACGTGCAGCGGATAGCCTTCGGTAGCGGCATTGCGGCCGTTCGGCGTAGTCGTGCTCTTCTGGCCCAACAGTGTGGTGGGCGCGGCCTGACCTCCCGTCATGCTGTAGATCGCGTTATTCACAAAGATCACGGTGATGTTCTCGCCACGATTGGCGGCGTGCAAAATCTCAGCCGACCCGATGGCCGAAAGATCCCCGTCGCCCTGGTAGCTGATCACAATGCTCCCCGTGCGGCTGCGCTTCATAGCCGTGGCCACCGCCGGCGCGCGTCCGTGCGCGGCCTGCACGTTGCCTGTATCGAAGTAGTAATAGGTAAAGACCGAGCAGCCCACGGGGCCGATCATGATTGTCCTGTCCTGCACACCCAGGTCGTCGATCGCCTTGGCCAGCATCTTGTGCACGGTGCCGTGGCCGCAGCCGGGGCAAAAATGCGTTTGGTGCTGCAGCTCCTCTTTGCGCTCATAGCGCTCGTAAAAGGATTTGGCCCTGCCGTGCGAGACTTCGTACTCTTGAACCGGTTCGCTAGACATTTGCCATGCTCTCCTCATCGACGATTGGCCGGGCCAGCTCTTCGCTTGCAACGCCGTGCTGGGACAATTTGTTATGCCGTGCCAGCTCGCGCACAAACTTGAGCACTTCTTCGTGCGATGGCACGTTGCCGCCCACTCGGCTCAGAAACTCAACCGGCCGCACGCCGTTCAGCGCCAGCTTTACGTCCTCGACCAACTGGCCCGTGCTCATCTCCACCACCACAAAAATGCGCGCGCTGAACGCCAGCCGCTGAAACTGCACCACTGGAAATGGATAAAGCGTGATCGGCCGCAGCACGCCGACCTTCAAGCCATCGGCGCGCGCTTCGGCGGTCACCGCCTTCAAAATGCGCCCCACGATCCCGTAACCCACGAGCACGATCTCGGCGTCCGCCGTGCACCACTCCTCGGCGCGCGATTCGCGTTGCTCCGCAATCTTGTACTTGGCTTCCAGGGCACGAACATGTTGCTCCAGATCGTCGATACCCATGTGCAGCGACGAGATCAGATTGCCGCGCGTCTCCTTTGTGCCGGCCACCGCCCACTCCGGCGCGGGCGCTTCGATTGCCGTTTGCGCGAACTCAACAGGCTCCATCATCTGCCCGACAAAACCATCCGCCAGCAGCACCACTGGATTGCGATAGCGATCCGCCAGCTCAAAAGCCAGCGCGGTCAGGTCCGCCATCTCCTGCACCGAATGCGGAGCCAGAACAATGGTGTGATAGCAGCCGTGGCCGCCGCCCTTTACCACTTGGTGATAATCGCTTTGCTCGGCGGCAATGTTGCCGAGCCCCGGTCCGCCGCGCGTGATGTCGGCGATCACGCAAGGTAGTTCCGCGCCCGCCATGTAACTGATACCCTCTTGCATCAGGCTGATGCCCGGACCGCTCGATGCCGTCATGGCGCGGACGCCCGCCGACGCTCCGCCGTACAGCATGTTGATCGCGGCGACCTCGCTCTCCGCCTGCACATACACACCGCCCGCCTTGGGCATTAACTCCGCCGCGGCCTCGGTAATCTCGCTGGCCGGCGTAATGGGATAGCCATAGAACGCGCGGCACCCGGCAAGAATCGCGCTCTTGACGATGGCTTCGTTGCCCTTCATCAGTTGCTTGCGCATTGCGTCGCCCCCTCCACCGCTGCGTTGTTCTCCCGTGCATCGCCGGCATGCGGCATCGTCAGCCGCAACACGGTAATCGCTCCCGGCTCCGGGCACACCATGAAGCAGATGCCGCAGCCCGTGCAGCCGGCGCCGGCGTATCGCGCCGTCCGGTAGCCGTAGTGATTCAGCCGTTCGTTCATGCTGATCACCTTGGGCGGGCAGGCCTCAATGCAGAGCCCGCAGCCCTTGCACTCTTCCAAGTCGATGCGCAACATGCCGCGGTCCCGCTTCCCCTCCGGACTCCTCGCGTCGATCATTTCCGTCCTTCCCTCCACGCAGCGAAACTCAAACCAGCGATGCCTTCCTCTCCAGGTAATGAGCCCGCACCGCAAAATCCTCAAGCTCCGCCTGGAATCGCGGCTCGGCGATCGCGATGAGCGCTTCAGCCCTTTCGCGCAGCGTCTTCCCGTGCAAATAGGCGATACCATGCTCCGTCACCACGTAATGCACATCGGCGCGCGACGTCACCCCTCCAGCACCCGGCTCCAGCACCGGCACAATGCGTGACACCGTTCCGCCCCGTGCCGTCGACGGCAGCGCAATAATCGGCACGCCGCCCTTCGATCGCGCCGCGCCGCGAATAAAGTCGATCTGGCCTCCAAACCCGCTGTAGGGCCGCGTTCCGATCGAATCCGCGCACACCTGGCCCGTCAAATCCAATTGCAGCGCGCCGTTGATTGCCACCATGCGGTCGTTCTGTGCCACCACAAATGGATCGTTGGTGTAGCTGATCGAGCGAAACTCGAAGCTGGGATTGTCACGGATGAAATCGAAGAGCCGTTGCGTGCCCAGCACAAACGCGACTACGGCCTTGCCACGATGCAGCGTCTTCCGTTCGCCGTTCATCACGCCCGATTCCATCAGTTCCATCACGCCATCGGGGCACATCTCCGTGTGGATGCCCAGGTCGCGTTTGTCATCGAGACAACGCAGCACAGCCTCGGAAATTCCGCCGATGCCGGTCTGCAGCGTGGCACCATCGGGAATCAGCGTGGCCACATTGCGAGCCACGCGCATGTGCATCTCGTTAAACGGCTCCGTGTGCAGTTCCAGCAACGGCCGGTCGCTCTCAACGAGTGTGGAGATTCGGCTTACGTGTACTGCTGTGTCGCCGTGCGTGCGCGGCATCTGCCGATTCACTTCGGCAATCACGGTGCTGGCGCAATGCAACGCCGTCTGCGTGCAGTCCACCGTGGTTCCCAGGCTCACATATCCATGCGCGTCCGGCGGCGACACTTGCATCAGCACCACATCCAGCGGCAGAGCGCCATTCTCGAAGAGCCCTTCAATCTCGCTCAAAAAAATCGGGGTGTAGTCGGCGCGTCCCGCCGCCACTGCTTCGCGCACATTGTCGCCGAGAAATAATCCGCGATGGCGAAAGCGACCTTCATACTCGGGCAGCGTGTAGTCCGCGTTCCCCAGAGTCTTCATGTGCACAATTTCAACATCGCGCAGTTCGCTAGCGCGTGCCACTAGCGCATCCACAAGAACAGAAGGAGTGCCGCAGCCGGACTGAATCCAAACTCGAGCGCCCGATGCGACGGATTTCAGTGCCTCGGCCGCGCTCATGCGCTTGCGCTGGTAGTCCTGGGTCCAGGTCATCATGAGCCGCCTCCACTCGTCCGCCTGGCGTCATTCACCCGCGCTGCTTTTCCCTTCACGATTCGCGCCTCTCCATCAGGCATTCAATTCCCCTTAAACCCGCATAATTCTGTGCTTTGACAATGGGGACCGCAGTGATGGGTGTCACGATGCGCGAGCGAAAAACAGTGAATTCTCTCTAAGAATTTTTCGATCGCACGTCAATCCCGCACGCACTTTGCTAAATCACGAAAGGAAGCTCGGTACGGCGACTTTCTGTTAGCCGTTAACAGATCGCGATTTCGATTGCACGCAACTGTTAGCCGTTAACGGTTCGCCCAGATGCGTATTTTGGCGATCTGTTAGCCGTTAACAGTTCTGTGCTGAGAGATTGTTTTCGCTCTTTGTGAGACGAGCTGTGCAAAACGTGTCGATCAGCGAAAGACACAAAAAATCCGCATCGCCTATTCCTTCAGGCGAAGCGGATTCTTGGCTGCAATCGCAACTCGTGATGTGCTACGGCTTGCCCGCGTCCGGCTGCACCGCGCCCGGATAGAGATCCGGAATGGGCGCTCGCAGCTTCTCTTCTTGGTCAGGCGCCGGCAGCGGTTTGCGCGGCAGCATCTGGTCGCGCATGGCCGCGTTGTAAACAAAGATAGCCTCGACGGTCGCAATCTGCTTCAGGTCGGATGCCTGCAGGCGCTCATACACATCGTTATTCGAGTGATGCGTCTGGCTCTCATAGTCCAGCATGTCCTGGATGAACTGGAAGCCAGGTATACCCACCGCGTCGAAGCTCAGATGATCGGTGCCGCCCGTGTTGCGCTCGGTCACCGTTGTCACGCCCAGATCCTTCAGCGGCGCAATCCACTGCCTGAAGATGGGCGCGATGGCCGCGTTGCCCTGCGTGTAGATGCCGCGAATTTTTCCTGTGCCGTTATCCACGTTGAAGTATGCGGTAATCAGCTTTTGTTCCGGCTTGACTTCGAGGGGTCCCACGACGCGCCGCATGTACTCCGGCAGGTTCACTTGGTCGGGCGCGGTGGAAAGTTTTGCCGAGCCGAAGTGGTCCCTGCAATAGCCCCTGGAGCCAAAGATGCCTTGCTCTTCGCCCGTCCACAGCGCTATGCGGATGGTGCGCCGCGGCTTGACATTCAGCGCCTTCAGGATGCGCACTGCTTCCATCGCCACAATGGTTCCCGCTCCGTTGTCCGTGGCGCCGGTGCCGGCGATCCAGCTATCCAGATGCCCGCCCAGCATCACCACCTGGTCTTTCAGCTTGGGATCAGTGCCGGGAATCTCCGCAATGGTGTTGTAGCCGTGTTCGTGGTCCCCGGTAAATTTGGTATCGATGTTGATCTCCACGCTTACCGGCACATGGTCTTGAGTAAGCCGGTAAAGGCGCCCGTAACTCTCGATTGCCGCCACGGCTGTCGGGATCTTCACGCGCTTGTCGGCGATATAGGGCGTGCGGCCAAGCGTGGCGCCGTTATCGTCAAAAAAAGTTCCGCCGGAGCCGCCACCGTTTTTACCGTCGCGGCTGGGCTCGATGACCGCGGCCACTTTTTCATCGGCAAAGAACTGCGCAATCCTGTCGATCAGCTTGGTGCGTTCAAGATAGGCGCGCAGGCGGGCCTGCATCTCCGCCGAGAGCCCGCCCGCGTTGGCGCTGACCGGGAATTCGGCAAGCTGCTCCAGATCCTGTTCGCTGTAGCGCTCGAACAGTGCCTTGTCCTCTGGCGGAACATCGCGCATCGTCCCAAAGAGAACGATCTTTCCCGCCAGCTTGCCTTTGTATTGGTCCAAATCCTTTTCGCTCTGGATGCTGACGAAGACCACGTCTCCGGTCACCGGACCGGGCGTCGCTGGCGACCACGGCGTAGCCTGCAGAATCAGGACCGCCGTGTCGGGCGTAACCATCCGCGCCCAGGTATTTAACTGTTGCCAGCCCAGGCCGAACTCGCCCCAGTCTTCAAGATGCGCATTCTCCAGGCCCATCTTGGTCAGCGTGTCGCGCGTCCATTCGTTAGCCTTCATCGCGTTGGGCGAGGCCGTCAGCCGCTCGCCAATGTCATCCATCAAAGCGCCGGCAAACTCCATTACATGCGAGTTGTTCAGGCCTTCGCTACGAATGCGCTGGTACATGCTCAAGTCCACCGATTCGGTGGCGGGCTGCACTTCCGCGTAGGGATCCAACTGCGCCGGTGGCGCTGGAGCGGGCGTTGGCTTGGGCTTATCGGCAGCGTAGAGTGGGAGTGTCGCGGCCAGCAGGGCCGCAGCGAGAACACAAGACAGCTTGGCTTGCATGCGAATTGGCTCCAATCGCAGATGGGCGATGACGATGGCTCAAATTGTAGGCCATCGCTCCTGCCCGCCGTCCAATGCGAACTGTGGAGCTCTCAAGAATCCTCGTATGAAGTCATCGCAGTCTGCATCGGTTGCGGAATGCGCAACCGCTCAATCGCTCTTGTCGGTGCCCCCCGTCATCTGCGCGGGCAAATCGACTGCCACGAGTGCGAAGCGGGTCTCGCCCGTCCCCGAACTCTCAAATCCCACGATGTGCTGATGCCGCTTTGAGCCGGCCTTCAACTCGAAGCCGCTATGGCTTGGGTGGTACCCATAGTTTTGGCCGTGATCGTTGATTTGCACGCTACCGTGTCCTTCGTCGGAACAGGTCAGGCCTTCCGTAGTCGTGGTCGGGGTGCCCACAGCAGTCTTGCCCTGGCAAGTAATCACATCGCCGAAGCGCCCCAGCGCCTTTTTGTAAAACGCTGTCACCTGGTCCTGGCTATCGGGGGTGGTATAGTTCACCATTTTCACGCGCAGTTCCCACTCGCCAAAGCCCATGTGGATGTCGGCCGACTTGTCGTGATCCTTGCCCTCCGCAATCTGTGCTCCGGGATAGACCGGCAAGCCCAGATCCGCGGCCGTGGTCTGGTCGGTGTTCACGTGAATGCCGCCGAAGGGAGTGTCCACCTGGACGTCCTTATCTTCGCCGTTGGCGCCCTTGTCCACGTGGACTCTGCATCCGGTCATTCCCGTCACCCCAACCGCCAACACCAGGCAGCCAAACAGGCTGGCCACATCGCGCGTCGCGTTCCAAGTCATTGAAATCGCCCTCTGGCCTCGTTATACGCTGGCAGGCGCCAAAAGGTTCCGGCAAAGTGATAGCGCTGGCCGCCAGGCTGGCGCTACTGTCGGGAGGGCCACAGAATCTTTGTTTGGCTGGAGGCCTCAATGACCCGGCCTTAGTGTGTCGAAGGCTTGTCTTCTTTGCTGCTGGTCGCCCACATAATGGACGCAACAAAGACGGCGAGAATGACGGGCACCACAAAGAAAGGGGAAGTGATGTGCATAATGCAGGCTCCTTGCTACTCTCAGATTAACAAATCAGCGGGCAGCTTTCAGCTGTCGACTCCGCTCGGCCCTTCCGATCCCGCCTTATCGCCTCTGACCGCACTTTCTGGCTGAAGGCTGAGAGCCTCTCCCTGTTCCCTGCTTGCTAGTTCCCTTGTTCCCTCGGTCCCTTGTTCCCTGCTCCTGCGTAGTCCACGCGAATCGTCAAAATCTCGTAGGGATGGATCGGCACCTTGACCACATCGCCCGCCAAAGTAAGCGGGTCGCCTTCAGGCTCTTCCATGAGGTTCGTCATCGTAGCCCCGGTCGCGCCCGCCGGCACGTGAAACTCGACTGTCGAATCCTTGCCTGCCCATTCATATACGCGGAAAATCAACCCATTCGCATCCTCCGCCTTTTTCACCGCTGTCAGCACCACATTGTCCGGCGAGACCGAAGCAAACGAGTGCTCCGCCGGCAGCGATCCCGTGTGCGCAGTCGTCACAACCGCCTGCAACGGGTAGTTGTATTCCCAGCCGTGGCGCACGGTCAGCGCATCCTTCCACGTGCCCGCGTGCGGATAGACGGCGTAGTGGAAATGCTGATGCCCCTGGTCAGCGTCGGGATCGGGCCATGTGGGCGAGCGCAGCAGCGTGAGCCGCAGCATGTTGCCCACTGCGTCGTAACCGAACTTGTCCTGGTTGAGCAGGCTCAGCCCGTGCACTTTCCCGTCCGGTCCCACGCCTGACAGATCGGCCCAGCGCTGCGCCGGAACCTCAAACTGCGCCTTTTCCCAACTGTTGTTGCGCGTCGTCGGCCGCTCGATGGTTCCATAAGGAATCTCGTACGTGGCAAAGTTGCTCGTCACCGCCAGCGGAAACGCCGCCTTGAGCAGGATGTGCTTCTCGTGCCAGTCAATGTCGTTCTCAATGTCGATCTGGTCGCCTTTGAGGTGGATGTTCTGGGTAAATTTTGAGTTTTGCCAGTGGAAGGTAATGCGGATTCCCGGAGTGGCTATGTCCGCGCCAATAATCTCAACCGAATCCGCCTTCTCGATTGTCATCGGCGTTACATCGAACGTGCCCGGATCGATGTTCCATGCGTCGTACTGCTTGGGCAGATCCTTGAAGAACTGAAGTTGATTGCCGCAGGCGCCGGGGGCAAGAGACTCGATGCCCGACTTTCTCTCGACGATGCTGATGATGCACCCGCTCGTCTTATCGACGACGATGCCAACGGATTCATTTCTAAGTGAGAGTTGGCCTGGCGAAAGCTGTATCGCACTTCCCAAGTCTCGACCGGGACCCATGTGGCCCCGTTCCAAATAGAGGGTCTTGTACCCAAGCGCTGGCACGTTCGATACCGGAATCAGGTATTGATCTTCCGCGTCACGGATGCGTTTGGGAAGCTGTGCGACGGGACGCGAATCGATCCCATCTGGGTCCACGATGATGCTTGCGGAAGAAACGTCGTGAATTTCTGCCCAAACTTGCCCGGACCGCTCCCACCCCAGTGGGTTGAAGACAGTGATCGACTCAGCTCTGGTTGTGACTGCATCGGCAGGAGCACCGACGTTCTCGAGCGCAACCTTAAGCGCTCCAGCCGAAATCTCATTCGTCGACATCCGCACCCAGTCATAGTCCTTCTGCGCATCCTTATAGATGTCCGCAATCCCCGACCCCGCCGCCAGGTCGTGGAACTGGTTGAACAGAACCTTCTTCCAATCTTCCGTTAAGTCAGCACTCCTATATGCAAACGTTCCCCGTCCGGGCAGGACCCACGCCAGCGAAGACCACTTCTCCGCGTTCAGAACCTCTTCCTCTGAAACCCGCATGTTGTGCTTGTGCATGGCCTGCGTGGTAAAGACCCCGCGATGATACTCGAGATATAACTCGGTATCCCACGTAGGAATCGAGACCTCTCCCGCCACGGCCTTCGGCGGCTCATAGCCCTTGGCAATTGACTGGTAATTCCATACCGGGCTCTTCGGCGCAATGTCCTTCTTGACCGTCGAAAAATAGCTCTGTGCCAGGCCGAACTCGTACTTCGGCGTCACTGGCGCGCCGCCATCCGCAGCCACTGCCGCCGTGCCCGGATCCTTCCAGTGGAACCCTTCGTCCAGCATCGCCCGCGTCGGCCCTCCGCCGTGATCGCCCACGCCGTAGAGGTCCATCATGTCGGTCATGCCGGGCGAGCGCTCACGCGCAGTCGCCAAATCGCTAGCCAGCCGTACCGGGTTCAGCGTCGTGTTTACATAATCGTGCGGAAAATACGTCAACACCTTCGATCCGTCCGGCGATTCCCACCAGAACAGCTTGAATGGAAGCTGGTTGGTGTCGTTCCACGTCATCTTCTGCGTCACAAAATAGTCAATGCCGCTTTTTTTGTAGATCTGCGGCAGTTGCCATGTATATCCAAACGAATCGGGATTCCATCCCACGCGCACGTCCACACCGTAGGCCTGCTTGTACCAGCGCTTGCCCACCAGAATCTGCCGCACCAGGCTTTCGCCATCGGGCATGTTCAGGTCGGGCTCAACCCACATGCCACCCACAATCTCCCACCGGCCTTCCTGGATGCGCTTCTTGATTTCGGCGTTCATCTCGGGATATTTGTCCGCCATCCACTCGTTGTAAGCCGCAGCCGACTGCGTGTAGGTATAGCCGGGATACTCGTTCATCAACTGCAGCGCGGTACCAAAGGTTCGCCTCACCACGTCGACCGTTTCTGTCCACGGCCACAGCCATGCCGCATCAATGTGCGAGTTGCCCGTCTCATGGAAGGTCGCAGTCTCGAGCAGCGGCCCGAGCGCTTCAAGCTGACCTTGCGCCGTCTTCAGGCTCGCATCGAACTTGGCCTGTGCCTGGGCACGCGCCGCACCGCCTGAAGTTTCAGCCGTATCGAGAGCTGCCACATCAACGATGCCAATTGCGCCGTTCAGCGTATCCATTTTGCTGCTATCGCCGGGAGCAAGAGTCGGAACGAGCACCGCCGCCGAGAGAAACTCCTCGCGCAGATCTTCGGGATTGGGTCGGTTCTCAGGAAAATCAATGCGCAGCGTCGCCCCGCGGAACGTCTTGATGTCGACCGTCTCGAGCAGTTTGACCGCGATCACAACTTTGTCGCCGGGCCGGGTGTCGTCAAGGAGCACAATCGGCTCCATGTCTTCGCCCATGGCCACGCGCCGCCCGTTGAAATAAAGAATCTCCGGAATGGGTCCATTGGCATTGGCGTGGAACTGGAACCAGATGCGCGCTCCCGTCAGGTCATATCCATTCAGCGTGTCGGGAACCTGCACTGTCTGGCGAAACCACACGGCGTCGGTTGTCGTCTTGGCGCCGGCAGCCACAGCCTGCCACCCGCTCTCGTCCAGGTTCATCGCCTCACCGTGCGCTATATCGCCCACGCGCATCTTCCACGTGCCTGCGGGCAACTGCGCCAGGCTCCCCAAGCGTTCGATCACGGCGCGCGATGCCGGCGGAAGGTTGTCGCCGGGCTGGGGAACCGGTCCCCCATGCTGGCCCAAGGCTGGCTGCACCACCAGCAACGCCCCAAGACAAAAAAGCTGGAGCACAAAAAGATGGCTGCGTGCTTTCAAAGCTGAAATCATGGCGGATAAACCTTCCGTCGTATTTTAGGCCATGCCACTTGCCAGGCACGCAGACCCCTTGCGGCACGTTGCGGAAATCGCTACCACAAGTCCTTTCACCGCCCCTGGGCAGACTATCGCCCTCAATCACCCATCTCATATTGCGGTATTTTGGGTCGGCTTTCGCTCTTCTCATTTTTCTCCCGTGTGCGCTGTCACATCACCCCTAATGCCTGCGCGCTCAACATGAAGGCATGGACGCCCCAAGCCTCATTTCGACCCTTATTCTCATGGCTCCATGTACGTTCTTGCTGGGCGCCGTGCTGCAGATTCTGGTAGCGCGATTCCTCTCAGCTCGAGCAAAGGGAATTCTCGCTTTTCTAACCTGCCTACCCGCCGTCTTTGCCGTCATTGCCATGGCTCCATGGGTCCGCAGTGGCCAGGCCATCGACCTCAAACCCCTGCCGTGGGATGGCCCGCTTGCCCTCGTTCTCCATATCGACGCGCTCAGCATCCTCTTCGCCTTTATGGGAGCGTGCATCGGCGGCCTGGTGCTTCTCTACTCCATCGGCTACATGGCGCACGACAAATCAGCGACGCGCTTCTATGCCACGATGCTCATCTTTATCGGCGGCTTCGTGACGCTGGTCTATAGCGCCAATCTCTTCATCTTTTATCTCTGCTGGGAAGTCGTCGGCCTCTGTTCCTTCACCCTGGTGGGCTTCTGGTACACCAATCGCGAAGCGGTGAACGGCGCGCGCAAGGTCCTGCTCATGACGCACATCGCCGGCTACGGACTGCTCGCCGGCATCCTCGTCCTCTACCACCGCACCGGCAGCGCGTTGTGGACCGATCCCGCCGTTGCGCACAGCTTCACCAGCGGACTCTTTGTGCTGATGCTGGTGGCGCTCGTAGCCAAGAGCGTGCAGGTTCCGCTGCACACCTGGATTCCCGAAGCCATGGCCGCGCCCACTCCGGTGAGCGCCCTGCTGCACGCCGCCTGCTACGTCAAGGCCGGCGTCTACCTGGCCGCGCGCATGCATAGCTTTGGCGCGTGGCCCATTGCATGGAGCAGCGCTCTGGTTTGGATCGGTACTGTGACGATGGCTGTGGGCGTGATGTACGCCATGGTGCAAACCGACCTGAAGCGCATGCTGGCCTTCTCTACCGTCAGCCAGATCGGCTACATGATGATGGGCCTCGGCATCGGCACGCCGCTCGCCATCACTGCCGCGCTGCTGCACTGCCTCAATCACGGCTTCTTCAAAGGCGGGCTGTTCCTCACCGCCGGTTCTGTACAACACGCAACCGGTACGCGCGACATGAACCAGCTCGGCGGTCTGGCCCCAAAGATGCCGCGCACAACGCTTTCCTGGCTTATCGGCGTGGGCAGCATGATGGGCATTCCGCTCATGAGCGGCTTCGCTAGCAAGTGGATGCTTTACGCCGCAGCGTTGCAGGCCGGTTGGGCGGTGCCCGCCATGGTCGCCTGGGCAGCGAGTCTTGGCACAGTCTTTATGGGTGCGAAAGCCACCAGCGCAGTATTTCTCGGTCCGACCACAAAGCATACTGAAAACGCGCACGAAGCGCCGCCCTCCATGGTGTGGGGCATGGGATTGCTCGCCGTGGGCAGCGTCGTTCTCGGCGTCGCGCCGCAGTTAGCCGTCAATTACTTCCTGAATCCCATTCTCGCAGCGCTTGGTCTCGGCACGGGCGTGCACGTAACGTGGCTTGGCCTCTCAGCCGACGCCGGCAGTTTCTCATCCACAGGCGGCCTTGTTCTGGCGCTGGTTTCGCTGGTGCTCGGCGGCGCAATTTACGCGCTGGCTTATGCCTCGCGCCCGGCCACGGCGCCCGCGGGTGCAGCGCTGGCAGGCGGCGGCATCTTTACGGGTGGCGAGCCGCTTTCTGACCAGGGACGCCTCACCGCAGGCGATTTTTCTGAGATCTTTCACGAGCACTGGCACTCCTTCTTTAAATGGTCGAATGTCGACCGCGTTTACCTCAGCGTGTGGGCCGGATTGCAATGGATCTCGCGCCTCCTCGGCGTCGCGTCCGATTGGATGGAGCGCGATGCCACAATTCTCCTTCTCGTCTTTGTTTCCGCAGTCTTCGGCCTGGTGCGCTGGATCTTACCGGGAGCCGCATTCACAGCTCTCCCGGCAGTAACTCCGCTCGCGCAGATTCCGCCCGTGCTGGTGTGGGGCATCGCCATCGCTGCAACGGCCCTCGCGGTTGCTTCACTCGTCAGCCCCCCTCGAAAGGGACTCTTCCTCTGGCAGTCGATGCTGGCCGTTGGCGGATTGACGGTTCTCGGACTCACCTTATCCGCGCCCTGGGCCCGCCTCACATTCCTCGAACTTGGAGCGGCATTGTCGCTGCTGCTGGTGATTCGCGCGGCACGATCGCGATCCGCCAAATTTGCCTACCTTACGGTCGTGGTCATCTCCATCGGATCGATGTTCGCGAGCCGCTTGCTCATAAGCTTCGGTCAGCTCGACGCGGCGCGCGCGTTTCTGCTCACCGGCATTGCCGTCAAGCTGGCCGCGATTCCGCTTTTCTTCTGGCTCCTCGCGCTCGCCGATGAAGTGCCCGCACTGGTGCTGGGTTTGATTATCGCCGTAGTCGATATGGCGGCCTTCGGTGAGTTCCTCCTGGGCACGCAGGAGATTCCCGGGCTGCTCACGCCCCGACCGCTGCTGTTTTGCGCCGCAGCTCTCACCTCGCTGCTCGCCGCGCTGCTGATGCTGACACAGCGCAGCCTCAAGCGCCTGCTGGTTCTCTCCACGGTCGAGGACATCGGCTTTCTGCTGTCTCGGCATAGCCTCTGCCAGCATTATCGGAGTCCAGAGGCGCAATCATCGCCGCCTCCGCCCACGCGCTGGCCAAAGCGCTGCTCTTTATCTGCCTCGCGGCGCCCGAGGCTGCTGGCGAACTCGACACTGAACCGATTGCCCTCGCCGCGCGCTACCCCGTCAGTGCCTTCGGCTTCCTCTTCGGAATGCTTGCCATGCTGGGCATTCCGCCCACGCTCGGCTTCATCGGCCGCTGGCGCCTCTATGAAACAGCCGTCCAGATCGGCTGGCCGCTGACTGCAATCTTCATCGTCTCTTCGATCTTCGCGCTGATTGCTTACGCAATGGCGCTCGCCCGCAACTGGTGGGGTCCTCCACCTGAATCTCCGCCCGAATCCGCAGCCCGCGAGCCATTCGCCCTCAAAGCCGCAATCGTTGTGCTCGTGGTGATGCTGCTCGCCGCCGGCATCTGGCCCAATGCACTGCAAATGCTGATGGGGGTGCGGCCATGAAGCTCTGGAATCGATTGATGTGCTACGCGCGCCGCCGCAGCCCCTGGCTCTTCCACATGAACTCGGGCAGTTGCAACGGCTGCGACATCGAAATTGTCGCCGCGCTCTCACCCCGCTACGACGCCGAACAGTTGGGTGTCCGCCTCGAAGGCAGCCCGCGCCATGCCGACATTCTCTGCGTCACCGGCCCCGTCACCGCACAGCCGCAGGCGCAGTCAAGACCGTTTACGACCAGGTGCTAGGCCCCAAGGCCGTCGTCGCCATCGGCTCCTGCCCGGCCACAACCAATGTCTTCATCGATAGCCGCACGCTCGTTGGTCCGCTCGATAAGCACATTCCGGTCGACGTCTACGTTCCTGGCTGCCCGCCGAGGCCTGACGCCATCATCTTGGGCGTCGCCAAGGCAGCCGAGATTCTCGCCGAACGCGGCAACAATCCGCCCAAAGCCGAAGTCGTCGCCGACGTTGCTGAGACCGGAGCCCCTGCGGACAGGTCTTCGTCCGTGGGGACAGAGGAGGTACAGCCATGAATCTGACCAATCCCCTCATCACCGCGCTCGCGCGATTGCTCATCTTTCCCGGCCTTCTGTTCGCTGTGCCCGCCGCTTGGTTCTTTCTGTGGGTCGAGCGCAAATCCGTCGCTCTGATGCAGGAGCGCGTCGGCCCGCCGTTCATGCAGCCCTTCTTCGATTTCATCAAGCTGCTCGGCAAAAGCACGCCTCCGCGCAGCGGCGTGAGCGGCATGCTCATGCGCACATGGCCTCTGATCGCCGTTTCCGCCGCCGCTGGCGCCGTCGGCCTGCTACCCGTACTGCCCTCCTCCGGCGGATTCGAAGGCGACCTCATTCTGCTCCTTGCGCTGCTTGAGCTGCCTTCGGTCTGCATCATCGCCGCTGGCTTTTCCTCGCGTTCCATCTTTGGCGAAATCGGCTCTGCGCGCGAAGCCGCACTCAGCGTCAGCTACAACATCGTCTTTCTGCTTGCGGTCGTCTCCATCGCCGCATCGCAGCACACCTTCCGGCTTGAAGCGTCTGGCAGCAATGCACCCGCTCGTTCCTCACCGTGCTCGGCGTCATCGCGATTCTGGTATGCCTGCCGGCCAAACTGCACATCAATCCCTTCTCGCTGCCCAACGCGGAGCAGGAGATCTACTGCTGGCCCGATCACCGAGTATGCGGGACCGGAACTGGCCATGTGGGAGCTTTCGCATGGTCTGGAATGGGTCGCCGGCTAGGCCTCGTGGCCACGCTCATCGCGCCGCACATTGCAGCCGCCTGGCTCGCCGCCATCATCTTCGTCGCCATCTCCGTCGCCGTCGTGCTGCTGCTGTCGGCGCTCGCTGCCGCTACCGCGCGCCTCGCAATTGACTCCAGCGTGCGATTTTACTGGCAATGCACTCTCATCTTCGCGGTTCTTGCCATCTCCTCCGCGCTTTTCGTGAGGTTCCGGTCATGAACATCCTCACCATGCTCTGGAAGAACCTGCGGCGCGGCTACCAGACCCTGCTCTTTCCTGCGCGGCCCAAAGTCACCGCGCGCTTCCGCGGCCTCGTCCAGTTCGATCCCGCGCTCTGCACCGGCTGCGCCGTCTGCCGATTCCGTTGCACTTCGCGCGCCATCGAGTTCAAGGCCGGCAAAGGCGAGTTCACATGGAGCTACAACCCCGGCCAGTGCACCTTCTGCGGGCGCTGCGTTGAGGGCTGCATCGAACACGCGCTCAAGGAAGGCCACACCGAGCACGCGCTCTCGCCAGCAGGAAGCACGCCGCCCATCTACTCGACGCAAGGCGAGCTTGAAAAGTCCTACACCGTGGCGCGCCGGCCGCCCGCGCCGAAGCCGCGCCGCCGCGCCAGCCCGCAAGCGCGCACACGCCGAATCCTGCCACTGGAGGCGCACAATGATCGCTCTCGAAACCATCTCGGAAAAGCTGGGAATCGCCGAACCGTGGGTCGAGAGCCGCGGCACAAGTTGGCTCAACCCCGGCTCGCTCAGCGTCCGCGAAGTTGCAGCGACAATGAACGCCATCGGTGCCCGCTTCGTCACCATCACCGCCTACCAGTTGCCCGGCGCCGAAGGCTTCCGCCTCGAGTACCACTGGGACCTCGAAGGCCGCCTGCTCGGCTTCCCATTTCACAATCGCCGGCAACTCCATCGAAAGCATCTTCGATCTCTGCGAGGCCGCGGACTGGATCGAGCGCGAAATTCACGAAGAGTATGTCCTCGATTTCACCGGCCGCGAGTACGAGCCGCTGCTGCTGCGCAAGGGCGACAAGCCGGGCGTGAACCTGCGCGAGACGCCGGCCGCCGCAAGCCCGCCTCCGGCGCGCACGGGCAGGAAGAGGTCGCAAAATGAGCTACAAAATTCCCATGGGGCCCTACCATCCCGGCCTTGAAGAACCCTACAAGCTCGACATGATCTGCGAAGGCGAGACGGTGCAGGACGCCGAGCTGCACATCGGCTTCAACTTCCGCGGCATCGAGCATCTGGCCGAGACGCGCAACTACTATCCAGGTGATCGCGCTCATGGAGCGCGTCTGCGGCATCTGCTCGTTCATCCACACGCTCACCCTCTGCCAGGCCATGGAAAAGCTGGCCGGCCTCGAAGCCCCGCCGCGCGCCAAGTACATTCGCGTCGTGATGGCGGAGCTTGAGCGCCTGCACTCGCACGTGCTCTGGGCGGGCATCGCCGCCAAGCTCATGGGCTTCAAGACCATGTTCATGACCTGCTTCGCGCTGCGCGAGAAAGTGATGGACGTGCTGCAGGCCATCTCCGGCAACCGCGTGAACTACTCCATGAACCGCGTGGGCGGCGTCAATCGCGATATCGAGGACCCGCTCGCGCTGCTCGGCCTGCTCGACGATCTTGAGCGCGAAATGATGCGCACCGTCATTCCCATCTTCACCACCAGTTCCACGGCGCGTTCGCGCTGCGCGGGCATCGGCATCCTCACCCACGAAAAGGCCATCTCCTGCGCCGTGGTCGGCCCCACGGCCCGCGCTTCGGGCATCACCGCAGGACCTGCGCCGCGACGCGCCCTACGCGGCCTACGCGGAGATGGAGTTCGAAGTTCCCGTGGAGAAGGCCGGCGACGTACGCGCCCGCCTCTTCGTGCGCGCGCTAGAAATTATGGAGAGCTGCCGCATCCTTCGCCAGGCGCTCACCAAAATTCCGCCAGGCGAAATCTCGTCCGGCGGCGACAAGCTCGCCTTCGTCACCGGCACGGCCACCAGCCGCGTCGAAGCGCCGCGCGGCGAGGTAATGTATCGCGTCAGCTGGAAAGAGGGCTCGCGCAATCCGGCTCGCGTGCACGTGCGCACGCCCACCTTCGCCAACATGCCGGCGGTGCGCTGGATGGTGCGCGGCGCGCGGCTCGCCGACACGCCGCTCATCCAGGCCTCCATCGATCCCTGCTACTCCTGCACCGACCGCTAAACGCTCGCCGTCGGCCAGCCAAAAACTGGATGCCCCACCCTCCCGGGGTTTTTGTTTTTCCGGCTAGGGTGGGAGCCAACTCTAATTTGCCGCGACTGGCCGACTCGCGATATTCCCAACTCCGCTCGCTCCGCTGACTTACTTCTTGCTGGTCTCCACCGGCACGTTGTGGCTCTGCGCAAGCTGCTCGAGGATTTGCAGGTGCTGGCTGAGCACGGGCTCATCCATCTTCGCCACTTGCTGCACATTCGGGTTTTGCGCGCCTTGTGCTTCGTCCTTGAAATTCTTCACATCAGACTGCTGATCGTCGAGCATCGCCTTGATAAAGGCGGCGTCGAACTCCGGACCGGTCAGCGACTGCATCTGCTCGATCTTCTGCTTGTCCTTCTTCGATGGGCCTTTGGGTTCGCTCACATCAAGCTTGTCTGCAATCGGCTTCAATTGATTATTCAGCTGCTCGTGAATCTGCGCCATCTTCTGTCCGAACTGCTTCACATCGTCGCTCGACGATTTCTGCGCTGCCAATTGCCCCATCTGCACCTGCGCCACGCTGTCCTCGAGCGTCTTCTTCAGGAACGACTGATCGGCAAACGATTGGGCGGTGTTGTTGTCTCCTGCGGTTGGCATGCCCGAACCCGGCGCACCTGGGCTATTCGGATATGTTTGCTGCCCTGGCGCCGGTTGCTGTTGGCTCGGCGGGGGTGGTGTTCCGCCTGTGCCGCCCGGTTGTTGTTGGTCCTGCGCGGCTGCCATCCCACCCGCCCACAGTGCTGTTGCCGCGATAAAAGGTCGATACTTGCTGAATCTCATTAAACTCATTCAACTTTCCTCCTTTCTCCTTGAGCAAGTTGGAATTGCGTCCAAACCGGGGCGCGCTCTCAAAACTCTGCGGCATGCGGACGCCAAGCTCTTAGGGTCGGTTCGATGCCATCACCCGCTGCGGGAGTTGTCCTTCACCGCCCGTCCATGTCCAGACCGATTTGGCGCTGTGAACTGTCGCCTTGATGCCCGCTTCATGCTCTTCAGGTGGGAGGGCGCGCCACTATTGCCAGGGTGATCTGCCCTACCGTATCGCCCGCTGGCCGACTCGTTCTGCTCCTGGCTCCGCTCACTCCGCTAGTCCCACCAGGTCTGCTGTTTTACTGCTTGCTTTCCACCGGCACATTGTGGGTCTGCGCAAGCTGCTCAAGGGTATCCAGGCGCTGGCTCACCACCGGTTCGTCCATCTTTGCCGCTTGCTGCACGGTCGGGTCATGCCCATTCTCCATTTCTTCCTTGAATCTCTTCCAGTCAGACTCCTGCCGTTGCAGCATTGCCTCAATGAATGCAGCGTCGAAGTCCGGCCCCGACATTGTCCGCATCTTCGCGATCATCTCCTGCGCCTTCTTCGATGATTTTCCGGGCGTCCACACCCCAAGCCTCTCCGCCATCGGCTTCAACTGAACGTCCAGTTGCTCGCGAATCTGCGCCATCTTCTTCCCGTACTGTTTCACATCCTCACTGGGCGATTTCAACGCTGCCAGACGCGCCATCTCCACCTGGACCTTCCCATTCTGTAGCGTTTTTCGCAGAAACATTTGATCGTCAAAGGTCAGCGGAATCGAAGCTCCAGCCGCCGGCAGGCCCTCGGAAGGCGCGCCTCCGTTACTCGCCTCCGAGTCCGGCATCGGTTGTTGTTGATACGGCGAGGTCGTCGCGCCGCCCGGCGCTCCCTGCTGCGCGACTGCCGGCTCACCTGCCAACATTGCCAATGCTGCAATGATGGGAAAACAGCCGCTGATGCGCCATAACGTCATTCCGCACCCCCTTTATCCTTGAGCAAGTTGGAATTGCGTCTCCATCGAGGTGCGCGCTCCAACTCTCTGTCATGCAGTCATCACCCTCTCCGGCTCGGTTCGATGCATATACTCGCGCAGCGAGTTGTTCATCTCTTCTTACCGCTCGTCCCTTCACCTCATCGCCGATGCAGAAGATTTCCCTGAGCCTTGAGTCTGATTTTGCAAAGACTTATCGCGATAACCGGCAAAATGCTCTACTCTGACTTGTAACGTCCATGACGCGCTATTTTCCCAGAATCCGCGAAGCACTCTTGCAGGCCCTGGCCCACGACATCGTCAACACGTCCAAAGCAGCCGCCTATTCCGGCATGCTCATGTTCTTCCCTGCCGTTCTCGTCCTCACCACGCTTGTGTCGCAAGTCGAAGAAGGACCGACCATGGTGGGCGAGACGCGCGCTGTTCTGGAGCAATTTCTGCCCCCCGATACGCTCGATCTCGTTCAGTCCTCCGTGCTTGCCCACCACCACCGTTCGACGCAGGTGGTGCTCTCCGCCACGGGCCTCAGCCTCTTTGCCGGCTTGGGTGTCATGCTTTCGCTTATGGAGGGCTTTCGCCGCGCTTACCATCTGCCCCCCGAGGATTGGACCTTCTGGGGACGACGCGCCCGCGCACTGCTCCTGGTGCCAATCGCATTGGTTCCTCTGGCGGGGGCTTCGCTGGTCATCGTCTTCGGCCATGAGATCGAGCGATGGATGATCGACAACTCGGGCCACGATCTGCGTCACATTGTCATCTTCTTCTGGCGCATGGTCCGCTGGTCCGTGGCCTTCGTGACTATCGTTACCGTGCTTACGGCCCTTTACCATTTCGGCACCCGGCGCACCGAGCACTGGCTCTGGGTCGTGCCCGGCGCCCTCGCCGGGACACTCATATGGTTCCCCGTCACACTCGCCTACGGCTGGTACGTCACCAGCTTCGCCAACTACACCCGGCTCTACGGCTCCTTTGCTGCCGGCATCGCCACCTTGGTTTGGCTCTATCTCACTTCGTTTAGCGTGCTCCTCGGCGCGGAGCTGAACGGCGTCCTCTACTGGGATCGCCAGAATCAACTGGCCGCGAAGTCGCACACTCGCGAGCCCGCACGTCTCTTCTCCCGCTAGAGAGTGTCCCCCAGGTGCGCCTTCCCGCACGAAGTGCCCTTGGCGCGTCCGCACACTTCCGCGTTCTCTTGCCGCGCCATTTACAATAAAGTCAGCCGTGCTCCCTTTCCCTGTCTTTCACCTGCTCAAAATCTCTTTTGGCCCGGTTTGAAATAACTCTGGAGCTCCCCAATGCCCTTTGACGACTTCGCCCAAACGGATTCTCCCGCGCAGCGCCGCGCAAAGATTGTCGCCACGCTCGGGCCAGCCTCCAATACCGAACCTATGGTTCGCGAGATGATCCGCGCCGGCGTCGATGTCTTCCGCTTGAACTTTTCCCACAGCACTCATGAGCGCAAGATCGCGGTGATCCAGAAGATCCGCAAGGTCAGCAAAGAAGAGCACCGGCCGGTCTGCATCCTCGCCGACTTGCAAGGACCCAAGATCCGCACCTCGCTACTCAAAGATCATCAGCCCGTTCTTCTCAAAACCGGCCACAGGATCACCATCACTCCCCGTGACGTCCCCGGAACGGCATCTCTGGTCGGCACCACGTTTAAGACCCTCGCCGAAAACATCGAACAGGGCTCGCGCATTTTGCTTTCTGACGGCCTCATCGAGCTCCGCGTCCACGAAATCGACGGCGAAGACGTGGTTTGCGACATCGTGAATGGCGGATTGTTGGGCGAAAGCAAGGGCATTAATCTTCCGGGCGTTCTTGTTCGCACGCCTTCGCTCACTGAGAAGGACTCTCTCGATCTCGAATTCGCCCTCAATCACGGCGTCGATGCCATCGCCGTGTCGTTCGTGCGCACCGCCGAAGACGTCACCCTCGTGCGCAATCGCGTGGCCGCCCACGGCTGCGATACCTGGATCATTGCCAAGCTTGAAAAGCCGCAAGCCGTCGAGCATCTCGACGCCATCCTGCAGGTTTCCGACGGCATCATGGTGGCCCGCGGCGATCTCGGTGTCGAAGTGCCGCCTGAAAAAGTCCCAGCCATTCAAAAGCTCATCATTCGGCGTGCAGGCGAATACTCCAAACCGGTGATTACCGCTACGCAGATGCTCGAATCCATGATCGAAAACCCGCGGCCCACACGTGCAGAAGTTTCTGACGTGGCCAACGCCATCTATGACGGCACTGACGCGGTCATGCTCTCCGGCGAGTCAGCCGTTGGCAAATACCCCGTCGAATCCGTGGCCATGATGTCGCGCATCGTCAGTGAAACCGAGCGGCACATCAAGGAAACTGTCGAAGCCCATCCACGCGAACGCCGCAGCCGCCTCTCTGTCGCCGAAACCATCTGCGAGGCCACGGCCCACGCCGTCGACGATCTCGATCTGCGCGCCATCGCTCTCTTCACTGAGTCGGGCGCCACCGCGCGCCAGCTCTCCAAGTACCATCCAACGGCGCCCATCTTCGCGCTCAGCCCGGTTGAAGTCACCGTCAATCGCATCAACCTGCTTTGGGGCACCACGCCCATTCGCTGTCCCAAAGTCAACACCACTGAGGCGCTGGTCGACCTTGCCGAGAACCTGCTGGAAAGAGGCGGCTACGTGCGCCCGCGCGAGGTGATCGCGATTGTGGCCGGCACGCGCACCAAGTCAGGTTCCACCAACTTCCTGCGCCTGCATGTGATGGGCGAGAACACCCGAGAACAGGTACGTCCCTCCACCGCCGCGAATAGCGCTCCCGCAGGGAAAAAGCGCGCGTCCCGCTCCGCGCGTTCCGCCGAAGCGCAGAAGCCGGAATTTTCCGAAGCCGCAAGGTCCCTGGCCGCAAAATACTGACTGGCTGCCCTCGATTTGCCATGGGCGAAAATAGCCTGGCCGGCGTGCGCTTCAAAACACCCCGCGTTTAAGAACCTTTACTTGAATCTGCTACCCCACCCAAAAGGCGCCGCGCCACGCAGCCCGCAAAGCAATCCGAACCGCAGACGTAGCCACGATCTACCCGAAACCGCGCCACTCGTAAGTCCAATGGGGCCAGTGTGGCTCCAAATGCCAACCGCATTTCCATCCCATCTCTTCGCTCGCGCAGCCCTGTAGCCATGCAGCCGGACTTCATTAGGAGTATTCTGAGCCTTCCCCACAACAAGGGCTGAGATCCGCTCCAGTCCGGATCAAGGAAGGCAGTATGCTCGCCGGTTCAGAGTCTCTCACGCTGCTATGGGTCTGCACCATCGCCATCCTGATGGTTCTTCTGGTTTTTTTCTTCAAGTCGATTTACAGCATCGGTCCCACGCAGGTTGGTCTGGTTCGCAAGCGGTTTGGTAAAAAACTCACCGGCAGCAACCCAGTAGCTTTTAACGGCGAGGCGGGTTACCAGGCCGACTTGCTCATGCCGGGCCTTCGCTTCAAGTTCTGCCTCATTTACGCCGTTGCCAAGCATCCCTGGGTGCAAGTGCCTGCGGGCCAAATCGGCGTCGTCATCGCTCAGGTAGGCGAGCCTACACCCATCGGCGCAAAGTCGGGCGTCTACAAACCCGTATTTGGCAACTTTACTGACCTCTCGACATTCGTCGTGAACGGCGGCCAAAAGGGCGTGCAGAGGCCGGTCCTCTCTCCTGGCATGCTGGCCCCGGTCCATCCTGTGGCCTTCCTGATCATTACGAAACCATATGTCTACGGAGTCCCAATCTCCGACGCATACCGGAAGTTGGCAACAGAAAAAGGCAGGTTGACTTTCGAAGCATTCGGCCTCGATGAGAGGCAATTGGAAGTCACCCGCATCGCGCTCCGCCCCGCCGATGGTGGCAAGGTCGTTGACATGATCGGCATCGTAACCACTCTCGAAGGCGAACCGCTGCCGGCCGGCGCCATCGCCAGCAGGCTCGGTGGTTTCGCCGATGTCGAAGAACTCGAGAAGAAAGGTGACCTTACCGATTTCCAACTTATGGCTGCAATCCTCGGCAGCAAGAATACCCTGCACAACAACTACCAGGACTTTCAGCAATTCCTCGATGCCGGCGGAAAGATTGGCCTTCAACACGATCCGCTTCTTTAC
This sequence comes from uncultured Acidobacteriaceae bacterium, assembly GCA_963841365.1. Lineage (GTDB taxonomy): Bacteria > Acidobacteriota > Terriglobia > Terriglobales > Acidobacteriaceae > Telmatobacter. The sequence goes on from CAWJDG010000095.1 coordinate 138,607, forward strand.
GGCGCATATAACCTGAATCCGTTTCTGGTGCGCGTCGAGCAAGTCCCCATGCTGGTCGTCGAACAAGGGCAGGTTGCAGTCATCAAGGCCTACGTTGGCCTGCCCACCCAGGACACTTCCGGCATCGATTTCAAATTCGGCAGCCTGGTGCGGCCCGGTCATCAAGGCATCTGGCAGGAGGCTTTGAGAACCGGCAAATATCCCATCAACCCCCGGATTTACGATGCCAAGGTCGTCCTTACCGCGATTCTCAAGCTCGATTGGGCTAAGGATGTCACCGGAGCCCATGGCCTAGACGCGCGCCTTGAGCCGATCATCGCCAAGAGCAATGAGGGCTTTGTCTTCTCCATTGATCTCCAGGTCCTCATCCATGTTCCAGACACCAAAGCTCCTCGCGTCATCTCCATGGTTGGCTCTATGGAGAATCTTGTGAACGAGGTGCTGCAGGCGGCCGTTGGCAACCTCTTCCGCGACAAGATCGGCGGCATGCAAGCTATCAAGTTCATCCAGACCCGCCAGATCGTCCAGGAGGAAGCATTCGCCTACATCCAAAAGAAACTCGCCGAGTACGAAATCGAAACCCGCGGCGTCTACATTCAAGACGTGATCTACCCGCCCGCTCTGGTCACTGTGCTCACTGAGCGCGAAGTCGCTCACCAGGAGATTGAAACTTTCAAGATGCAAAGGCAGGCCCAGGATCAGCGCATCGAGACTGAAAAGGCGAGAGGCACCGCTGAAATGCAGGCACAGCTCGCTCAATCTTCGGTCGGAGTCGATATCAAGAAGAACAATGCTGAGGCCCGCAAGGCTGAAGGCGACGGCGAGGCCACATACATTGAGCGCACCGGAACTGCTCAGGGCGCACAGGTCCGCGCGGTCGGCCTGGCGCGTGCTGAAGCCTATCAAAAACAGGTCGCGGCATTGGGTCAGGGAGCAACGGCCCTCGTGAATGCGGTTGAGGCCCTCGCCAAAAGCAGCGTCCCGTTCATGCCCAACACCCTCGTTGCGGGCGGCGGCTCGGTGACTGGCGTATTGGAGGGTTTAGGCGCGCTCCTGATGCAGAAGGTCAGCCCTCTCGCCGCAACCGATACTAATGCGATTGCGCCAAAGCGGCCCGCGGCTTCGGGAACCGCGCCGCTTTAGCGGCGTCCCCGCGCTCACGCACAGTTCTAGTCTCTGAAAAAGGTGATTGGAACGGAAACGATCGCAGAGCAGGAATCGGATCGCGGACAAACTTCGAGACCATTTCTCAGGCGGCCTTCGAAAATGACCTAGTCGTCGTCCGGCGGCCCGCTGTTCTTCTCGTGAACCAGTCGATCCACAGTCATTTTGGTTGGAATCGCCGTAAATGGCTGCGGCTTCTGCGTGTAATCGAAGCAATCTGCGAAAGCGTCGGCCCCTGCGTCGCGCGCGCCTAGATTGCCAAGATCGAAGTTGTGTTCAATGAACGCAATCAAACCACTCGACTCGTGGGCGACGTGCGAAATATAGCCGTGCTTTGCGTAGGGTGAGACAACGATCAGCGGAACGCGGAATCCCGGCCCCATAGCATCGACCTTGGGCGGATCGACGTGATCGTACCAGCCGCCCCAATCGTCCCAGGTGATAAAGATCGCCGTCGAATTCCAATATTGGCTGTTGCCGATGGTGTTGACGATCGATGCCACCCAGTCAGGGCCTTCGTTTCCTGATCCCGGATGGTCGGAGTGCGTCCAGTCGGGAATGATCCACGTGACTTGTGCCAACTCCCCTTGCTGAATATCCACGAGCACCTGAGTCTGCGGGGAGATCACATTGCCGTTCCAGTCCTTGCCGTAGCGGATGTGACGGATCGCATCGTAGGCAGAAACAATGGAATTGCTGTCGCCGCTCGGCGGGGCGTAGTAGCGCCACGTAACCCCCTTTTCGTCCAGCAGATCGCCAGCCGTCAAGTAATCGAAGCAAGGAAAGATGCCGGGAAGATCGGTTCCATTCGGGCCGAGCAACGGAGCGGTCGTGCCAGGCTCTGCGTCGCATCCCCAATTCGCGCTGTTGGGGTTTTCCGTCACATTGGCAGATTGCCCTGCAATCATGTACTCGTGCGCGGCATAGCTCGGGCCCGTATTCGACTGGAACATGCGGTCTGCCAGCACATATCGTTTGGCCAGAATCCAGTAAGCTTCTATTTCCAGCTCGGGCACATAAGAGTAAGCCAGTGTGGATGGGCTCTGGTTATTGCGCGCGAATCCGTCCATCTTCCCGTTGTCCCAGTCCTGCCACCATCCTGGGTGAGTGTGATCGAGGTCGCGTGGATCACCTAGATCGATTGGACTGAGGGGGATCGGCACCGCCCCATTCATGCCGCTCGCCGCGCTATCTGCCCCGGGAAACCCGTTGAAGAAATTATCGAAGCTGCGATTCTCCTGCATGATGACCACGATGTGCTGGATCGGCGATCCCGTGGTCGGCGAACTTGGCAAGTTGGACGAGGAGTCGTTGACGATCAGTGCTGCGCAACCCATCAGCGCGCCGAGGATTGCCGTGCCGCCAAGCGCGGCAAACGGCCGCTGCAGACGGGCTCGGCGCCCAGTCAAGGCTTTATTTCCAGCGCTTTTCAGGGTTGAACAATGATCCTGCGGCATTGGCTCTCCCAAGCGCAGCCCAATATCCAATAAGAATAAGGCAAGAATTTGGCCCTTCAGGAATGCGCTGAAAGATTCCAAAAAGTGGTGCTCGAGGTCACTCGGTCACATAAGCTTCGAGGTCTCGCCCCCGCTCCCTGCCGGGGATCCGGCGGGCACGTCGGGCATGTTGGAGTGGCTTGTTCCCCTGCTTTAGTCGTCGTCCGGCGGTCCGCTGTCCTTCTCGTGAATCAGCCGATCCACTGTCACCTTCGTCGGAATTGCCCCAAAACTCGGTAACGTCTGGGTGTAGTCGAAGCAATCCGCAAAGGCATCTGCGCCCACGTCGCGCGTGCCCAGTGTGCCCAAATCGAAGTTGTGTTCAATGAATGCGATAAACCCTGCAGCAGTATGAACGTGATGCGTCACGTATCCGTGCCTCGCCCACGGCGAGATGATCAGAAGCGGCACGCGGAACCCGGGACCCATCTCATCCATCTTGGGAGGATCGACGTGGTCGTACCATCCACCCCAGTCGTCCCAGGAGACAAAGATCGCCGTCGAGTTCCAATATTGGCTGTTGCCAATTGCGTTCACGATCGATGCCACCCAATCCGGCCCTTCGGTTCCTGATCCTGGATGATCGGAGTGCGCCCAGTCGGGAACGATCCATGTCACCTGCGCCAGCTCGCCATGCTTGATATCGGTAAGCACGCGGTTTTGTGGAGAAATTACATTGTCGTTCCAGTCGTTGCCGAATCGAATGTGCCGGATTGCGTCGTAAGCCGACAATATGAAAAAGCTGTCGCCGCTCGCCGGAGCGTAGTAGCGCCACGTCACGCCCTTCTCATCCAGCAGATCCGCGATCGTCTGATAGTCGAAGCAAGGATATACGCCGGGCAATTCGGTGCCATCCGGGCCGAGCAGCGGCGCGGTCGTCCCTGGCCCGGCGTCGCAGCCCCATATCGAGCCGGTCGGGTTTCCCGAAACGTTGCCGGACTGTCCCGCAATCATGTACTGGTGGGCCACAAAGCTTGGGCCGGTATTCGCCTGGAACATCCGGTCCCCAAGCACATACTGCCTTGCCAGTGTCCAGTATGGTTCCACATCCTTCTCGGGAACGTAGGAGTACGGCAGCGTAGAGGGGCTCGCGTCGCTTTGCGCAAAGCCATCCATGTTGCCGTTGTCCCAATCCTGCCACCACCTCGAATGGGAGTGCTTCAGATCGCGTGAATCGCCAAGAGAAACCGGCTTGAGTGGGATCGACACCCCGCCGTTCATCCCGCTCTGCACGGTGTCGGCGCCGGGAAACCCATTGAACAGGTTGTCGAAACTGCGGTTCTCCTGCATGATAACCACGATGTGCTGGATAGGAGAGCCGGGGATCGGAGAGACAGTGCTTGCGCGCACCGGCGCAGAGGGAGTGAACACAAAGTTCGCGTTGCAGCCGTTGAGCCCAGCAAGCAAGAATGCCCCAACTACCAGGAGAACAAGCGAACGAACCAATGCCCCTGCGCGATGCCCGAGCATCGCAGCCATTTGGCTTCGCATAGAAGATCGTTTCCCCTGGCCCATGTTCCCCGTCCGCAGCCTGTTATTCCACGAAGAATACGGCGAAATTTTCCGCATTCAAGTGACCGAAATCACTCATCAACAGGACGCTTCAACACATCGGGCCAGCCAGTCAAATCGGCCCGGGCTGAGCACTTAGCAACTGGATCGATCCGTTTGCCGACTTTGGGGGAAAAGCCGCTTGCAAGCTTCCGATCTCTCTGAATAATAAATGAACCGCAGGTTAATCGGACACTGAAAAACAGTCCCACTAATGCTACTTTCCGTTCTGGGTGAGCCACCTCCGTAACGGCTCCGCAGTTACCGCCGGGCAATACTGACCCACTCATGCCCATCCAACGCGATGCAACCGGCCGTGGTCCCCAACGGCGGCTGGTTGCCGTTGAAGTGTGAGCACCGCGGAGCAGCGACCTTGAAGACACTCGAAAATATTCATAAAAACCTGCAACCGCTTTAGAACGCGCGGCGCGAAACCCTACCACACACCGCCCATCTTGCACAAGACTTGCAATTTCCCCGCGCCGCCCCTACTATCCGCAATAGAAACCGGCCTGCAAAGCAGGTGGGTAGTCAACGCTGGTTGAACCAACATTCAATGAACAGGGGCTCGACTCGACAATCGGTTCTGTGTGCCGTGTCCGCCAGTCCGGAATGCCTAATGAACCGCGGAGAGCTCCACCGTCCTAGGACGGGTTCACCAGCGCATTGCCCACGGCCCAGTGGGCCGGGTTCTACCTTTCTCCGACTTTCGCCGGAGTTCAATGCTTGAATTGCGCCCCAATTGTGAGTGCTGTAACAAGGATCTGCCTCCCGATGCGGCCGATGCGATGATCTGTACATTCGAGTGCACGTTCTGCCGCGATTGCGTTCAGACCAAACTGCTCGGGCGCTGCCCGAACTGCGGCGGCAACTTGACCCCGCGCCCCATCCGGCCGGCGTCCAGGTTGCAAAATAATCCGGCCTCAACGGCTCGCGTTTTCCATCCGGAGGGTTGCGCCCAGCACGGGCTCCCTGCGTGAGTGCGTCCGCAACCGCGGCCGCCCCGCCGAATGCCGTATCCTTCTGACGTGCACCCCGTTCTCTTCCGCCTTGGATCGATTCTGGTCCCGTCCTATGGCGCGATCGCCGCGTTCGGCGTCCTGCTGGCCCTCGCTTTGGCGCAGCGCACCGCGCGCGTCGCCCATGTGGATGCGGCCAAAATGTGGAATCTTTGCGTGCTCAGCCTCTTCGTGGCGCTTGCCGCCGCTCGCCTCCTCCTGGTCTGCGCTAATTTCACCGCCCTGCGCCTCCACCCTGCATGGCTGCTCGGTCTCGCCATGGTGCATCATCCTCTGCTCGCCGGCACGGGAGCGCTGGCCGGCTTCGGCTGCGCTCTCTGGTATGCGCGCCGCACGAAGCTTCCCCTGCCGGCCACGGCCGACGCTCTAGCTCCTCCACTGGTCCTTGGCCTCGCCTTTGAGCAACTCGGCGCGCTCGCCTCCGGCTCCGGCTACGGCACTGAAGCCGGGCCCGGCGTGCGCTGGGCCGTCACCTACACCAGTCCACTCGCCGCCATCTGGAGTGGCGCGCCCCTCGGCGTTCGCCTGCATCCTGTGCAGGTCTATGCGGCGCTCGCCTTCCTCACGCTCGCCATCTTGCTTTTTGTCTGGCTACCCTTCGCGCGCCGTCCAGGCGACGTTGCCGGACTCAGCCTTCTGGGCGCTGGAACCACCATCTACCTCACCGAACTGTGGCGCGATCCCGCCGGCCGCGGCTCAATCTTCCAAGGCGCGCTTGACGGCCCGCAGATCGCCGCCGTCTTGCTGGTCCTTCTGGGCGCACTGGCGCTGCGCGAACGCAAACCCGCGCCGCGCTCTCAATTTCCCGCCCCTCCCGCCGGCGAAAGCCAAGGCCCCGCATGAGCCCGCCGCGCGCCATCGACGTGCCCGCCGAGGCCCATGGCCAGCGCCTTGATTTGTTCCTCGCCCAGTTTCTCGCTCAAGCTCTTGCCGAATCTCCAGCAAGCCAGTCCGGCATCATCAGCCGCTCGCGCGTCCAACTCCTCATCGACCAGGGCGATGTGCTGGTCGACGGCATCCCGCAGAAGCCCTCGCTCAAGCTGCGCGGCGGCGAACGCATTACGATCACCGGTGAACCGCATCCCGCGCCGCTCAAGGCCATCCCTGAAGCCATTCCGCTCGACGTCGTGTATGAAGACAACGACCTCGCCGTGGTGAACAAACCGGCCGGCATGATGGTTCACGCGGGCTCCGGCCAGACGGATGACGCACGCAGCCGCGGAACGCTGGTCAACGCCCTGCTTTACCGGTTCAACGCGCTTTCTTCCACAGCGGGAGAGCTGCGCCCCGGCATCGTGCACCGCCTCGACAAGAACACTAGCGGCCTCATCGTTGTCGCCAAAAACGATCGTACCCATGCAGCCCTGGGCGCGATGTTCTCCGGCCGGCGCATCCAGAAAACCTATCTCGCACTGGTGCACGGCGCCGTGGCCCGCGAAAAAGGCACCATCACCGCCGCGGTCGGCCGCGATCCCGTTCGCCGCACACGCATGTCCACGCGGCCCAACGAAAACGCCCGCTCAGCCGTCTCCCACTACGAAGTCGTGCGTCGCCTCGTAACACGCTTCGGCAAGTTCACCTTGCTGCGCGTGCGCATTGAGACCGGCCGCACGCATCAGATCCGCGTGCACATGGCCTCCATCGGCCATCCCGTCGTCGGCGACACCCTTTATGGCGGAGCCGCGCAACTCCGCGGAGCAGTCGATCTGAAAGACTTTCAGGCTCTTCAGGCGGCCGCATCGCGCGTCGCGCCCCGCAAGACCAGCCCATCGCCTCGCTCGTTGAAACCCGAGCCCGAAACACTCCGCCTGGGACGCAATTTTCTCCACGCCGCAAGGCTCGAATTCGCGCACCCTCTCACCGGGAAGCCGCTCGAGCTTGAGGCTCCGCTTCCCGAGGAGCTCACTGCTTTCCTTAGCCGCCTGGAGTCTGTCTAACCATCCAGCGTCCTTCAAATCAGCAGGTTTCTTGGCTCGTTGGCAGATGTACCCCGCCCGTAACCCCCGGCAACCTGCCGTTAACTACTGAGATTGCTAAAATGAGATGGTGATGACCCGACAGTTTTTCTCCCCTCCGGCAGGCGCAGGTCCGTGGGTTCAGCGTGTCTTTTTTGTAGCCTTGGCAGCGGCGCTCTCAACCACGATGCTCGCTCAGCAGCCGGCGCCAGGCGCGCCCGCCCCGCCCAATAATCTACCCGCACAGGCGGCGCCAGCGAACCCGCCGCAGGCACCCCCGGCCGGTGGGGCACCCAGTGACGCCGGCTCGACGGTCTTTCGCGTGGGCGTTAACGAGGTCAGCCTCATCTTCACCGTCACCGACAAGCACGGACACTATATTCCCAACTTGAATCAGAACGACTTCGCTCTCCTCGACGACCAAAAGGCGCCGGAGCGCGTGAACTCATTCCACCAGCAGATCAATCTGCCGTTGCGCGTCGGCATTGTCATCGACGCCAGTTCCTCCATCCGCTCCCGCTTTCAGTTTGAACAGCAATCGGCCGTCGAATTCCTGCTGCAGGTGCTCAAGGCGCGCAGCGACCGCGCCTTCGTCATGGGATTTGATGTCACGCCAACGGTCACCGCCGACTGGTCAAATAACATGGACGCCCTGGAAACGGGCGTCAACAAGTTGAGTCCGGGCGGCGGAACTGCGCTCTTTGATGCCGTTTACAGCGCATGCCGGAACAAAATGCTCACTGCGCGCGGTCCCGAGCCGGTCCGCAAGGCCATCATCCTCATCTCCGACGGCGACGACGACCAGAGCCGTGTGTACATGCCTGAAGCCATCAAGGAATGCGAGCGCGCCGAAACCATCATTTACGCCATCAGCACCAATTGGACCCCCAGCCGCGGCCCAGGGGACAAAGTTCTGCAGCAACTTTCTGAAGAGACCGGTGGCGAAACCTTCTTTCCCCCTTCCGTTTTGGACATGGCGACCAGCTTCAAAGACATCGAGCAGGAATTGCGCAGCCAGTACGCGCTCATCTATACGCCTGCCGACTTCAAGCCTGACGGAGCCTTCAGAACCATCTACCTCTATTGCTATGATCGCCGCTACCAGGTGCGCGCCAAAAAAGGCTACTTCGCCACCGGCCAGTAGCGGAATTGCGTAGCCAAACCGATATCGTCATCATTGATTTCCACACTCGCTGAGCGCGGCCATCACCGCGCTCTTCGTGTGTTTCGGCCCGCGAATGTCCGCCCCTCGCGCACCACGTCCCATTTCAGAACAACCGCCTGCGCTCCATTTCCAATTTGAATCACTTCCTCATTTCCTCGCCGTTAACCTCATCCATTCCCCTCTTTCACGCGATGAACTAAAAGGAGACAGCTCCCTATCTCTCAGGGCGAGGAGGCGGCACTACGGTTGGCATCGACGATTCGACAATGCGTCTGCGCGAAGTGAGGCAAATCCAGTGATCCGGCAGGCAATCTCGTGCGACATCTGCGCAGCAGAGAAGCGGCAGACCAACCACTGGTTCGTCGCGTACGAACAAGCGGGCGAGCTGCGCATCAATGGGTGGAACTCGCGCCATCGCCTGCGTCCGGACGCGAAGCACCTTTGTGGGCAAACCTGTCTCCACAAGCTGGTCGACGAGTTCATGGCCAAAGCTATCGCCGTCCGGGCGCACCGCTCAGTGCAGGAGCCTGCAGCAGAATCGTCATTCGCCGGCGATACCAGCCTCACCTCCAGCGCTGCCTACGCTAATCCGGAATCGTCGGCGCGCCTGCTCACCCCGTCTGTTCCTGCACTGCCCACTCCGATGCTCCGCTCCCAGTCTGATGTCGTCACTATGCCCCTGCGGCCGCAGCCCGAAGACTTGACGCCCATCTCCGCCGAACCGCCGCGTCGTACCTCGCGAAACTGGCACGCCGAAGCCTGGGAGCGGGAACGCGAGCGCGAGTTGCACGCCATCGAAAACCGGCCCGACATTGCCGCACGCCGCCGCTCCAATGCTTAGCGGAGTTTGGGAAAGTCGGTATTTATGTCGTTCGATCTGATTCTTGCGCTCTTGGCCCTGCTTCCGCTGATCTCAAGGAAGCAAGCACAGCCGCGGGCTTCCGCTCAGGCCGGCGATTGAACGCTTGCGGCCTACCTTCGCGGCGCCTCACCGGCAAGCAGCTTCATCAACCCCGCTTCATCAATCACCGGAACCTTGAGTTCCCGCGCCTTGTCCAGCTTTGAGCCAGCCTCTTCGCCTGCCACCACGTAACTGGTCTTCTTGCTCACTGAGCCCGCCGTCTTCCCTCCGGCTGCTTCAATCTTCTCCTTCGCCTCTTCGCGCGTCATCGTCGGCAGCGTTCCGGTCAGCACAAATGCCAGCCCCGCCAACTGCGCCGTGCGCTGTTTCTTCTCCGCAGTCATGTTCACACCGGCGTCTTTCAGGGCCTTTACCAGCTCGCGATTCGCAGGTCGCGCGAAAAACTCCAAAATCGCTTGCGAAATGCGCGGGCCGACTTCCTCCACGCTCGCCAGCTCTTCCGCGCTTGCCCCCATCAATGCATCAATTGACCCAAACTCCTGCGCCAGCAATTCCGCCGTGCGTTCGCCCACAAAGCGGATGCCCAGCCCCATCAGTACGCGCGCCAGTCCCGCTTTCTTCGAGTTCTGAATTTCCGTCCAAAGCGTCTGTGCTGATTTTTCGGCGAACCTTTCTAGCTCCGCCAGCTGCTCCTGGGTCAGCGAGTAGAGATCGGCCACACTGCGCACCATCTTCCTATCAAGCAACTGCTGCACTGCGGCATCGCCCAGCCCCTCAATGTTCATCACCCCGCGGGCTCCGAAGTGCAAGAGGCTCTCGCGCAATTTCGCCGGACAGTCGGTGTTTACGCAGCGCCAATCCGCCTCGCCTTCTTCGCGGACAACAGCGTTTCCGCACTCCGGGCAATTCTTCGGAAATGTGAATTTCTTCGTCCCTCTCGGATGATCTTTGTCTTCAACCACCCCCGCAACCTTGGGGATCACGTCCCCGGCGCGCTCCACTTTGACCCAGTCGCCGATCAGCAACCCCATGCGCTCGATAAAGTCGGCGTTGTGCAGCGTGGCGCGGCTCACGGTCACGCCCCCGACGAACACCGGCGTCAGCATGGCAGTCGGCGTGAGCTTGCCGCTGCGGCCCACCGTGATCATGATGTCTTCGAGCTTGCTGATGGCCGCATGCGCCGTGAATTTGTACGCAATGGCCCAGCGCGGCGCGCGGCCCGTATAGCCCAGCCGCTGCTGCGTGGCGTGCCCATCCACCTTCAGCACCACGCCGTCGATCTCGTACCCCAACGTTGCCCGCTGTTTCTCGGCATCGTCGATGAACTGGATCATCTTCTCCACCGAGCTCACGCGCTGGCGATGCGGATTTACGCGAAAGCCGAGCGCCGTGAGCGTGTCGAGCGTAGCCGTCTGCCCGGCGGCAAAATACTCGCCATCCACCAGCAGAAAGTAGGCGAAGAACACCAGCCTTCGGTTGGCGACGATGCTTGGTTCCAGCGTGCGCAGCGTTCCCGCGGCAGCATTGCGCGGATTCACCGCCGGCGGCAGCCCCTCGCGCTCGCGCTCTTCGTTTAGCTTTTCAAAAGCCTTTTCCGGCATCACCACTTCGCCACGCACTTCAAAGGCCGCTGGAACCTTCGCCTTCTTCAGCCGGTCTGTAGGAATGCTGAGCGGCACACTGCGAATAGTCCGAATGTTGGAGGTGACATCTTCGCCCGTCTGGCCATCGCCGCGCGTTAGCCCCGTCGAAAGCCGCGCGCCGCCACCATCAGCCGGCACATAGCTCAGAGCCACACTCAGCCCATCAAGCTTCAGCTCGGCCGTGTATTCAACGGGAAGATTCCCGGCCAGTTCGCGCACGCGCCGATCCCAGTCCGCCAGTTCCTCTGCGTTGTAGGCATTGTCCAGCGAGAGCATCGGCCGCGAGTGCTGCGCCTTCTTGAAGCCGTCTGCCGGCTTGCCGCCCACGCGCTGCGTCGGGGAGTCCGCCGTCACCAGCTCTGGATGCGCCGCCTCCAGCCGCTTCAGCTCGTTCATCAGCGCGTCGTACCCGGCGTCCGAAATCTCAGGCGCGTCGAGAACGTAGTACAGATGCTCGTGGCGGCGAAGTTCGTCCCGCAGCTTTTCAATTCTTTTTGCCGCGTCTCGCTCGGTCATAGCTAAGGATTATAGTGAGCCGCCGAGGGCGGGCACCCCACTTGGCGCAGCGATACACGGGCGCCCCATCCTCGTCGGGTCTTTGTTTTTCCGGCTAGCGTGGGATCGCCGACTGGCTGACATGCTAACTCGCTGACTTGCTGACTCGCTGACTCGCTGCCCTTCTAACTTCGCCAATCCCGCTAGCTCCGCTACTCCCCGTCCTTCAACCCGCGGAACTTCAGCATCGGCTCTATGCCCGGCTCCCCGCCCAGCCACGCATCGTACATCTTCTGCAGGTCCTCGGTGTTGCCGCGCGAAAGCACCATCTTCCTGAAACGGTCGCCGTTGGCGCGCGTCAATCCGCCGTGATCCTCAAACCACTGGAACGCATCGTCGTCCAGCATCTCGCTCCACAGGTAGGCGTAGTAACCGGCCGCGTAGCCGTTGGCCCAGATGTGCAGAAAGTAGCTCGAGCGGTAGCGCGGCGGCACGGAGCCGATCCACAGGTGCTTGCTTCTTCAGCGCTTGCGTCTCGAACGTGTCGGGATTTTCGAGCGGTGCGCTCGCCGGCAGCGTATGCCACTGCATGTCGAGCTCGGCCGCGGCAAGAATCTCCGTCAGATCATAGCCCTGGTTGAAAGTTGCCGTCTTCTTGATCTTCGCCGCCAGCTCAGCGGGCATGGGCTCGCCCGTCTTGTAGTTGCTTCGCATAGTGCGCAAACACCGCCGGATAGCTCGCCCAATGCTCGTTGAACTGCGACGGAAACTCGACAAAGTCGCGCGGCACCTGCGTGCCCGACAGGCTGGGGTACTCGGTGTCGGCGAACATGCCGTGCAGCGCGTGGCCGAACTCGTGGAACATCGTCGTCACGTCGTCGAAGCTCAGCAGCGCCGGCTGCCCCGGCGCGGGCTTCTTGAAGTTGGCCACGTTGAAGACCACCGGCAATTGGTGCCCAGCAGCTTCGACTGGCCCACCAAGTCGTCCATCCACGCGCCGCCGTTCTTGTTGTCGCGCTTGAAGTAGTCGCAGTACCACAGCGCCAGCGGCTGAGCCGTCCGCGTCAAAGACCTCGAATACGCGCACGTCCGGCTGGTACACAGGAATGTCGTGGCGCTCCTTGAACGTCAGGCCATAAAGCTCATGCGCCGCGTAGAATACGCCGTTCTCCAGCACGTTGTTCAGCTCAAAGTAGGGCTTTATCTGCGCCTCGTCCAGGTCGTATTTCGCCTTGCGCACCTGTTCGGAGTAGAACTCCCAGTCCCACGGCTCGAGCGTGAATCCTCCGTGCTGCGGGTCAATCAGCGCCTGGATGTCCTTGGCTTCGCTCGCCGCCTTGGCCGTCGAGGCCGGCGCCAGCGCATCCAGAAAATGAATCGCCGCCTCCGGCGTCTTCGCCATCTGGTCGTCAAGTTCCACGCTGCGTAATTCGGGTAACCCAGCAGCGCGCCCTTCTGCGCGCGAAGCTGCGCCAGCCGCGCAATGGTCCCGCGTGTGTCGTTGGCGTCGCCGCGCTCGGCGCGGTTCCACGAGTTCTCAAAGATCGCCTTGCCGCGTGGCGCGGTTGCGTCAGGTAGGTCAGATCGGGCTGCTGCGTGGTGTTCTGCAGCGGCACCACGCCATCCCTGCTGCTTTGCGGCCTTCGCCGCCTCGGCAGCCGCCGCCATCTGCGCCTCGCTCAGCCCGGCCAGCGCGTCGGATCGTTCGTCGAGTACGCGCCGCCTTCGTGCGCCGCCAGCAGCTTGTTCATGAACGCGTTTTCAAGCGTCGAGTCTTCTTCGTTGATCTTCTTCAGCTTCTCCTTGTCGGCGTCGGAGAGGTTGGCGCCAGCGTTCACAAACTGCTGGTAATCGTACTCCACCAGCCGCAGCGACTCGGGATCGAGATTGAGCGAATGCGCGCTTCTCATAGATCGCCTTCACGCGCGCGAACAGCTTGGCGTTCAGATAGATCGCGTCCTGGTGCGCGGCCAGCCGCGGCGCCTCGTACTCCTGCACCTTCTGCAGCTCATCGTCGGTATTGGCGCCGGTCACGCAGTTGAACATGCCATGACACGCGGCCGAGCAGCTGGCCCGACCGCTCCAGCGCCACAAAAGTATTTTCAAACGTCGGCGCGCGCGGGATTGTTGGCGATCGCCTCCACTTCCTTGATCTGCTGCGCCATGCCCGCGTCAATCGCCGGCTGGTAATCGCTGTCCTTGATCTTGTCGAACGGCGGCGCCTGAAACGGCAGCGCGCTGGCCGCATAAAAGGGATTGCTGGGTCCGAAACTCGCGGCTGTCGATTGCGTCTGCGCCGCGCATGATCCCGCAGCCGTTGCGCCTAAAACAAGTGAAATCCCCGCTGTCAAAATTCCCCTCTTCATCCATTGTTTCTCAATTTGCATCATGACGGTATGTGCCTCGCAAACGATCTAAGAATCCACGAAACATTGTAGGTGAGCTGCGCGGCCTGTGTTGTGATCCCGCTAACCACAGTGGCCAGTTGATCCCGCGGCCAGGCGTTTCGTCACCGCAAAACGGCCGTATGCGGCAAAACCCCTTAAAATAGAAACGTCTGGCCGGTGTCGAACTAATCTCAGAGAATGGACAAGCGATGACCCCAACTGCACTCGCTCCTGAAACCCGAACTCACGCCGAAAGCCTCGATCAACTTGCTGCCGTTGCCGTAAACGTCGGCCTCGGCCTTAAAGGCGGACAAGAGCTCGTCATGACGGCCTCCGTCGACGCCATGCCCCTGGCTCGCCGCATCACCGAGCACGCATATCGTGCCGGCGCCAAACTCGTCACCACGCTCTTCGCCGACGATGAGTCCACGCTGCTGCGCTATCGCCACGCTCCCGACGCGAGCTTCGACTACGCGGCCTCTTGGCTCTACGATGGAATGGCCGCCGCATTCAAGAGTGGCGCCGCGCGCCTGGCCATCGCCGGCGCCAATCCCGCGCTGCTCTCCAACGAGGATCCTGACAAGGTGGGCCGCGCTAACCGTGCCGTCTCGCAGGCCTACCGCCCCGCACTCGAGCTCATCACGCGCCACGAAATCAACTGGACCATCGTCTCCAGCGCCACTCCCGCCTGGGCCGCCGCCATTTTCCCCAACGACGCGCCCGACGAAGCCCTCGCCAAGCTTTGGCAAGCCATCTTTGCCACCACCCGTATCAATACGGCCGATCCCGTCAGCGCCTGGAAGACGCACGACGCCAATCTGCACAAGCGCGCCGCATTCCTGAATGAAAAGCGTTACTCCGCGCTGCAGTATCGCGGACCCGGCACCGACTTCCGCCTCGGCCTCGCCGACGGTCACGAGTGGCTCGGCGGAGGCACCACCGCGGGCAACGGCAATTACTGCATCCCCAACATGCCTACGGAAGAAGTCTTCTCCGCACCGCACAAGGACCGCGCCGATGGCGTCATTACCGCTACCAAGCCGCTCTCGCACCAGGGCACCATGATTGAAGGCATCCACGTCCGCTTCGAGCACGGTCGCATCGTTGAAGCCCGCGCCACCCGCGGCCAGCAAGTGCTTCAAAAGCTCATTGAGACCGACGACGGCGCGCGGCGTCTCGGCGAAGTCGCGCTCGTTCCCCACTCTTCGCCCATCGCGCAAAGCGGTCTCGTCTTCTTGAACACACTCTTTGACGAGAACGCCGCTTCGCACATCGCGCTCGGCCAGTCCTACTCATCCTGCGTGCTCGATGGAGACAAGCTCTCGCCCGAAGAACTCGCCGCACGTGGCGCCAACTCAAGCCTCATCCACGTCGATTGGATGATCGGCTCCGGCCAGCTCGATATCGACGGCATCACCGCTACCGGCGCAGCAGAACCGCTCATGCGTCAAGGCGAGTGGGCCTAATGTCCTGAACCACCGGCTCACTACACAAAAACGCTGTCATCCTGAGCGAAGCCCGCCGCGGCGGACGCAGTCGAAGGACCTGCATTTCCAAAGCCTGATGATGCAACGAACCTCTGATCCACCACGTTAGCGAAACGTATTGACCAATGGAGCCAGTTACTCATTTCCTCACCGGAGCCTGCATCGGCCGCGCCGGTTTCAATCGCAAGACGGCTTACGCCACGCTTGCCGCGGTACTGGCCGCCGAGGCAGCCGATCTAGATATCTTCTGGGGATTCGGCGGCCCAGTCGACGAGCTCAAGCACCACCGCGGTATCACGCATACGATCTGGGCAGTGCCCGTCGTAGCCGCGGTAGTCGTGGGCGCAGTATGGTTGATCGATCGGTGGCGCCAATCGCACCGTGTTCGCCTAGCCAAAGCTTCCATCCAAGAGGTGAAAGCGCCATCGGCACCTATCCACTGGGGTTGGCTCTACGCCGCGGCTTTCATCGCCGCGCTCAGCCATCTGCTTCTTGATTGGACCAACAACTACGGCCTGCGCCCTTTCTTCCCATTCAATCCACACTGGTACGCCGGCAGCTTCATGTTCATCGCTGAGCCGATTCTCTGGCTGCTCTTTTTCCTGGCCTTGTTTATGCCCTGGGTGCTCGGCCTTGCCGACCGCGAAATCGGCGCGCGCCGAAAGCCGTTCCGCGGCCGCGGCTGGGCCATCTTCGCCCTCGCTGGAATGCTGCTCCTCGGCTGCTGGCGATGGGCTGAGCACGCGCAGGCGCTTGCCCTGCTCCAGAACGCCGATGTCGCCACCGAGCCGGTCATCCGAGATGCCGCCGAGCCATACCCCATTAATCCTTTTCGCTGGCACGCGATTCTTGAAACGCCCGGCTTCTTTCAGACCGCTGAAATCAACACGAGTACCGGATCCATCGACAGCGATCCGCAGCGCAACGTCCTCTACAAGCCAACCGACACACCGGCGGTTGAAGCCGCCAAGCGCACGCTGCTCGGCCAGGTCTATCTCGATTGGGGATCTTGGGCTTTGGTCCGCGACGTCGGCCAGGAGTCCGTTGCTGGTCTCGATCCACCGAATCTTCCCCCGGGCCGCACCTGGACAACCGTCGAATTCTCCGACTTGCGCTTCGATTATTCGTTCCTGCCAACGCGCGCAGCCTCAAGCCGCGCGCCGCTCGGCGCTTGGGTCTACATCGTCGATGGGCGCAATGACGCCGGCGAAATCATGGGCGGCCGCCCGCAGCACTGATCGCCTGCGCGCGTAATTGCTCCGGTCGCTCATTCATCCCAAATTTCGGATCGGCCGGGAAGTGAAAGTTGCTGGCCGTCACATTCGTCTGCACGCGCCGAACCAAGTTGTAGGGTGTGAACGAAACGGGGGTGCCAGGGCACAAATTCCGTTCCACTTCGCGGCCGTGCATGATGCGCCCGTTGTTGGAGAGCGGAAATGCCGGCCACTGGACCGGAGCAAATACAGCCTGGGGGGCCCTGTGACTGAGGGATCCCGCCCAGCCCGATCCTTTAATGCCCGGCTCGGACTGCACCTGCGCGCATCGCTGATCGAACCATTGCACGCTCACAAGTGTAAGGGGAGCCTGATAGGGAAAGCGGCACGCCAACGCCCGGGCATCGACCGAAAAACCGGGTTGCGGGACGCAGATCCCAAAGCCCGGTACATTTACGTCCTGCATCGGCTGCGGGAGCATGAATTCGGTCGTGCTTCCCGCTTTCAGCTGGGTCAATGCAACGGTCAGCGTCAGAGTGTTCGAAGCGCCCTTCAATCTCTCGTACACTGCCTCAGGCATCGTGAAGTGCACCCCCGCCTGCGCAGTGTCTTCAATGCTCGTCATCTCCGTGTCGCTCAAAATTCCATTGTCGTTCTGCGCCTGCCATCCTGAAGCCCACCGAAATCCATCTTGCGTCTCGAAGCTGGCCTTCGCCCCATCGATCCTCATCGCCGAGCCTGGCACGATTCCGGCGACTCGCAATGAAATACTTTGCCGGCGTCTCTGCAGCGTCGTGATGTCGCGTTCGTATCCGCCGCTTTGGTTGTTGACTGAAATGTTGAGCGGGGCGATGCTCTCGCTGTTCATCGCCGGATAGTTGTGGTCGATCAGCAAACGGTCGGGGCCGATGAAATCGACGGCACACGCCACAACAAACACGCCCGCGAGCAGCAGGCGCGAAAGCACAACGTGATGCCTTTGGTATTGCAAGAACACAACCGTCCCGCACACCAGCAGAAACAGCAGATCGGAAACGTAATCGCCAATCCGCACCGGCGTGGTCAAAGACGTAACACTCCCTCGTCCCTGAATCGCCGAGCTCACGAACCCGATGACAGTGTAGAGAAGAACTCCAATCAGCACCAGTACCATACGCCCAAAGCCGGATGTGACGGTGGCGATCGCCATCAGTGGCAGAATGATCGCCGCAACGATCAGCAAGAGACGAATCAAAATTTGCGGCATCCAGTGCAGGGGCGAAAACCCGGCCTGGGCCAGAAGCACGCACTGCAAAGCAAGGAACGGAATGATAATGAATGCGGCAACGAAAAGAAACTTGGCGGCCAGCAGCTTCCACCACTCGTAGGGCCGCGTCAGCCAGAATTGCCGGTCGCCCACCAGCCGATCGTCATGCACGCATCGCGCGATCAGCAAGACCCACGCGATAAGCATCAGCGGAACCAGCAGGATCGATGCGGTGTGCAGAATATCCACCGGCTCATATCCGCCTGTGGGCCCTTCCACCGTCCATTGATAGCGCCCCGTCCACAATTGCGCAACGATCATGGCCAATGCAACCAGAATTTCGATCCACAGGTGCCGCACGTCTTTCAGAAAAATGTGCACAATCTGCTTCATGCCGTGGTCCTCCCCGTCTTGGTCACCGCCCCTGCATGCGCGTTTTCCCGCTTCGACTTGGCGACTGCCACAAAAATCGCCCGCAGCGGCATTGCCTCGAACGCCACATCCCGCGCTGCCGGAAAAACTTCCGCGATTTCTCTTTGTGTCGCACCATCTTTGAAATCGCTATGCACAAATCGCACCACGCAGTCCGCGGCCTGCACTTGCAGCCACGTTGCCGGAATGTTCTGGGGGAGGGGCGATGGAATATTGAGCGTGACGGTCACCTCGCGAAACCGGCCATTCAGCACTGCCATCTCTTCGGCAAACAGCAGCCGCCCATTCTCCAGAAATCCAACATGGCTGGCGAAACTCTCAATCTCGGCCAGGTCGTGCGAAGAGATGAAAATCGTCGTTTCCGGCGCGCGTTCCAGCAATCCCTCTACCAGCTCATCGCGCACCAGCGGATCGAGTCCGGAAAACGGTTCGTCGAGCACGATCAGCGACGGGTGAAATGCAAGTGAGCTGGCAAAGGCCGCCTTCATCTTCATGCCGCGAGATAAATGCTTGAGCTTGCGCTCCAGCGGCAGATCGAGCTGGCGTAAAAGCTGTTGCTCAAGCTGCAGGTCCCACTTGGGGTAAAAGCCGCCGCAGTAGGCGAGCAACTCGGCGACTGTCATCCACTCCGGCATCTCTTGGTTTTCTGAAACATACCCGATCTGCTCGAAAGCCCTGCCGGCTAGCGCGCCGGAGTCTGTACCGAGCACCCGCGCCCGTCCCGCCGTGGGCCGAAGAATGTTCATCAGCATCTTGATGGTCGTGGTCTTTCCTGATCCGTTGGGACCGACCAGCGCGAAAATCGCCCCTTCCGGCACGTCGAGATTCAACCTGTCGACCGCATCGGTATGCCCGAATCTTTTTGAAAGTGCCTCTGTGTGTATCGTCGGCGTCATCGTTCCTTGCTCCCTCCATCGGCTGATTTGCTATCGGCTAGCTTGGCTGCGGAGTTTTGGTCGCGCGCTGAATCCTCGCCCGAAAGGCGCTGCCAGTGAGCGGCGATCGAGTTCAGAATCGCTTCCTTATCAATTCCCAGCCGCTTGGCCTCGACCACAAGCTCCTCAATCTCGTGTCCCAGCAATTGAGCGCGCTCCTTGCTCGTGGAATCGGGAAGAACTGCGACCACGGTCCCGATGCCGGGCAGAGTTTCAAGCAGACCTTCGTTGATCAGGTGCGCCACAATCTTGTGCGCCGTGTTGGGATTGATCTTCAGTTCCTTGCTTAACGCGCGCACGGAGGGGAACGAGTCGCCCGGCCGCAGTTGTCCGCTCACCATGGCCTTCTTCGACGCATAAACAATCTGGTCGAAGAGCGAAACTCCCGCGCGAAATGGAACTCTGAAGGGAATCACACGTGTACTATAACACATAGTACACTTACTGCAATAAATTTATTTCTCATACTCTTCGGCAATTTTCCGGAATTCCTTCGGCGCAGGGTCGAAGCCCGATCTCTTCTGGGCCCACCGGCTCTTGTCTCGTCGCCGCCCCACGCGGTATCGCGCAAAGCGCTCCGCTGTGTCAAAATAGTTGTTAGCACTACGAAAAGATTTCGAGAGATGCTGCGCCTTCTGTTGACCCGTTCGCAAATGCCCCGCAGAATGAATTAGGTCTTGTTCTTCTGCCGGATCCATTCTTAGTGGCCCGGGCGAAGCATCCTGAAAGCTTAAGACGAGGTGGTCATGATCGCTTATCTGCTGGTGTTGTTTGGTGTGGCAACCCGTTACCTGGTTGCGGGCCACTTGCCGTTGTTGAACTTCACGGCCGTCACTGGCTCCCTGCTCTACTTCGGCGCTCGCCGCTCCTGGCGCGAGATGCTGGCTCCCGTTGCCATCCTCATGGCGAGCGATTTCGCTCTGACCGCCTACGTCTATCACTATCCGTTCCAATGGCAGGCCTACATCACCACGTGGGCGTGGTACGCCGCCGCCATCGTGCTCGGCCAAATCCTGCTGCACGCCAAAACTACCTTTGTCCGTGGCGCTGCGGCCGCGCTCCTGGGACCCACGTCCTTCTTCATCGTGTCCGACTACAGCGTCTGGGCCAGCGGCTTCAACGGCTATCCTCACACGCTTGCCGGTCTCATCACCTGCTACGTGGCCGCAATTCCGTTCTATCGCAACGACCTGGCTGCAACTTCGATCGTCCTCGTTGTTGCGCTCGGTGTCCCGGCGCTGGTGCGCCGAATGAATCCAAACCGCGCGCAAGAGGCCGTCATAGCAAAGTAACGGACTCGTGTTCCTCTACTTGGAAACTGAGCTCTTCGCACATTGCTGGGGGAGCTGCGGATCTGCTGCCAGCAGCCTTAGTGCGTGTTCGCGCTCCCTACAATCCGCGCTGTCGATCCGAACCGGCGATAGTGGCTGAAGCGCACGTCGTTCACATGCACCACATCCCACTCCCGCTTTCTTGCCAGCTCCTTGCCACGTAAAACCACCGCGCTTTTGAGCGGGCACATCAAGCTGCTTTCGCTGATCTCCACCTCGCCGTAGTTCACGAGCAGCCCAAAATCGGGGGGATCCTCTAAGTCGTCGAAATCCGCCACTAGCGTCAAGCGCAGAACATCTCCAGTTGAAGGATCGACCGTGATGGTCCCGTGATAGGCGGGCTTGCCACGGTAAGTATCCAGGGCGCCCGTCACCGGGTTCTTGATGCAGCAGAATTCAATCTGGTAATGGGCAGCTTCCTTCGGCACCTCGTAATGAAACACGGCGGCCAGACCCGCGGAAGTTTGTTCCCAGTGACTCCATGCGATCTTCCCAACCGCGGAGTCTGTCATGATCGTTTCCAGCACGGGCCCGAATTCACCGGCCGATGCCAGCGCCGCGGGTGCACCATGCGCGTTGTCTTCGGCCGCGCTTGCCGGCGCGCTGCTGGCAAACTCTCGCCCATTCCTGTAGGCAACCTCGCGCACTGATTCGGCTACGGAATGCATTCCGCTCTGCAAGCTGTTGTCCGCGGTCAGAATCGGGACGTCTTCGAAGCTCTCCGTCGTGCGTGTCGCCAGGAAATTGGGCAAGTGCTTCAACGTGACGGTCGCAAATTTCATCGCCGCCACAAGCATCTCGCGTTGCGCCTCGGCCCCCGGCACGACTTGCTGCGGCAGTTCCCCAGCCGGAAGTTCCAGGAATGCCGACAAGTCCGCCAGCACATCCAGCGCCACCGCCGACTTCTCGCCGGGATGGAACTCAGCCCTGATCCGCTCAAGTTGAAGCTCATTCAACCGCTCGCTGAGTTCCACTGAACCAAGCTTTTGCGCCGTCGCTTCGTCACTCCCATGCGCCGCCTGCTGCGCCGCCAGAAACTGTTCGAGTTGTTCCACGGTAACTCGCTGCGCCGCGGGCACCGCCAACGCAGTCGTAGATAGCAAGAGCACTACGACCAATCTCCACATCGACTCATCCCAAAGCTGCAGTCCCCGCCGGCCGGCAGAACATTGAACGCAGGCAGTCCTTAGACGGCATTCCACTCCGGGGCGCTACCCCTCCAGCAACTTCCCAGTGCGATTTTTCCGCATCCACCACCAGGTAAAGCCCGCCACGGCCAGCAAGCCCACAACCAGAATCATCATCAGCGCGTGATGCGCCACCAAGTCCACTGCCCCGGGCCCCAACTTGAGCACCAGTACCGAAAGCACCAGCCAGCGCACCATCCTTCCCGCCAACACCGCAAACAGAAACGGCGCCACCCGCATCTCAAAAACACCTGAAGCGAAGACAAAGACCTTCCACGGCGCAGGCGGGGGCAGCATCGACGGGATCATCACGGCCAGAAACTCCTGCCGCTGAAAGCGATCCCGTAACTGCTCGAATCGCGCCCGGTTCACTCGTTTCAGCAGGAAAAGCTCGCCTCCGGCGCGGCCCAGCCCATAGGGCAGCAGGCCGCCGATCGCCGAGCCAGCAGCCGCAATCAGGCAGTAAAGCCAAAAATGCCGCTTGTCGTTCCAAATATACAGAGCCAGAATCGCGTCCATCGGCACCGGAATGCTCGAGGAATCCAGGATCGCCACTGCGCCCAGGCCCCAAACCCCCAGCTTCACCAACGCCGGCAGCATCACCAGTTTCCAGTCCGCCACAATTCGCGCAAAAAACTGCCTCAAACGCCGTCCCCTTCCACCTCATCCTGCGTCCATTCAGTAAGCTTCATTCATTGTACGGGTGCCCATTTGCGCACATCATCGTTAAGAATGAGAGAATAGACAGAAAGGATCCGGATTCGGAGCCGGCCTTGGACGTAAGTGTGTCCTGTCGGGCTCCTTAGCAGCGAATGCCCGCCAGCGAAGCGCCAGCCGAAGTGAACGAGCCCAAGGGACCAGCCGAGCCAACCTTAAAATCGGACAGCCCCGCACAGGATATCCCTATTCCGGGAGGCTTCCTGGGCCTCACCATCCCCTCGGCGCCACCCCCGTTCCAACCGCCGGCACCACTTCCGAAACCCGAGTCATCCCCCTCTGAACCCAGCGAACCCCAATCTCCCATCGTCCGCGGTTCGCGCTGGGTCGACTACGACACCCACGAACTGCTCGAAATGATCAGCGAGCTCGAAGACGAGCGGCGCTGGTCGCGGCTGCGCGAGGGATTCTGGCTCGCCCTCCTCATCCATATCCTGTTCTTTTCCGCCATCACCTGGATTCCCACCTACGTCTTCAGGGTGCCTAGAGTCATTGACCCCTTCGATGCCATCAAGCAGCGCAAAGACCTCGCCTACCTCGATCTGCCGCCCGACGCCCTGCGCCAGCTTCAGCCAAAAGTCGCTCCGAAGCCTCTACCCAAACAACCTCTCATTGACAAGAAGACCCTCGACGACTTGAATCGCGAGTCGCCGCCTCCGCCACCTCCAGCCTCTGAGCAGCAGCTCCAGTCTCCGGAGCAATCCAAGCCACAGCCGTCGCAAGCCGTTCCGCCCAACCCGCAGTCGCAATCGCAGGTCGAGGCGCCGCGGCCCTCCGCTGTCCCGGCCAAGCCCAACTTCGCCTTGGGCTCGCCGAATCCGGCTGACCAGCTTAAGAACGACATGCAGCAAGCCATGCGCAATCGCGGCCAGTCCAGCTATGGCAATGCGCCTTCCGGTGGCCTGTCGATGCATCCCGGAGCTGGCACTGGCGCTCCCGACATTCTCTCTGACACGCAGGGTGTCGACTTCAGCTCCTGGCTGGCACGCTGGCACTACGTCACACAGCAGACCTGGGATCCGCTGATTCCTGACGAAGTCAATCCGCCCATCCTCAAATCGGGCGTGGTGGCCATCCGCTTCAAGGTTTTGCCCAACGGCCAGGTTGTCGACATGACATTGGACGGGCGCTCCGGCGACACTGCTCTCGACCGCGCTGCCTGGGGTGCTATCACCGGCTCCAGCTACCCCGCCCTGCCCAGGGAATTCCACGGCCCCTACCTCGAACTCCGCGCCTACTTCCTCTATAATATGCAGCCGCGGTAGTTTCGCATCTACCCTCGCAACGCCGGAGCTTCCCGCACAACTGCTTCCTCTGCGCCCTTCTTCAACTCCTCTACAGGCAATGCCGTCTGCCCTTCAGGCCCATGCGGTTTGCGTCGCTGATCGAGGTAAATCCCGTCCTGCTCCAGCAGCGCCTCATACACCGGTGTATGCCGCCAGTACCGCGCCAGCGCAAACGCGCTCATGTTGGCGATCATCAATGGCAAAATCAGTCCGTAGCCGGCGGTCATCTCAAAGATAATTAGAATCGAGGTCATCGGCGCACGCACCACGCCCGCAAACACCGCACCCATGCCCACCACAGCAAACGCACCAATCGAATCTGTCGAATGGTGGAAGACCGTCACATCGATCCACCCCACCGCGCCGCCCAGCATCCCACCCATATAGAGAGCCGGCGCAAAAATACCGCCCGACCCGCCGCTTGAGTACGAAGTCACCGTGGCGGCCAGCTTCAGCACGCACAATGCCGCCATCGCCAAGGGAAGCATACCCAGCTCGCCCGTCAGCGCCATGGTCAGCGTCTTGTAGGGGTCGCCGGCAATGCCGTTCACGTGAAAGAACATGATCGCAACCACTGCAAAGCCGCCCGTTGCCGCCCCGCCAATCGCCGGATGCACCCATTTGGGAACCGACGTAAGCTGCTTGAACCATCCGCGCAGCCATAGCAGCGAGTCGGTAAACGCCACCGAGACAAAGGCCGCCAGCAATCCAAGCAACGCGTACCAGATCAGCGATGAGGAATTCGTAAGTTCGTAGTGCTTTGGAACATGAAAAATGGGATTGGAGCCGAGGACCCGGTTCTCCACCACCGCAGCCAGGGCCGCTGCCACAATCACGCCCGAAAGCATCGTCTGATCCAGGCTCCCGGTCAACTCCTCCAGCGTAAAAGTCACTGCTGCAATGGGCGCGTTAAATGCGGCCGCAATGCCCGCAGCCATGCCCACTGAAGTCATGCGCCGGCAGTTCTTGGGGCTGAGCCGGGCCATACGTGACAAAAAACTGCTCACTCCAGCACAGATCTGCACCGTCGGGCCCTCTACACCAAGTGAAGCCCCCGTCCCCAACTGCAGCGTGCATAAGACGAACTTGCCGATGGTCTCTTTGATCGAGATCGCGCCCCAGCGAAAGGTATAAGCAGTCCTCACCTGGGGAATACCGCTGCCCGCCGCTGCTGGAACCCAATAGGTGAGTCCAAGTCCGGCTACTAGCCCGCCCAGCGCCGGCGTCAGAATCGTCCACCAGATCCAGCTTTGACCTGGCGCCGCAGTCGCGTGATTGATCAGAAGCACGTAAAGTTGCTGGCAACAGATGTGAAACGCTACCGCTGAAAGACCGCACGCGCCCCCTGCAATAATCGTGATCGCCAGCAGGCGCTGCCGCTCGTTGGGCATGAGACGCGCAACCCGGGCGTACAAGCGCGAAAAAAGCCCCTCGATTCCAACCCGGAGTTTCAATTCTCGGGAAACCTCGCTACGAAGAATGCTGCATTCCCAGTATACGGACTGGTCTGATGTGCACTTGCGGGCGGATAGAGCGCTCCGCGTCGTGTTACGGATTCGGCTTCCAACTCTTTCAGCGTTTCCAGCAAGACTTGCCTTGCTGTAATCTATGGGTTACACTGGAGCAGATCGGATTGATTGGGCCCCGTGCAAGTGCGTCGTACCGAAGAATTCGCGGCGTGGTTAGGCGACTTGAAGGACAAGAAAGGTCGCGCAAAGATTCTGACCCGGATTGACCGCCTGGAAGACGGCAATCCCGGAAAGACGAGAAGCGTCGGCTCTGGCGTCGTCGAGATGAAGGTTGATTTTGGTCCCGGCTACAGGGTTTATTACATCCAACGCGGCGACCTGATCATCCTCTTGCTTTGCGGCGGCGACAAGAGCACGCAGGACAAAGATATCAAGCGGGCCAAGACGCTGGCAGCCCAATGGACCGAAACGGAGTGATTCAATGCGAATCAGGACAAAGCCCTACGATGCAGCCGAGTTTCTCACAGATCCCGAAACCATCACCACATATCTCACAGAGGCGCTGGAGAGCGACGATCCGCGCTATATTGCGAAGGCGCTGGGCGCTGTGGCGCGCGCGAGAGGCGGAATGGCGCAGCTTGCTCGCGAAACCGGCATCACCCGCGAATCGCTCTATCGCGCGCTCAGCGACACCGGCAACCCGGAGTTGGGCACGGCGCTCAAGGTCATGCACGCGCTGGGCATCCGGCTCAAAGTCTCGGTCACGGCCTGATCCCTTTACAGCCACGCAACTCGATCAGGTCATCTTTCCTGCTCGCCCGCTTTCGCGCTAAAATCTTTGCGTAGACCATGTGCCATCTCACCCTCGCCGGTTCACCCCGCCTCAAGCGTTTCGGCCACGGCCGCCCCGACCGTGGACGTTGATCCCTCCCGCTGAGTAATCTATTTCCGACAAGCTTTTGGCCAACGCGATCGCTTTGCGCCGATGACCTAACTTCGCGAGCCCCCGCTAACACCGCTAGCTCCGCTAGGAGGATTTCCGATGAACAGCTTCCAAAGCCGTGCCGTGTTCAACTCCGGCAAACGCTCTTACACTATCTATCGCCTTCCCGCGCTCGCCGCCCGCGGTTTCAACCTCAGCCGCCTTCCCTTCAGCCTCAAAATCCTGCTTGAAAACATGCTGCGTCGCGAAGACGGCGTCAACGTCACCGCCGCCGACATCGAGTTCCTCGCCAACTGGGACGCCAAGGCCGAGCCCAGCCGCGAAATCGCCTATATGCCGGCCCGTGTCCTCATGCAGGACTTCACCGGCGTCCCCGCTGTCGTCGATCTCGCCGCCATGCGCGACGCCATCAAAACCCTCGGCGGCGATCCCGAGCGCGTCAATCCCCTCGCCCCCGCGGAGCTCGTCATCGATCACTCCGTACAAGTCGATGAGTACGGCACCTCCTCGGCCTACGCGGCCAACTCGCTCCTCGAGTTCCAGCGCAACCGCGAGCGCTACGCATTCCTCAAGTGGGGTCAGTCAGCGTTCCGCAACTTTTCCGCCGTCCCGCCCGGCATGGGCATCTGCCACCAGGTCAATCTCGAATATCTCGCGCGCGTCGTCTTCACCACAGAAATCAACGGCGAGCTCCTCGCCTATCCCGACACTCTCGTCGGCACCGACTCGCACACCACCATGATCAACGGCCTCGGCGTGCTCGGCTGGGGCGTCGGCGGCATCGAAGCTGAAGCCGCCATGCTCGGCCAACCGGTCAGCATGTTGATCCCGCAAGTCATCGGCTACAAACTCACAGGCAAATTGCGCGAGGGCGCGACGGCCACCGATCTCGTGCTCACAGTCACGCAGGCTCTGCGCAAGCTCGGTGTCGTCGGCAAGTTCGTCGAGTTCTATGGCCCCGGTATCGCGGAGCTCCCGCTCGCCGACCGTGCCACCATCGGCAACATGGCCCCGGAGTACGGCGCCACCTGCGGCATCTTCCCCGTCGACGCGGAAACCCTCCGCTACCTGCGCCTCACCGGCCGCAGCGAAGCTCAGATTGACCTTGTCGCCGCCTATTACAAGGAGCAAGAACTCTTCCACACCGCCGACTCGCCTGAAGCCGAATACACTGCGACCCTCTCACTCGATCTTGCAACCGTCGAGCCCAGTCTCGCTGGCCCCAAGCGCCCGCAGGATCGCGTTTCGCTCAAAGACGCTGCGGCCAGCTTCGCGCAGCAACTGCCCAATCTGCTCGCGCCTACGGCCAAGCCGCTCGGCACGCGCACCGCTGCAGCCTGGGAGCCGCGCGCCGTCGCAGATACCGCCATTGCCATCGGCGCGGAAGAGAACGAAGGCCCATCAACTTCCCCTGCCCTCTCCGCCAGCGCGCAGCTCCACGTCACCACCACCGTGAAAGAACGATTCAACGTCGATCCCGATCCCTATCTCGACCACGGCTCCGTTGTCATCGCTGCCATCACCAGTTGCACCAACACCTCCAACCCATCGGTCATGATCGCCGCCGGCCTGCTCGCCAAAAAAGCCGTCGAGCGCGGCCTGTGTGTCCCGCCGTGGGTCAAGACCTCGCTCGCTCCCGGCTCGCGCGTCGTCACCGACTACTACCAGAAGTCCGGCCTCCTGCCCTATCTCGAAAAGCTTCGCTTCAATGTCGTCGGCTACGGTTGCACCACCTGCATCGGCAACTCCGGCCCGCTTCCCGCCGACGTATCAGACAGTATCGCCGAGCACGGTCTCGTCGCTGTCAGCGTGCTCTCGGGCAACCGCAACTTCGAAGGCCGCGTCAACGTCGACGTGCGCGCCAACTACCTCATGAGCCCGCCGCTCGTCGTCGCCTACGCGCTCGCCGGCAAAATCGGTCACAACTTCGATTCCGATCCGCTCGGTAACGATCCTTCCGGCCAGCCTGTCTACCTTAAAGACATCTGGCCCACGCAAAAAGAGGTCTCCGACGCCATTGCGGGCGCCGTCAACAGCGAAGGCTTTCGCCGCGAGTACTCCACCGTCTCCCAGGGCGACGCCAGTTGGCAGGGCCTCAGCTTCCCCACCGGCGACGTCTACCAGTGGGAGCCGGACTCGACTTACATCCGCCAGGCGCCCTACTTCGACGGCATGACCATGACGCCCCCGCCCGTCACCGACATCACCGGCGCGCGCGTTCTCGCTGTCCTCGGCGACTCCGTCACCACCGACCACATCTCGCCCGCTGGCTCCATCAAGGCAACCGGCCCCGCCGGCGAGTATCTATCCGCTCACGGCGTCAAGCCCGTGGACTTCAACAGCTACGGTTCGCGCCGCGGCAATCACGAAGTCATGGTCCGCGGTACCTTCGCCAACGTGCGCCTCCGCAACAAGCTGGCGCCCGGCACTGAAGGCGGCGTCACGCGTCTGCTGCCCGAAGGCCAGCAGATGTCCATCTTTGACGCCAGTGTCGAGTACGCCAAGCGCGGCGTCCCGCTCATCATTCTCGCCGGCAAGGAGTATGGCTCCGGCTCCTCGCGCGACTGGGCCGCCAAGGGACCAAAGCTCCTCGGCGTGCGCGCCGTCATCGCCGAAAGCTTCGAGCGCATTCATCGCTCCAACCTCGTCGGCATGGGTATTCTGCCGCTTGCAATTTGAATCCGGCCAGAACGCCGAATCGCTCGGCCTAACCGGCGAAGAGACCTACGAAATTCTCGGCTTCCGCGAACAGCTCGATGGAAAATTCGCGAGCGGCCGCACGGTCGCCGTCACTGCGACGAGACCGAACGGCGAAAAAAAGCTGTTCCATGCAATGGTCCGCATCGACACGCCGCAGGAAGTCGAATACTTTAAGCACGGCGGCATCCTGCAATACGTCCTCCGCCAGTTGGCGGCAAAGTAGCACAGGATATTTCAAGAACTTGGGTGCCTAATTCAAAATCTGTGTGCCCCATTCATGGCGCAGTTCTATCGCGCCATGAGTGGGAAACACCACAGTCCCAATCGAATCATCCGCCCCACCACTAAACTCTGGGTGCCCCATCCTAACCGTGCATCGCTCCAGCGACGCGCGGTTAGAGTGGGATCGCGCGAACCCCACTCAATCGATGTCATCCTGAGCGAAGCCGCTCGCGCTTGTCGCGAGCGGCGCAGTCGAAGGACCTGCTTTTTTGCCAATCGCCGGGGTGCCCCATTCTAACCGTGCATCGCTCCAGCGACGCGCAGTTAGGGTGGGGTAGCACAATCCCGCTCACTGCTGTGCAGGCACACTACTCGGTAGCCCCAACCTCATCCTCAACGAAAGTTGCGCACGGGAGAGAACCGCTTTAGTCGCGTGGGGCAATCAAGCCAAAATAGCGTCCTGCTACGACCATAAGATCGTCGTCGGTCATCACGCCATATTGGATATCAGGCTTCTTGCCCGGTGCGATCAAAAAGTAACCAATAGCAAGTTTGGGACGGAACACTGTGGTCTTCTTATCCACATCAATGCGAAGACAGCGAACGTAAAGTTCCTGAAAATCGATGGCTGACTTCACCAAGGACCGTTTCATGCGCTCGGCATAGTACTGAAAATCACTCAAAGCTTCGTTCGCGTTAGCGTTCTCTTCGCTTCCCCCTGAAGCAGGCGGATAAAAGGCGATGACCGTCGCTCTTTGAATTTCGATCACGGGATCTTGACAGACACGCTGGGCTATTAAAGTGCCGCCTGCTCCAAGCATCAGCGTGACAGCAACTATCCAGTCTGGGGGGCTCATGCCACCCATGTTACTCTCGTTCGGAATGGGCGGCAGTCAATTGGGAATTTTCAACCTCGCGGGCGGCCAGAGCTTGCCCTGAGCAGAGGCAAACGCTGAGGGTCAAGCGCCTTCTCGTCAAACTTCTTCTTCATTTCCCGTCCGGCAAACTCACCGCTCTCGCTTCCAGCAGCGCTTCAATCGCCTTCAGCGCATCCAGAGTCTGTGCTCCCACCGGCTCATCCACCTGCACCACGGCCAGTGCCTGCACCAATTTCCCGGCGATACTGGGCGCGCGGCGTTCGCGGCCCAGCGCAAAGTTGGCGATGTTCACTCCCTGCTCGCCAAGAATGGTTCCGATCCGCCCAATCACGCCCGGCACGTCGAGATTGCGGCACACCAGCAGGTTCCCCTCAAGCGGCGTCTCAATATCGATGCCGTCAAACGCCAGCAGCCGCGGCTGTTCTCCATGAATCACCGTAGCGCTGGCGCGGCTTTCGCCCTGCGCCGTGTGCAGAACGACCGTGAGCACCGTCGCCGCTCCGCCGCGATGGCTCTCTTCCTTCTCTTCGTGCACTCGAATTCCGCGTTCCTGCGCCACCGCCGCCGCGTTGATGCGGTTCACATTCTCCGATCCCTGCAGCAGTCCTGCGATCGCGGCATTGCGCACCAGCTCCGTCTTCACTTCCGCCAGCGCACCGCCGTAAATCAGCGCAATGGACTCCATGCTGCACTTGCAAGTCTGCGCAAGAAATGAGCCGAGCCGCCCCGCCAGGTCGATATACGGCGCCAGTTGCAAATACTCTTCATGGCTCAACGATGGCAGATTCACTGCGTTCTGCACCACACCAAGCTTCAGGTACTCGCGCACTTGCTGCGCAATCTGCACGCCCACTGCCTCTTGCGCCTCGGCCGTCGAGCCGGCGATGTGCGGCGTCAGAATCACATTGTCCAGCCCAGAGTACGGTGAATCCTTCGGCGGCTCCACGCTGAAAACATCGAGCGCCGCACCGGCCACCTGTCCGCTCTTGAGCGCGCTCACCATGGCCGTGTCGTCAACCAGCTCGCCCCGTGCGCAGTTAATGATGCGCACACCCTTCTTCATTGCAGCCAGCGACTTTGCGTTGATGATTCCGTTGGTTTGCGGCGTCAGCCCCACGTGCAAAGTGAGGTAGTCTGCCTTCGCAAACAGCTCCTCCACGGGAACTACAGCAATCCCGTTCTCGCGCGCGACCGCCGATGAAACAAACGGATCGGTACCGATAAGCTCCATGCCGAATCCGCGCGCCCGTCGCGAAACTTCCAATCCCACCCGGCCTAGCCCTAATATTCCCAGCGTCTTGCCGCGTAGCTCCGCTCCTTGCAGATTCTTCTTCTCCCACTTGCCCGCGTGCATGGTCGCATTCGCCGCCGGCACCTTGCGCGCCAGCGCGATCATCAGGCACAGTGTCAACTCCGCAACAGCCACCGCGTTCGCGCCCGGCGTGTTCATCACGACAATGCCGCGCCGCGTCGCTGCCTCAGTGTCAATGTTGTCCACACCCACGCCGGCTCGGCCAATCACGCGCAACTTCGGAGCGTGCTGCAGCAGCGCGTCGTCCACCTGCACCGCGCTGCGCACCACCAGCGCATCGGCCTCCGCCAGCGCCACCGGCAAACCCTCGGGCAACTGATCGTGCGTCTTCACTTGCCATCCGGGCTCGGCCGCAAACACGGCCAGCGTCGCCGGTGAAACCTTCTCTGCCAATACGATCTTCATCGCTGCTCCCTTGTCCGCCGCGGCGGACGCGCCCTGGTACTCGTCAAAGCGAATGCCCTTTTGCTCGCACAGCAACTCGAACATCCGCACCACCGCCGCGTGCGGCTTGCCCTCGCCGCGCTCGTACTTGGTCAGCGAGTTGGGATGCACCCCCAACCGCTCCGCCATCTCGTATTGATAGAGATCGAGCTGCTTGCGCGCGATCAGCAGCTTTTCTCCAAAACTCAGTTCCGGCATAAATACCGTCCAAGCTGACGGCCGACAGCGAACAGTTCGGGCACTGGAATCACTTTGCCTCGCTTATGAGTCACGCTTTCCTCAGCCGAAATCCGTCTGTCACCGCCAGCTGTTCGCTGTTAGCTGTTAGCTGTTTTTCGCGTACACTTCCTGTGCCGCCGCCACCGCCTGCCCGAACTTCACCGGCATCCCCAGCGTGTCTTTGGCAATATGCTCCATCGCGCCCAGCAGCGCCACCGTATCGAGATAGTCGAAAAATCCCAGGTGCGCCACGCGGAAGATCTTTCCCTGCATCTCGCCCTGCCCGTTGGCCGTCACCAGCGCAAACTTCGCCTTCAGCGCCTTCACCACCATGCCCGAGTCCATTCCTTCTGGCACCGCAACCGCCGTGGCCGCCGCAGCCGGAGCCGTGGGCGCAAACAGAGTGAATCCCAGTGACACCAACCCCGCGCGTGTCGCCGCTGCATTCACCTGCGCATTGTCAATCAGTGCAATGCGGCCTTTCTCAAGATCGCCCCCCGCCTGCCCGGCAATGTAATCCAAGGCCGCGCCCAGGCCGGCAACCAGCGCCACCGCTGGCGTGTACGCGCTCTCGCCCTTTACTGCGTTTTTGCGCTCCTTGCGCAGGTCGAAGTAGTAACGCGGATTCTTCGAGCTCTCCATCGCCGCCCATGCCTTCTCGCTGACGCTCAGATACGCCAGGCCCGGCGGAATCATTACCGCCTTCTGCGAGCCGCCGATCAGCACATCGATTCCCCATCCATCCACGTCGAAGTGCGTAGTGCCCAGCCCGGTGATGCCATCAACGACGAGCAGCGTGTTGGGCGCCACTGCATGGAGTAGCCTTGCGATGGCTTCTACATCATGACGCACCGCCGTCGAGGTTTCCGTGGCCTGGATGTAGACAGCCTTGTACTCCGGCTTCAGCGCTGCCTTCACCTGCGCCATATCGAAGGTCTGCCCGTACGGAGCCGTGACCACATCCGGCACACAGCCGAACGCCTTCGCCAGCCCTGTCCAGCGCTCGCCAAACTTGCCTGCCGTTAACACCAGCACCTTGTCGCCGGGCGAGGTCAAGTTCGAAACCGACGCCTCCATCGCCCCCGTCCCCGAGCACGCTAGCAGCAGTACATCGTTTTTCGTGCCGACAAAGACCTTCAGTTGTGCCAGAACCTTCTGGTATAGCGCGCGAAACTCGGCCGTGCGATGGTGCATATCCGCAGCCGCCATGGCAAACTGAGCCGCCGGAAGCAGCGGCGTCGGACCGGGTGTATAAAGCCGTGTTTTACGAATCATGTGTGTCCCTCCCACGGAACAGGTACAAAAGCCTGCCTGAAGCGGCACTTAAAGTTCGAAGGAAGCATGCCGCGACCAGCCCTTCAACCACATAATACACAATTTTGTGGTTTTTGTGGCTTAATAACTGTTGAAATCTTCGTCAAGGACCAGAGTCTGGGCAAAATTCTCTCCTCCCAGCCTCAACTTGCCAAAGCCGGTACAATTCTTGTTTGGCCGAACTCCGCAGTTTTCGAAGGGCGAGCGGCGGACTTTGAAACAAAAAGCAATCATTCAGGAGCTAAGAAGGAAATGACCGACGCAGGCGCACTCGAAGCCATCGTCAACCAGCACATCATTACCGCCATGAAGGCGCACGACGCCGAACGCACTGGCACACTGCGGCTCATCAAGAATGCGCTCAAGAACAAGGCCATCGAAAAGCGCGCCCCTCTCACGCAATCCGAGAGCGAGCAGGCGCTCGCGACCATGATCAAGCAGCGCCGCGACTCCATCGAGCAGTTCGCCAAAGGCAATCGCCCCGACCTGGTCGCCAAAGAACTGGCAGAAATCGTCGTCATCGAGGAGTTCCTGCCGAAAGCTCTCGACGAAGCCGGCCTCACGGCACTCGTCGCAGAGGCGCTCACCGAACTTGGCGCCTCACTCGGCCACAAACCTACGCAGAAAGAAATGGGCGCGGCCATGAAAGCCGTCCAGGCCAAACTGCAGGCCGCAAGCCTCCGCGCCGATGGCCGCGCCGTTAGCGAACTCGTAAAGAAGGAGTTATCGGCCTGATTGACAGCATTGAGCAGTCCGGCAACCCCGATCAGACAAATTCGTCTAACCGCAATTTCGTCGAATTAGACCCTTCCCGAAACTAATCCCCCCATCCGGGGTCATATCCATAAGCCCTCGTTGGGCTGCCGGGCCTCCTATGGCTTCGGCCCAGCCGGAAGCAGGCCAACTGCTCCGGAACGGGCCGCTGCGGAAAGTGAGGGATCATGGAATCCCGAACCATTTTTCCAGTTTCCTGCGTTGTTAGTTCTTCCCCGCTGCTCTCGAACACGACTCGACCTCCGTCTGCCCGCGCAGGCAGTTCGCCGCGTCCGTCATGGCGATTGCTCGGCCTCATTACACTCGCCGCTCTCGTATTTCTGCCCACTCATCTCACGGCACAGCAGGCATACCCCGCATCGCCCTACGGCTACGGCAACCCATATCCGAATCAATACACCCAGCCCAACCCGCAGTACGGTTACTCGCAGCCGCAATACGCCCAGCCCCAATATCAGCAGCCGCAATATGGCTATGCACAGCCGCAATATTCTGCTCCGCAACAGCCATACGCGCAGCCGCCCAATCCGCAGCAGCAGTCTCTTGCGCCTCAAGCCGCCCCGCCCGCCCAGGCACTCAGCGCCCAGGATCTCGCGCAACTTCTGGCGCCTATCGCGCTCTATCCTGATGCCCTGCTCGCGCAAATTCTCGCCGCGTCCACTTATCCCGCGCAGGTGGCCGTCGCCGACCAGTGGCTCCAGAACATGCGCGCCCAGGGCTACGGCTCACCTGACCAGATCGCCTCGGGCGCCCAGGCTCAAACCAGTTGGGATCCAAGCGTGAAGGCGCTCACCGCCTTCCCTGACGTTATCGACATGTTGAATCACAACCTCATTTGGACCACTAATCTGGGCAACGCCTACTACAACCAGCCGCAGGACGTCATGCAAACCGTGCAAGTGCTGCGCCAGCGCGCCGAGCAGGCCGGCAACCTGCAGTCCACACCGCAAGAAGATGTGACCAACGATCAGGGCTACATCGATCTCGCGCCGCCCAATCCGCAAGAGGTTTACGTTCCCACCTACAACCCATGGGACGTTTACGGCCAGCCCATATCGCCCTATCCCGGCTTCTCGCTCATCGGTGCTCTCGGCTCCTTCTTCGGATCCTCTCCCATCCAGTACGCGCTTAGCTTCGCCATGTCCGCGTTCGGGCACACACCCTTCGGTTGGCTTGGCTGGGGACTCGACTGGCTGGCGAACGCCGTCCTCTTTAATCACTCGGACTATTACACCCACAGCGCTTCAGTGGCCGACTGGGGTTTACCCCGTGGCGGGCCTCGCGCCTACTACGGTCACGGCGGATTCGGCCGCTCGCCCGGCGGCTACGATCGCAGCTATGGCGTGCGGCAGGGTGACTACCGGCGTGGCGAGTGGTCGAACAATCGTAACTCGGGCGAATTCAATCGCGCTTACCAGGCCCCGTCCAACAATTACAACCGTGCTGCGATCCCAGCGCGACAGCTCTACAACCGGCCCGAGCAGCAGTCTTATGCCCGCGTTGCGCCGCAGCAAAACTACGGCTATCGCCCGCAAGCCTACCCCAACCACGCGCAGACTTACTCAAGCCGCCCGCAAACCTTCAGCAATCCCGGCTACGGGTACGGCTACACAAACCATTCAACCAATCCGTATTCGGGAAACGCGTACTCGGGCCAGTCCTATGCCTCGCGTCCAAACTATGCCTACACAGAGCCGTCGCGGTCTTATCGCGCTCCGCAGTCGTACTCATCGCGCGCTTTTGGTGGACAGTCATATCAGGGCTACGGCAGCTCAATGGGCAAGGTTGAGCACTCCGGAGGCTTCCATCTTTTCGGTCATAGTCAGGCACCAAAAGGCTTCTCTGGCGGAGGACGTGAGAGTTTCGGCAACAGCCACGCTCCGAAATTCGGCTTCGGCGGAGGCCACTCGTCAAGAGGCTTCGGTGGTGGACACATGAGTGCGCCGAAGATGAGCCACTCTGGCGGCGGTGGTGGTCACGGCGGCGGCCACAAACATTAGCCTCGAGTCTTGCGCACGCTCACGCGGGCTCGCCTGCGGACTTGCTAGCTCGCCGACTCGCTATGTTGCTCCTCCGCTCCCAATTCTCCGTGGCCGCCTCTCATGCAGTTCGCGGTGTAACTCGTCCACTTTCTCCCTGGCTTTTTCAAGCGCCTTCTTCCCCGCTGCCGTGATCGTATACACCCGCCGCCTGCCGGCTCCGCGACGTCCAACACGGCACTTCAACAAACCCGCGCGCTCCAATCCATGAAGCAGCGGATACAGTGTGCCCGGCCCGATGCGATACCCATGATGCGCCAGTTCCTCCATCATTCCCAGCCCGAAGATCGGCTCGTGCCGCGCATGCAGCAGCACGTGAATGCGAATCAGGCCGTAGAAAAGTTCCCGCGCATGCTTCTTCACACGAATCACTATACCGCCGTTCACATGATTTTGCCTTGACTATTATCGAACTTCGATATATCGTTTGCGGCAGATGACGCTTCCCTCGGCCCCGTGTCATCTGTTCCCTAAGGAATCGTTGATGAAGGCCCTCGTTCATTCTGCGAAACTGGCCGGCCTCCTGCTCGCGATCCTGGCCGTTCCGCGGCTCTTCGCGCAGGGACCTCCCTACCAAACCGACGATCCCGTTCCCGTCGATCTGCATCACTACGAGTTCTACATCTTCGGCGGCGCCGATGGCACTCCGGCGGAGATGGATTCCACCGGCCCCGCCTTCGAGTTCAACTGGGGCGCCATTCCCCGCGTGCAACTCCACGCCATCCTGCCCTGGGGTGTCATTGCGCCATCCAACAATCCCGTCTATCTTCCCGCCGGCACCGGGCCCACGGAATTCGGCCTAACCGACATGGAGCTCGGCGCCAAGATCGCCTTCATCAAAGAGACCAAACATTTCCCGCAGATCGGCAGCTTCACCATGTTTGAAATGCCTACCGGCAATTTCGACAAGGGCCTCGGCGTGGGCAAGGTCTGGTATAAGCTCCCCATATGGCTGCAAAAGAACTCCGGCAAATGGCTCTTCGATGGCGGCGGCGGATACCAGGTTGTGCCGCAGGCCGATTACCGCGATTTTCCCTACGGCGGATTTCTCGTTAAACGTGAGCTCAACGAGCGTCTCGAGCTCGGGGCCGAAGTTTTCGCCCACGGCCGCGAGGGATTTGCCGCCGCGCAAACTCAGCGGTCGGCCATGATCGACATCGGCGGCTATTACCACTTCAAACACAACACCAACGAACAGTTTCTGTTCTGCTATGGCCACTCCGTCGCCGGGCAGACTGAAAACTACGCCTACGTCGGCATGTACTGGACCTGGGGCAAAGACGCGAAAAGTGATTCACAGGACGAGAAGAAGAATTCCTCGGACAAAGCGCTCTTCCCCATGCCTCCAAATCGAAACGGTCTCTGATAACGCGCTCTTCGTTATAAAGTGCGGCTCGCGCGCTGAAAGGACGGTATGAATGGAATTCACCACCCGCAGTCTCTGGACGATGATTCACGGCATGGGGCTCGGCGCGCTCTATCTCATGGCTTGCTCCGGC
Organism: uncultured Acidobacteriaceae bacterium; assembly: GCA_963841365.1. Lineage (GTDB taxonomy): Bacteria > Acidobacteriota > Terriglobia > Terriglobales > Acidobacteriaceae > Telmatobacter. Next base: position 175,992 of record CAWJDG010000095.1, read on the forward strand.
GCGCTCGTCGAGCTTCATCGCCGTTACGTCTCGCCGCTCAAGCCGGCAATTGAATTTGAAGATGAGCGCTTCCTTCGCATCTACCTCATCGCCATGGCCATGCTCGCGTGGCTCACTGTACTCACCGGCGCTTACATCATCTACCCTTGGTACCGCGCCGTGCCTCCAGCGGGAACCGTAGACCTCGCCGGATTTCCGCAGCGCCTGCTCATGTCCAGCCCCTCCACCATCGCCTGGCACTCCATCGGCATGGAATGGAAGGAGCACGTGGCCTGGCTTGTTCCCATCTCTATCACCATGGCCGCGGCTGTCTTCGCCCGGCACGGCCGCAATCTCAAGGTCCAGCCTGAGCTTCGCGCCGCAGTTCTCGGTTTCGTTTGGATCTCGCTCTTCGCCGCCGGCATCGCCGGCTTCTTCGGCGCCATGCTCAACAAGAACGCGCCAGTCCAGGGCGGCTCAACCATTCACATCGTGCAGGGAGCCGAAAAATGACCGCTGAAAACACCTCCGCTACACCAAGCGTGCGCAACTTTCCCAACGGCGGTGGCGCAGCAGCCCTTCTTGCCGCGGGCATTGGCTCGTTCATGGTTGCGGTCTTTGCCATCCTCGGCGATCAATCCGCGTTCTTCAAAAAGTTCTTTGTCTTTTACAAGCCCACCGGCCCGCTTTCCGGCGTCACCACGTGCGCCATTGTTGTATGGCTCGTTGTGTGGTTCTTTCTCCATCGGCGTTGGAGTTGGCGAATGGTTGCCATGCGGCAGGTGGGTACCGCCGCGCTCATCCTTCTCGTCCTCGCGCTACTGCTCACCTTCCCGCCGCTGGCCGACCTGTTCTGAACATCGCGCCTCATTGGCAAAAAAAAGCGCCGGAGCTGGCATTTTGCCAACCCCGGCGAATCGTTGTTCAGTGTTCCCGCTCTTTTAGAACGCGAACGTGCTGAAGTCGGTGAAGTTAGCTCCGTCTACGTGACGTGCCCACAGCACCACTTGTCCAGTGGTCGGATTCTTGAGCAACAACCCGACCACGCGAACATTGGTACTGTCGGCTAGGTCGCTGAATGCGCCAAAGCCGTAGCGGAAATCGCAGTTGCCGCCCAGGTAGACCGTGATCGGCGTCGGTATCAGCTGACCGGCAAACCCAGTCACCTGCATCTGGAACGTTCCCTGGCTCGAACTCTGGCTCTTTGGAACGATCGTGCCGTTAAAGCCCCAGTTGCGCAGGTGGATGCGATCCACTGTGAGGCTGCTCGCGCCTGCTGTCACTCCGCTGGCTGGTCCGCCGATGGCAACCGGCTGCCCGGCCACCAGTCCGCTTGAGTTGAAAAGGAACTGTGTAAATGGATTGTGCATCCAGTAGACGTAGTACTTTTCGCTGCCGGTCAGATTTACCTGTGCAATCTTGCCCAGCGAAATCGGCATGCCCGTCGACCCCGAGATATCCGTCGGTTCAAGCGCGCGCGTGTACAGGTCGAAGCTCGTCGCCGCGCCCGTCGCCGGAGTCACGTACGTGATCTGTCCCGTGGCCCAGAACTTGCTGTCCGAAATGATCGCTACTTCGTCGGCGTCCAGAGTCTGATCCGCCGGATCTAACTGCCCCGAAACCTGCACAATGCTGTTGGAATTCAGTGCGCTCAGGCTCGCGGCGCCGTCCCACGTCGTAGACGAGGTCGTATTGATGGTGAAGTTCTCGCCATGCGGCCCCGCAATGACGAAGGAATTGGGTTCATTGGTGCCTGAAGGCGCTGTGACCACTCCGCCAATTAGCTCGTCGATGTATGCGCCGGTGTCAGTGCGGGCGATCGTGTGAATATCGAAGGTCGGAGTCACGTTGCCGGTGATCTGCGCTGGCGTACCACTCACCTGGACGGACTTGGCCAGATCGAAATCGACGCGCAGCCCCACTGGAGGATTTCCTGTCGCTACCACCAGCGGTTTATCCAGCGTCACGTTGACCGTTGACGCCGAAGACGGACTATAGACCACAGGCATGGTCGCGATGGTGGGCGCGCCACTGCCGGTGTTCAGGTAGCCGATCGTTCCTGAACCCAGCGTGATGGTCACGCTCGTGTATGTGCCAGCCGGAACTTTGTTCATATCCAGCAGCGTCTGGAGCCCGTTGAAACGTGCAAAGTCCACCATCGGCGTGCCGGTGATCAGCGATGCCGTGCTCCCGCCACTATTGGTCAATTCGACGGTCTCCACTTGCACCGCGAACGAGGTTACTGCTGCCAGCGGTGCATCGGTGCCGACCACGAAGGTCGAGCCCGTTGCACTGGACTGGGTTGCGGTGTTGATCATGGAGCTGTTGCCGCAGCCCGTAGCCACGAGAACGGCAGCGGTCAGCGGAATCAGCGCCAGCCTGAAGAGGTTTCTCTGTGTCTTGTGAGACATATCAGTTTGGTCTCTTTCTGCGAGTCTGCGTGGCTTGAGAGCGGGCACCAGATGAACCATTTCCGTCCCCAAGATCAGGGAACACCGCCAGGTTCGCGAACCTTTGCCCGGTCACACCAGTAGGTGAACCTGCAACGGTCTCGACAACCTAAGCGGGGAAGAAATGGGTCAGTCAGGGCGCGCTCGCGCACGGAGCATTCGCCTAAATTGAAATACCGCGGCTGGGTACGGTGTGTTTAGCCACCGCCGGCCGTCGATGAGTGTAGACCCAAAAGGATTCTAGAAAGTTGCGAATAATCGTGGAAATATATTTATCCCTGAGCGAGTTACCGCCGTAATGGGAGATTTTATCCGCCGCTGTAAGCCGCCGCCACAATCTCTCGTCTTAACTACATTCGCATTGCCCTAGTCGATCTTTCGCAACCACAAATTCCGGAACGAGACCTTGCACGGCGCGCCCTCGATCTGCAGCCCGAACAGCCCAGAAACATTGTTCGTTGACGCCGGATCGTCATCCACCATCACCGCCATCAACTGCCCGTTGAGGATGTGCAGAATCACCCCGCCTCGCGCAATGATCGTGTATTGGTTCCACTCTCCGTCCTTCACATATGTCCCAAGTTGCGCGCGATCGCCGATTGCCCCCACCAGCCGCGGCGGCTTGCCCGGCTCGGACTGCACGACCTGCCCTCGCCACGCGATAATCCCCAGCGACGTATTCTGCGAGTACAGTTGCCCGCTGTATTGCTTCGCTTTCTCGTTCACCGGATACCAGAAATCAGCCTGCGGTCCAATCATCACCCAGCGCGGATCGAGCGGCGGCTCGCCCGGTCCCGCGACTCGCCCTTGCGGAATTCCCGTGCTGCTGCGGTATTGCACTCCGCTTCCGCCGCCCCACTCCACTTTGATCTCCAGCTTCAGATCGAAATCTTTCGCCTCCGCGTCGTGGTTCACCAGAAACGTGTTGCCCGCCTTCTTTTCCGGGGTCGACACCCCGACAATCGCGCCGTCTTCCACGCTCCACACGCCGGGCTGCCCATCCCAACCGGTCAGCGTTTTGCCGTCAAACAGCGAAACGTACCCCGTGTGATCCGCAAAGTCCATCGCCTCCGGCTCAACGAAGACGCCATTCCTCTGCCCCGAGATATTTGGCTTCACCTTCCAAAGATCCGTCTGGCTCTGCGGCCCGTTCGCTTGCGTTTGTGCCGAGTTTGTCTGCGCCGCACTTGCCCGGCTCTGCGGTCTCGCCAACGGCACGTCCGCAACAAACACCGCAAGCACCAGCAGCGCACAAAGCGCTGCTCCACTCTTCAAACCTGATTTCTTTCGCATGGTTTCCTTCAGAACACTTCTGATCGCACTCCCGCCGGAATCGGCGTGTGCTTCATCAGGCCCAACTCGCCTGCCAGCCGCTCCAGCCGCACCCGCGTGCCTGGCAAGGGAGGCACCAGCGGCAACCGCACTGTATCCCCGCACCGGCCCATCAGGTTCAACACTGTCTTCACCGGCCCGGGGTTCGACTCCCAGAAATTCGCTTCGAACAGCCGCCCATAGCGCCTTTCCAGATCCCGCGCTTCGATCCAATTGTTGTTCAGCGCTGCGCGCACCATCTGCATGCACTCCGCCGGTGCCTCATTCGACGCCACGCTGATCAGCCCGTGTGCACCCACGGCAATCGCCGCCAGCGTCAGGTTGTCGTCACCTGAGAAAATCTTGAATCCCCGCGGCATAATGTGCGCCAGCTCGGCAAACTGCGACACCCTGCCGCTCGCCTCCTTGATCGCCTCGATGTTCTTGGCCGCAGCCGCTAGCCGGTTCACCGTCTCCGGCTCCAGATTCGCCGCCGTCCGTCCCGGCACGTTGTAAACGCAAACCGGCAGCGGAGCCACCTCGCGCGCCAACGCCAGAAAATGCTGGAACTGCCCTTCCTGTGTCGGCTTGTTGTAATACGGGTTCGCCGACAGCACGCACGCCACGCCCGGCACTCGCTTGAGCATCGCAGCCTGTCGCACCAGCACGCGCGTCGAGTTGTGCGTGCATCCTGCCCACACCGGAACTCGTCCCGCCGCCGCATCGATCACCAGCCGAACCGTGTTCAGCCACTCTTCCTCGTCCAGCGTCGCTGCCTCGCCCGTCGACCCGCACGCCAGCAGAAAATCGATTCCCGACTCGATCTGCCAATTCACCAGCGACCACAGCGCCGGCTCGTCCACTGCTCCGTCCGCCTTGAAGGGCGTCACAATTGCGGTACCACAGCCTGTCGTTTCCATAACAGCTCAAGTTTATACCGGTTCGCGACCACTCCTCGGTGGAAGACGCAGCTGAAATGCAGGTGATTTCTCCGCCTGAATTCCAGCCCATCCAGCCCCGCCGGCCCTGCTATCATCCGCTCTAGAAAGCCGTCGAACTTTCACCCTGAAGGAGTATCCGGATGACTGCGTCTCGCCGCCTGTCGTGTCTATTTGCCCTGCTTGCAGCCCTTGCAGTTCCTGCCGCTTTTGCGCAACCGGGCCAAACCATTTCTCTCACCGTCGACGCCACGCAAACGCCGAAAAAGCTTCTCCATGCGCATCTCGTTCTTCCCGTCACCCCCGGCCCGCTCACCCTCTACTTTCCCAAGTGGATCCCCGGCGAACATGGGCCCGACGGTCCCATCGCTGATCTAGTTGGCCTCAAATTCGAGGCCGCCGGAAAAACCATCCCCTGGCTGCGCGACACTCTCGACGCATTCACTTTCCATCTCGATGTCCCCGCCGGCGCAACTCAGCTCAGCGCCTCTTACGACGCCATCGAGCCTGAGGGCTACTCCGCCACCGACAAGCTCATGGTCCTCGAATGGAATGAGGCGATCCTCTACCCGGCAGGCACTCCGGCCGCGCAACTCACCTATCAGGCCAATCTAATCCTCCCCGAAGGCTGGCAGTTCGGCACCTCCCTCCCCGTCGAAAACCAATCTGGCGCACGCATCTCCTTCAAGCCCATCTCGCTCGACATGCTCGTCGATTCGCCCGTCATTGCCGGCCAGTTCTATCGCGCCATCGATCTCACGCCGCCCGGCGAGCCCATCCACCATGAAATCGATCTCGTCGCCGACAGCGAAGCCGCCCTCGCCATGACTCCGGAGATCCAGAAGGGTTTGACCAATCTCGTCGCCGAGTCGGGCAAACTCTTCGGCACGCGCCACTATCGCGACTATCATTTCCTGCTCACACTCAGCGATCACGTGGCCCATTTCGGCCTTGAGCACCACGAATCCAACGACAGCCGCCTGCCCGAGCGCGCGCTCATCTCGCCCGATGCCGGCATGATGGTCGGCGCGCTACTGCCTCACGAATTCGTCCACTCCTGGAACGGCAAGTTCCGCCGCCCTGCCGATCTGGCCACGCCCGACTTTGAAAAGCCCATGCAGGACGACCTGCTCTGGGGCTACGAGGGCCTCACCGACTACCTCGGCCCACTACTTGCCGCGCGCAGCGGTCTGTTCACGCCCGCGCAGTATCGCGACTTTCTGGCCAACGCCGCTGCCATGCTTGGCCCGGGCCGCCCCGGCCGCACCTGGCGTCCTTTGCTCGATACCGCCATCGCCGTGCCCGGCTTGGGAAACGGCGCCAGGGGCTGGACCAACTGGCGTCGCACAGTCGACTACTACGATGAAGGCGACATGATGTGGCTTGAAGTCGCCACCATCATTCACGCCGTCACCAACGGCCAGAAATCCATTGACGATTTCTGCCATCTCTTTCACGGCGGCGCCAACAACGGTCCCGAGCTCAAGCCCTATACCTTTGAGGATCTCGTTGCCACGCTCAACCAGGTTGCACCTTACGATTGGGCAGCATTTTTCCATCAGCATCTCGACTCCACCTCGCCCGATATGCCCGAAGTCGGAATCGAGAATGCCGGCTGGAAAGTCGAATTCAACGACAAGCCTCTGCACCTGTCCGGGCGCCGCGGCATGTCGGGCGATACTTATTCCATCGGCCTGCAACTCGGTGAAGACGGCATGGTGAACGACTCCATCGTCGGCGGCCCCGCATTCCAGGCCGGCATCTCACCGGGAATGAAAGTCGTTGGCGTGAATGGCCGCCTCTACACGCACGATCTTCTTGAAGACGCCATCAAGGCTGCGCAGGACGGCACCGCGCCCATCACGCTCCTCGTCGTTGACGACGATTACTATCGCACCAGCACCATTCAGTATCACGGCGGCCAGCGCTATCCGCACCTGGTTCGCGACGACGCCAAGCCCGACTATCTCGGTGACCTGATCAAGCCGCGCGGAGGCAGCCAGTAAGCGGGAGAAGTTCGATGCGCCTGACCTCGGACGCCTGACCCCTGTTCTCTAATCTCTGTTCTCTGTCTTTAATTCGCCGACGGCCGCTCAATATGATCGATCACCAGCACATCCACCGGCGCTTTGTCGGGCACCAGCTTCAACCCAAGCTGCTCCTCCACAGCCGTAAAGAGGTCTGGCCCCGCATCGGCCGACGCGTCTGCCGCACGTTGGTTATCCGGCATCCACTTCAACTCGAAGTCGAATTTCTTGTCCCCGAGCCCAGTCTTGTCCACAATCATGCGGCCATCCGTTCCCGAGAATCCACCCACGATGGCGTTCACCGATAGCGCGTGCGCCGACATCGTGCCGGCGCTCATCATTGTTTCCAGCGTCTTTTCGCCTGCCGGCGCGTCCTTCATCTTCAATCCGCCCTTGGCAATCACCAGGTCATAAACCGGCAACTCTCTCGTCTCGAGATGCGCCTTTAGTTTGCAGCGGTCGGCCAGAACCGCTTGCATCATTGGCTGTTCCTGCTTCCAACGCTCCTTGTATGTTAGCTTCCTCCAAGCCTCGGCGGTGTCCGCGTCCACTCTTGCCTCAATATCGTAGGGCTCCGAGTCCGCCCAACCCGGCAGTCCCACGATCTGGCTTTCCATATAGACTTCGTACGCGCCGCGAATCAACGACGAGATCGGAAGATTTGTCCACCGGAAGCCATCCGGCAACGATTGCATCGAACCGCCGCGGCTCCCCGAATTATGCGGCTTGATCGACACGACCTCGTAAGCGTGCGGCGTTGCGCTGGAGCCAGCGGGCGCCATCGCGCCCGCCTGTCCCCACACAGCCGCGCCGGCTGCGATCCAGCAAAATGCGAATCCGGTTCCGATGCGAAGCACACCTGATTCTATCGCTCGTCCGCACTCGGCCCGTAGATCGCTGGAACGCTCGCATCCAAGAGCCGCAGATAAACCGTCAACTGTCCGCGATGATGCGCCAGGTGCGTGATCGCGCCATCCATAATCGCTGCGTAGCGCGGCCGGTCTGACAGCACCATCTCGCCCATCCGTAATTTCCAATGCTTCATCAGGTGCTCTTCCGTAGTGTCGTTAAGAGCCTTGCGCGAATCCGCGAGCGCCTTCTCAAGCGCCACCAGCAGTTCGGTGCGCTTCTCCATCGGCTTTGGGCGCTCACGGTTCGGATCGGCAAGGTCGTACTCATCCGTTCTCAGGATCAACGCGATCCATCCTGGCATCGTGGCCGCAAGCGCCGCCAGGTACCCCAACTCCATCGACTTCGCGTGCAGCTTCCACGTGTTCTTTCCCTCTGGCACCCGCTCGATCGCCTTGCGCGACGCCTCGCCTTCGAGTTCCAGTTGCTCCAGGAAAAACTCCTTCAGTTCCATCGTTGATTCCCTCCATGTTGAGACCGCTCAGGCCCCACGCAAATCAAAATAGCAAGCCATATATGACAAGCTATGTCATAATTCTCGATGAAAATGAGATGAAGTTGTTTTTTATAAGGTGACGCGTGAAATCGGAGAGATTGCTTTCCGAATTGATGCTCTTGCAGGGCCACGGCCGCCGCTCCACGCGCGAGATTGCCGAGCGGCTCGAAATCTCCACCCGCACCGCGCATCGCGATATGGAAGCGCTCAGTGCTTCCGGTGTTCCCCTCGTCGCCTATCGCGGAGCGCAAGGTGGGTGGGAACTCGACAAGAACTGGCGCACACAGGTCCCAGGGTTCGACGATGCCGAGTTGCGCGCCCTCGTCATGACGCAGCCAACATCGCTTGGCCGCGGCAAGCTGGCTGCTGCCGCCGAGCGCGCCTTCGACAAACTCATGGCCTCGCTTCCCGCGCCGGCCCGTTCGCAGGCAGAATCCATCCGCGCCCGCCTCCACTTCGACCCCGTCGGCTGGCACATGGACTCAGAAGATCTATCGATGTTGCCCATCGTGCAGGAAGCTCTGGCGCAGGATCGCAAGCTCTCCTTCGCCTACACGCGCGCCGACGGCGAATCGTCCCGCCGCACCGCCGATCCGCTCGGTATCGTCTGCAAGCAGTCGTCGTGGTACCTCGTCGCGCGCACCACAAAGGGCATGCGCACTTTCCGCGTCTCGCGCATGCGCGATGTGGTTGCGCTGGCTCTCAAGTTCAACAGGCCCGCGCGATTCGATCTCTCCGCCTACTGGAAACGATCCACCGCCGACCTCGTAGACCGGCGCGAACGCGTACGGACGACGCTGGCGCTTTCAAGCGACGCGACGAGCATCGTGCGGCGGTGGTGCGCGTTGTCCCAGGTTGGCCAGCAGGCAGCGGGCAAGCACCTTCAAGAAGGATGGTTGATCTTCGAGGTGGAGTTTGAAAGCCGCACGCAGGCGCAGTTTGTGGTGTTGGGCCTGGGACCAAAAGCAATTGCACTCGCGCCCGAGTGGCTCCGACGAGACGTCGCGGAGCAGATTGCACGTTCAACGAAGATATATCAGGAGACCGTTTGAAACCCTAGTTCGCCGACGGCCGCTCGATATGCTCGACGACAAACGTATCGACTGGCTCTCTTGCTGGTTTCAGCTTAAGCCCGAGTTGCTCTTCCAGCGCCTTGAAGATCGCCGGGCCCGTGCCGCCTGAATCCGCCGGTGCTTCCTGACTGGACGACCACTTCAACTCAAAATCGAATCTCTTATCGCCGAGGCCGGTCTTGTCTACGATGATGCGCCCCGCATAGCTTGGTAGGTTCTCCGTCAGTCCCTTAGACGTGACGCCATGCGCGGTCATTGTCTTCGTGTACTCGACGCCTAATCCGCTCGCGCCATACGAAGAGGTCGTGTCCAACGCAATGGAGCCCTTTTCATCGGGTGCCGCTTCCTTCATCTTCAACCCGCCCTTGGCAATCATGAGGTCGTAAACGGGCAGTTCCCTGACCTCGCGCCGCACCTTAAGCTGACAGCGTTCGGCAAACACTGCCTGCAACATGAGCTGTTGCTGCCTCTGTAGATCCTGCTTCGAAAGCTTCTTCCAGGCTTCGGCGGTGTCCTCATCCGCCCGCGCCGAAACAATGTAGTGGTCTGTCTTCACCCACTCCGGCAGTCCCGAAATCTGAGTGTCCAACGTGATCCCGTAGGCCTGGTAAATCAGCCAAAACAGCGGGCCGTTCTTGAAGTCAAAGCCGTTTGGTAAATCCTTCCAGCCAGAGTCGCGGTCACCCGGGCTCGCAGGCTTGATGGACACAACCTCATAAGCCGGAGCCTTCACGCCCGTGTCTTGCGGAGCCTCCCCACTGGCCTGTGCGGAGAGAGGAACGGCTGTACCGCACCATAACAGCGCGACGAAAAGCAGTGCTGCCGGCGAGCGCCGGCCGCAGTAAAGCTGCTTAACCATCAGGTTGATCTCTGGCAGGAATTATAGTTCGTAGAGGCCCTACTGAAATTCTAAACACAGGTCGAAGCGACCGCATCCTGTATCGGCCATCATCAATTCGGCGACGGGCGCTCGATGTGGTCGATCACGAGTGTTTTCACGGGCTCTTGGGATGGCACGACCTTCAGACCCAGTTGCTCTTCCAAAGCGGTGAAAATCGACGGTCCCGCATTCGCCGCGTCAGATTGCCAGTCCGGAGACCACTTGAGCTCGAAATCGAATTTCTTTCCGACGAGTCCGGTCTTGTCCACGACTATACGACCACTCCACCCAGCCAAGTTGCCGATAAGCCAATCAAGCGACTTGGCATGCACCGTCATCGTGCCGCCCGCGATCATTCCGTAGGGTTTTTCATCCACAGGAGCTTCTTTCATCTTCAAGCCGCCCTTGGCAACCACCAGATCGTAGGCCGGACCCAACTCCGTCTCCACGTGCGCCTTTAGCTGATAGCGGTCGGCTAGCAGCGACCGCATCATGAGGTGCTGCTGCGCGGCGACTTCCTTCGCCGAAAGTTTCTTCCAAGCCTCGGCTGTGGCCGCGTCTACCTTGGCTTGCACGTCATAAGGTTCCGAGTTTGCCCATCCCGGCATACCTGAAATCTCGTCGCCCGCGGCGATGTCGTAGGCGTCGTCAATCCAAACACGAAGCGGTAGATTGATGGAGTAAAAACCGTCTGGAAGATACTCGTATCCGGCATTGCGACTCCCTGAGTGATCAGGCCTGATGGATACGATCTCGTAGGTCGGCGTCGTGGCCGTAGCAGGCGCTCGCGGGGATGGGTCTGTCTGAGCCGGTAAAGTCCTGCTGTTCGCGACGCAGCAAACTGCAAGCAGGAGAAGCTCTGCGCATTCAATACGTCCGAACTGTCCGGATTGGCGGCGCGTCGCTATGCAGGAACTCATGTGGCGAGGATTATAGCTCGTCGAAGATCTCGCGGAAGTCCCACGCTCCGGATTTTCCTGCCAGCCACTCCGCGCCGCGCACCGCGCCCAGCGCAAAGCCGCGCCGGCTCTTTGCATCGTGGCGCAGCTCCAGCGTGTCGTACTCGCTCACAGCCCGCACTAGATGCTCGCCCTTCGCGTCGCCCACGCGAAAAGACTCGATCGGAATCTCGATTCCCGGCTGCGCCGCCAGAATGATCTCTTTCAGCGTCAGCGCCGTTCCCGACGGGGCATCGACCTTGGAAGTATGATGTGTCTCGTCGACCGAGAACTTGTACCCGTCCAGCTTCGCCAGCTCCGCTGTCAGCCGGAACAGCTTTTGCACCCCGATGGAGAAATTTGTTCCGTACAGTAAGCCGCCGCCGCGCTGAAGGGCGAGCGCCTTCATCTCGTTTACCTTCGCGTACCACCCCGTGGTGCCCACCACGATGTGCCCGCCCAGCGCCAGCACCGCGCGCATATTTTCTAGAGCCGCCTCTGGAGCGGTGAAGTCTACCACGACATCCACGCCGGCCAGGCTCGGCGCAGTCAGCGCCGACGCGTGCGCATTCTCGTCAATATCCAGCGCCCGCACGCCGTGGCCGCGTTCTCGCGCCACCTCCGCCACCAGGCTCCCGGTTTTCCCTTTGCCGAGTACAAGAATCAGCATAAGTTCCTTCGCTAGAGAGATCAGCTTTCAGCAAACAGCGGCCGCTGCTCGTATATTTGTCGAACCATTCTGAGATCGCCGCGATCGCAGGCCGGCGGCTGTTAGCTGTTCACTGTTAGCTGCTTTCTCGCTTCCACATCGAACACAGCCGGATCCGGATCCTTGAAGAACGCTGCGTGCAGCGACCGCACTGCCTCGTCCGCGTCGTCCTCCTCAATCATGAAGCTCATGTTGATCTCGCTCGCCCCCTGCGAAATCATGCGCACGTTTACGTGCCGCACGGCGTTGAACACCTGCGCGGCAATTCCGTTCTGCCCGCGAATGTCTTCGCCTACCATGCACACCAGCGCCTTCCTGCCCTCGTACTTCACATCAGCCAGCGCGCTCAGGTCGGCGGCAATCTCCGGCAGGCTCGCATTCGAGTCCACGGTTAACGACACCGAAACCTCCGACGTCGACACCATGTCCACCGGGCACTTGTGCTTGTCGAAGATTGCGAACACTCTGCTCAGGTAGCCGTGCGTCATCAGCATGCGGCTGGCCACGATGTCGATAATGCTCAGCTTCCTCTTCACCGCAATCGATTTGAACGGGCTCCTGCAGTGCGGCGCCAGCGAAATAATGCGCGTGCCCTGGTTCCCCGGGTTGCGGCTGTTCAGCACCTGCACCGGAATATTCTTCTTCACCGCCGGCAAAATCGTGGCCGGGTGCAGCACCTTCGCGCCAAAGTAGGCCAGCTCCGCCGCCTCCTCAAAGCTGATCTCTTTTACCCGCAGCGCGTCCGGGCACACGCGCGGATCGGCGGTCATAATTCCATCGACGTCGGTCCAGATCTCGATCGTCTCGGCATTCAGAGCGCCGCCCACCAGCGCCCCGGTGTAGTCTGATCCGCCTCGGCCAAGCGTCGTGGTCAACCCCGCTTCGTTCGCCGCGATAAACCCGCCCATCACCGGCACTTTACCCTCGCGCAGCAGCGGCAGCACCTTCTCCATCGCGCGCTTCTCAATCATGTCATCCAGCGGCACAGCCTTCTGGAACTCCGAATCGGTAATGACGATCTCGCGTGCATCTACGTGTGCAGCGTCAACGCCGCGTTCGCTGAATGCCGCGGCCACAATGCGGCTGGAGATGCGCTCGCCGTAGCTCACAATCAGGTCGGAGATACGCGGTGTCAGCTCCCGAATCGCCGCTAACCCGCGCAGGACCTCGTCCATGGCGTCAAATTCTGCGTCGATCAACGCCACCAGTGCAGCGCCGTTCGCCTTCTCCTTCACCAGCATGCAAGCGGTATCGCGATGTCGCGCCCTCAGCCGAGAGCTGATGGCCAGCGCGCCGGTGCGGTCCCCCTGTGAGGCAGCGGCCGCTGCGCGCAGCAACTGGTCGGTCACCTTGGCCATGGCGCTTACCACCACCACGGGGCTCTTGCCCATAGCCACGCGTCCCGCCACAATGGCCGCGGTGCGCCCAATGGCCGCCGGATCCTCCACCGACGTCCCGCCAAACTTCATTACGACAAGGTGCATATAATTTCCGGTTATCCTCAGTCGATCGGAGGGTCATAGGCTCGGCAATTCACCGGCTGTTGACCTCCTCAACCTACGTCCCTAGTCCCTGGTCCCTTTCCCTACCCCCGCCCAGCCCCCACCGCCGCCGGCTCCAACTTGCCCAGGCTCGCCAACATCTCCGCATTCAATATCGTCGCTCCGGCCGCCCCTCGCACCGTGTTGTGTGACAGCAGCACAAATTTCCAGTCCAGCACATTGCACGGCCTCAGCCGGCCCACCGTCACCGTCATGCCCTTTTCGCGGTTGCGGTCCAGTCGCGGCTGCGGACGGTCATTCTGCTCCGCCCACGCAATTGGCTGATCCGGCGCAAACGGCAGTCCCAGCCCGGCCAGCGGCTTGAACTCCGCCCACGCCGCCAAGATGTCCTCGCGCCTCACTTCGCGCCCCAACTTATTACCCAACTTGATCGACAGGCACTCCGTATGTCCGTCCACCACCGCAACGCGATTGCAATGCGCGGTCATCTTCGCCGCCAGGGGCACAACTGCGCGTCCGTGAAGCTTGCCGAGCAGCTTCAACGTCTCCGTCTCCATCTTTTCTTCTTCGCCGCCGATAAACGGAATCACGTTGTCCAGAATGTCCATCGAAGCTACGCCGGGATAGCCCGCTCCCGAAACCGCCTGCATCGTGGTCACGAAAATCTGCTCAATGCCAAACCGCTGCTCGATCGGCTTCAGCGCCAGCACCAGCCCCATCGCCGAGCAGTTCGAATTCGTCACGATGAATCCGCCCGACTCCTTCCGCCACGGCTGCTCCTCGATCATCTCCAGATGATCGGCATTCACCTCTGGCAACACCAGCGGCACATTCGGCGCCATGCGGAATGCGCTCGAATTCGAGATCACCGCGCAACCCGCCGCGGCAAACTTTGGCTCCATCTCGCGCGCAATCGCCGCATCCACGCTGGCAAAAATAATCTTCGGTGCGCCCTCGGGCTCCGCCGGCGACACCATCATCTTCGCAATCCGTTCCGGCAACGGCGTGTCCAGCCGCCATTTCGCGGCCTCGCCGTAAGTTTTTCCACTGGACCGGTCGCTGGCCGCAAGCCAGCTCACCTCGAACCACGGATGGTCTTCGAGCAATTGAATATAGCGCTGACCCACCATGCCGGTCGCGCCCAGGATGCCTACAGGATGTTTGGTTTTCATGGCCTTATACACATCTAGTGTACAAGAGGATGAGTTTCACCGCAGCCGCGCGTCACGACGTCATCGCCGCCAGCATCGCATCGGCGAACTGCGTCGTCCCCGCTGTCCCGCCCACATCGCGCGTCAGAGTCTTGCGCTCTGCATACACCGTCTCCAGCGCCTTCTGCGCCTTGTCCGCCGCAGCCACTTCATCCAGGTGCCGCAGCATCAAAATCGCCGATTGCAACAGCGCCGTCGGATTGGCCACGTCCTTCCCCGCAATATCCGGCGCCGATCCGTGCACCGCCTCAAAAATCGCGCACTCCGTGCCCAGGTTCGCGCCCGGCGCCAGCCCCAGCCCGCCCACAAGCCCCGCGCACAAGTCGCTCACAATGTCGCCATACAAGTTTTCCAGCAGCAACGTATCGTATTGGAACGGATTCATCACCAGTTGCATGCACGTGTTGTCGATCAGGTGTTCGCCGTACGTGATGTCGGGAAATTCCTCGGCCACCTGCCGCGCACAGCGCAAAAACAGCCCGTCCGACAACTTCATGATGTTCGCCTTGTGAATCGAGTGCACTTTCTTGCGTCCATGCTTGCGCGCATATTCAAACGCAAACCGCGCAATCCGCGTCGATCCCTTCTCGGTGATCACCTTGATGCTCTCCACCACCCCTGGAACCACCTCGTGCTCCAGCCCCACGTACTCGCCCTCGGTGTTTTCCCGCACGATGATCAAATCCACGCCGGGATATTTCGTATCCAGTCCAGGCAAATTGCGAATCGGCCGCAGGTTGGCAAACAAGTCAAACTTTTTCCGCAGCGTGACATTGATGCTCTTGAACCCGCCGCCGATCGGCGTCGTTACCGGCCCCTTCAGCGCCACGCGGTTGCGCTCAATCGACGCATACAGCGCTGCGGGAATGTACTCGCCATGAATCTCAAACGCCTCAGCGCCGGCAGCATAGCGCTCCCACTCAAACTTCACGCCGGTGGCCTCAACAATGCGCACCACCGCCTGCGTCACCTCCGGCCCAATCCCATCGCCGGGAATCAATGTCACCTTATGTGTCTTTCTCTCAACCATAGCTTCTAGTCCCTTAGTCCCTACGTCCCTGATCCCTTAGTCCCTGTTTTTCTCCCGTGGCTCCCCAGCAACCCTTCCAGCTCTTCTTTGAACTCACGCACATCCTTGAAGTCCCTGTACACACTCGCAAACCGGATATACGCCACCGTGTCCAGTCCCTTCAAATATTCCATGATCAGTTCGCCCACCTCGGACGTCGTCCGCTCGCGCTCCGGCGCGTCCACAAGAAAGGTCTCCGTCGCGTCAACAATCTTTTCCAGTTGCACCGACGATACCGGCCGCTTTTCGCACGCGCGCAGCAGCCCGTTCAACACCTTCTGCCGGTCGAAGCGCTCCCGCCGCCCGTCCTTCTTCACCACCATGTAAGGAATCTCGTCGATGCGCTCATAGGTGGTGAACCGCCGGTTGCAGCTCTCGCACTCCCGCCGTCGCCGGATCGAGTCGGCCTCTTTGCTCTCGCGCGAGTCCACCACCCGATCCTGCCCGAACCCACAATATGGACACTTCATGCTACGAGCGATTTTACGGCATCGAAGCGCGCAAAACGGAATCGCCTGCGGTCAAACGGAGCCAATGATTCGGAGAATGCGAAGTCATGCAGCGTCGCTATGCCCCACGCACAGCATCACACCCATGAAGCGGCTCCACGGCCCCACCGCTTTTCGATATTGGTACGCCATGACCCGCGAAATCTGGTGCAGATGGGTCAAGTCGTGCGCCGCCCACGTCGCCAGCAACTCTGACAGGGTCACGGAACCGAACGCCGGATGTCGTCCGCGCCATTCCATATCCTCCGGCGTCAGTTTTAATCCGCGCAATTCGTCCAGCCCCTTCGCCCGCGCCTGCGCGAACTCGTCCAGAAGTTGGCCGAGCGTCTTGCCCTGGCTATAACGCACATGTCCATCGCGGTCAAAGGGTGCAAACGTCTTCGCCTCACCCGATTCCAGAATCATCTTTGCCCGCGGCAGCCAGTCTTCATGCTCGCCCTGAATCAGGTGCGCTACGACCGTCCGCACGCTCCACGTATCTTTGCCTTCATTGGTCTCCGTCCACACATCCGGCAAATCGCGCAAAAGCGCATCCAGCGCGGCCGGCGTCCGTGCAAGCAGCGCCATCGTGTAATCCAGGTTCTGTTCCATGAGTTCTCCTCGAATTCGCCGAGCGTCGGGTGCCCCATCCAAGCTCCGCTTGGGTGGGATAGCACGAACCTCAATTCACCACTCTCAACTCAACTCGAAAATGGGTGCCCCGTCCAAGCTAAGCTTGGGTTGGGAATCGTCTTCTGACCACTGACAACTGACCACTGATCACTGCTCTAATGCAACAACGGCCTGGGAACTCGCGTTCCCAGGCCGCTGCCGGTGATCTGTTGGGATTGGACTAAGGCCATCGCGCTGCCGCGAATGCCAGAGCCTCAGCGGAGGTCCCTCCGCCAGGTCTTACCTGAGTCTTGGGCGCGATGCCCTAGGCCTCAGTCACCTCACGTAAATTACTACTCGAACAATCTTTGCTCATAGGCTGGATCAACCTCCTTTCCCGTGTAAAAACAAACTACGGCCTTCGCCGCCGCAAAGTCAAGAGCGGCTTGGTCTAGCATTGCCCCAGGAAAACCCAGTCTTACCAGGCCGGGTTCTCGCAAAGCCGCTCAGCCCACTCACGAATCGCGCCCGGCGTCACGCGCTCGCCCTTCGCTTCGCTCGCCGCCAGTTGGATCGCCAAACTCCCGATCGTCGAGCTCTCCGTCTCGCCAATCTCCACCTTCAGCCCCGTCTGCCGCTCCGTCAGCTCGATCAGCAATTTATTCCGGGTTGCCCCGCCGATCATGTGGATGCGCTCCAGTTTCCGTCCCAGCATCTTTTCGAGATTTGCAAGCGCCGACGCGTAGCGCAGCGCCAGGCTCTCAAAAATCGTCCGCGCAAACTTGGGCTCATTCCCCGCCACATCGGGAATCTCGTCGAACCCCAGCCGCTTCAGCTCTCCATTGATCCGCTGCGGCATATCGGAGTCGAGCATCAGCGTCTCCGCGTCCATATCCAGCACGCCCGTCGCATTGCACTCCCCGGCCTTCTGCACCAGGTCGTCAATCTTCCAGGCCCGCCCCTGTGCCGTCCACGCATCCATGCACTGCTTCAGCAGCCACATGCTGTTGATAAGCGAGTGAAACAGCAAACCGCCGCCGGCCGCCCCAATGTTCGTGTAGCCCGCATCGAACGCATGCCGCGTCGTCACCGGCGTCTGCGTCACCGTGCCCACCAGCGACCACGTGCCCGAGCTGATGTACGCCGCCGCGCTCAGGTCGCCGGGAATCCCCGCAATCGCGCTCGCCGTGTCGTGCGTAGCCGGAGCTATGACTTGTGTCTCGCGAAACGCGTCCAGTTCCGCAAGCGGCCCCCTCAGCGGTCCCAGCACCGTTCCCGTTGGAACTATCGGCGGCGCCGCTTCTAACGGCAGCCCCAGCATCTTGAAGAGCTCCGCATCCCAGTTGCCGGTCTTCAGATTCACCAGGCCAGTGTGGCTGGCATTCGTATATTCGGCAACGCGCCGCCCGCTCAGCCAGTACAACACAAATTCGGGAAACATCACCCACGGCGCGCGTCCATCAATCCCCGCCGCCGGATCGGCCAACAGTTGGTACACCGTATTCAGCTTCAGCGGATACGCGCCCGTGCGCTGATAAATGTCGAAGGGAGAGATAATCCGGTCCGCCGCCTCTTTGCTCGCCGCCGTCCGTTCGTCGCGATAACAGAACGGCTCGCGCAGCATCGAGCCGTCCGCGGCCAGCCGCACATAATCCACTGACCAGCTATCAGCGCCGATGGAAGCAATCCCCTCAGGCGCCGCAGCCGCAGCCTTGCGCAAGCCTTCTTCCAGGCCCGCAAGAATTCCTTTGAGTCCCCAGTACAGCGAATCCCCGCGATGAACGGGCCCATTTGGTATGCGATGGATGACTTCGACCGACGGCCGCCCGCCAACAAAGCGAAGCAGCGAAACGCGGCAGCTTTCTGCGCCTAAATCAATGGCAACCCGTGCAGCTTCTTGCATTTCGGCAGCAAATCCCCATTTCCGTCAGCGCCGATCCTCAACGCCCTTCTTCAACGTTGAAACGCCTCGGTCAGTCCGCCGTCCACGGGAATCACATGCCCCGTTGTGCAACGCGCCCGAGGGCTCACCAGGAATAGGATTGCTTCCGCGCAGTCGGCCGGATCGATGGCTTTGTTCGTCAGCGTCCGCTCGGCATAGAACGCGGCCAGGCGGCTGCGCAGCTCCTCATCGCTGAACGATTCCTGGAAAGGAATATTGTACTTCCTCAGAGAGGCGCGCACGCGGTCCCGTCCAAACATCGTCGATCCCTTTACCACCGTCGCCGGGCTAATCCCATTCACGCGCACGTTTGGAGCCATGCTCACCGCCAGCTCGCGGATCAGGTGGCTCAGCGCCGCTTTGCTCACGTCGTATGCTTCGCTGCCGCGCTTGGCCACCACTGCATTCGCCGAGCTGGTGAACACGATATTCCCGTGCAGCCCCTGCTCCTCAAACAGCTTTGAGGCTTCGTCGGCCAGCAGGTAATTCGCCGTCACATTCACCGCCATGGTATCGGCCCACATATTGTCGGGAATGTCCCCCTCCAGCGTTGAAGGGAAAATCGCCGCTGTGTTGATCAGGATGTCGATGCCGCCAAACGCCAATGCCGCCGCTCCCAGCACCTCGCGAATCGATTCGCGGCTGCGAATGTCCACGTCGCTGCTGGCGCTGAACTCCGGCAACGCCACCGAGCCCACCTCTCTCGCCACCCGCGCCGCGCCCTCCACATTGCGGTCGGCAACAAACACATGCGCTCCGCGGCTCGCCGCCAGCAGCGCCACCTCCCGTCCAATGCCGCTCGCCCCGCCAATCACCAGCGCCACGCGGCGGCCCAGCTCCTTCTCCGGAGGCTGCCTGCGGATCTTTGCTTCCTCCATCGCCCAATACTCGATGCGGAACGCCTCCACCGCCGGCAATGCCACGTAATTCGAAAAGACCTTGAAGCTCGCCGGATCCATTCCCGGCGCGCACTGCGGCACGGGCCCCTTCACTTCGCCATCGCCCAGTAGGCTCGCGCCTTCCATCACGTGAATCGCATTCGTATAAAACTCGCCCGTGATCCGCGCTTCGGTCTTGTTCTTCCCAAAGCTGAACATCCCCATCCCCGGAATCAGCACCACCGTCGGGCTTGCATCGCGCAACGCCGGCGATTCCGGCGTGGCAAACGCCCGATAGTACGCGCGATACTGGTCGCGATACTCTGCCAGCGAGCAATCGATCTGCCTCTTCAGCCCCTCCAGATCCTCGTCTGCGCCCCACGGCACAAACATCGGCCTGATCTTCGTTCGGATAAAGTGATCCGGGCAGCTCGTGCCCAGAAACGCCAGATCCTTCGCATCCTTCGAATCCACAAATTGCAACACGTCTTCCGCGTCGCTGAAGCTCGAAATAAACCGCTGCTTCGCGCTGATGCGTCCGCGCAAAAACGGCGCAACCTGGATCGCCATCTCTCTGCGATCTGCGCGCACCGGCATGGCCTCACCGCCAAAGCGAACCTTCCCCCTGCCGTGCCGCTCGATGAACTGCCCGATGCTGTCAATCACGGTCAGTGTGTTCAGGTAGCACTCGCGCTGCGTCTCGCCCCACGTAAACAGCCCGTGGCCGCCCAGCACAATTCCGTCGCACTCCGGATTCTTTTCGACCGCGCGCTTCATCATCAGTGCCAGCTCAAAGCCCGGCCGCTGCCACGGCAGCCACAGCAGCCGGTGCCCAAACTCGCGGTTAAACTCCTCCATCTTCGCTTTGCCATTGGCGCTCGCCGCCAGCGCAATCCCCCAGTCGGGATGCAAATGGTCCACATGTTTAAACGGCAGAAATCCGTGCAGCGGCGTATCAATCGATGCGGCCACGGGATTGTTCTTGAAGGCGCACAGCGCGTACATCGGCACCATGTCGTCTTCCGTATCGACGCCCTTGTAAATACGCTCCAGCTCCAGCAGCTTCTTTTGGTAGAGCGTGGCGAAGCCCGTGCGCTTGATGCTGCCCAGGTCGCCGCCTGAGCCTTTCACCCACAGCACTTCCACTGGCTTGCCGGTCAGCGGGTCCAGCTCCACAATCTTCGAGCTGGTATTACCACCGGCAAAGTTGGTGATGCGCAGGTCAGACCCAAGCAAGTTCGAGCGGTAACGCAAGAGCTCAGGTTCATCGAGAGTAGCCGCTACTTGCGCATCCCAGCGGTCTTCGAGGAAATGCAATGCAGGAGAAGCAGTTGCCGTTGTCATAGTTGGGGCACTCAAACGGGGAATTGGTCGAGCACAGATCTATGATACAGCCACCGGCCGCAAGAAAACCGTCTTAGCGCTCTGACCGCGCGTTCTTGTGCCAACCAGGCGCACCTTGGTCTCGCTTTTGAGACCTGGCTTATTTCGACGCTTCAGATTCAAGTTCGCGCGGTCACAGCGGAACTGTACAAGCGCCATTCTTCCGCCAGCGAATCGCAGTCTATTCCCTATTCCCTATTCCCTACTGCCTATTCCCTACTCCCTACTGCCTGTTCTTCTCGCGCCGCCTTGTGCTTCGCGTCATGCGCCTTTTCTTCCGCGCCCAACGTCTCCGGCGTCACCGCCCGATGATGCACGTAGTTATAAGGAGGCACCGTGTACCCACGCAAAATCGCAATTCCGAGCTGAATCAGCCGCGGTCCATACGTCTCGGGCTCGTGCGAAATCGACCCGATAATCGCACTCGATCCCTTGCGCATCTCTTCCATCACTTCGGGAATGCAGTCTTGGCCCACAATGGCGAAGTTCTCCTCCAGCCCCGCCTCGCGCACCGCGTCCAGAACGCCCAGCGCGCTGGTATCCGTCGCCGCGGCCACCAGCGTGCGCTCTCCCGGCCGGCACTTGCGCAGCAATTCGCTCATCGCCTTGTGGCTCGCCTCGCGCATGCCCCTTCCCTCAATCTGCACAAAGCGGTCAGCCGTCAGTTCCTTGAATCGTTCGCGGATTCCGTCGAACGCCCCGGCAATGCGATTCTGCACAAAGCTCCCGGCCTCGCTGAATCCCACGCCCACCACCCGGTCCACGTTATTCTTCCATTTCCGCTGCGCATATTGCGCCAGAATCGACGCCGCCTCCGATCCCACCTCGAAGTTGTCCACGCCAAAGTAAGTGGCATTGGGGTGCGGCACGTCGATCGCCACCAACGGGATATCGGCCTTCTTGAAGATGTGCGCCACCCGCGGTGCAGCGGCCTCTTCCACCTGGAACTCCAGCACCAGATCCACCCTTTTGGCCACAAACTCGTTCGGCGTTCTGCACGGCCACCGCTGGATCGTATTTGTTGTCCAGCATCAGCAGCTCGACGCCCGAGGCAGCAGCAGCCGCCGTCACGCTCTGCGCCACCGCCTCGCTGAATGGCATCTCCGCGCTCTGCACTGCAAATCCAAAGTGCAGTCTCCGCGGCCGCGAAACCAGGCGATATAGTCCGTTCTGGGTCTGCGCGAGGTAGCCGCGGTGCACCAGCGTCTTCAGGATGCGGTAGACGCTCGTCTTCGAGATATTCGTTTTCTGGTAAACGTCTTCAAGGCTCAGCGGAACGTTGTCCTTCTCCAGCAGCTCAATTACGTCGAGAGCCTTGGAGAGTATCGGAATCAGGTACAGCCTTTTGATCTTGGCTTTGGCCAACCTTCCCTCCTGTATCTATGCCCGTATTGAAATACAGGCGATGCCCGTATTGAAACACACTCAAGCAACATCATGGAACATCTTTACGCGCAGCCATTCAAAGATGCTCTCCCATTCCCTATTCCCTATTCCCTATTCCCCGTTTCCTCGTTCCCTGCTCTAGGCATAACTGCTCACCACCGAGCTCCGCGTTCCCCGCTCCCGCGCCGCGCGCTCCACGTATCCACTCTCGCGCAGCGCCGCCAACGGATCGGCCGGCAGCCCGCGCGCCTCGCGCCACGCCTTTGTCAGCGGCCGCACGTCGCTCCAGAACGCCCCGCGATACAGCTCCTCGGCGGCCACCAGGTCGCACGATTGCTGCAAGCCGGCCAGTTGCTCGCGATCCACCAACGCGGCCTTCAAATACAGCTCCTGCGCGGTCACCACGGTCTGCACCATGGCTTCCATCTTGCCCTTCAGGTTGTGGCTCTGGTCGATCATGTAGGCAATGTCGATTTCCAGTCCGTCGTCCGTGGCCGCGTGAATCTCGTGGAAGATGCGGAAGATCTGGTAGGGATCGATCGAGCCCAGCGTCAAATCGTCGTCGGCATACCGCCGGTCGTTGAAGTGGAACCCACCCAGCATATTGGTATGCAGAAGCCATGCCACAATCTGCTCGATGTTCTGCGCGCTGTAGTGATGCCCGGTGTCCACCAGCACGCGCGCCTGCGGGCCCGCCACCCGCGCAAGGTGGCTTGACATGCCCCAATCCGCGATATCGGTGTGATAAAAAGCCGGCTCGAACGGCTTGTACTCCACCAACAGCCGCTGGCTCGGCGACATGTGTTCATGCGACGTCCGCAACGCCTGCTCCAGCCAGGTAATGCGCTTGCGCATATGTTGTGTCCCGGGGTAGTTCGATCCGTCCGCCATCCACAGCGAAATATCCCGCGAGCCAAGCGCCTTCCCGATCGCAATCGAGTCCAGCATATGCTCGAGCGCCCGCGCGCGAATTTCCGCCGACGGGTTGCACAGCGATCCGAACTTGTATTCCTGATCCTGGAACAGGTTGGGATTGATCGAGCCCGAGCGCACGCCGAAGCGCCGTTCCAACTCCTTCACGTCGGGCACATCCTTCAGCCCACCCGGCAAATCCCACAGCACGTGCAGAGCCACTGTGGGCGTCACACCAGTCAGGTGGTTTACCTCGGCTGCATCCGCAAACTTTTCCTCGATCGTGGTTGCGGCTGCCGCCTGCGCAAACTTGCCAAAGCGCGTGCCGGTGTTAGCGAATCCCCAAGAGGGAATCTCAATCTGGAAAGAATCCAGTGCCTTGAATGCAAGATCTTGAATCGCAGAATCCGAAAGCTTCATAACATCCCCTTGTCCCTACGTCCCCGACTACAATCACGTCCAAAAACTTCAGCGGGTGCCCCATTCTAGCCGCGTTCTTTGCGGCTAGGGTGGGGTATGAAAACCTAACTTCCCTTTACCTTATCCTTCACCACAATTACATTCAAAAACCTCGGCCCGTGCACTCCCTTGATGCGTGTCATCTCAATATCCGCCGTCGCGCTCGGCCCCGAAATCCATGTCACGAGCGTTGGCAATTTCTGATCATCAATCCCTACGTCCCTAGTCCCTAGTCCCTTAGTCCCTGCTCTTTGACAGCGATCAAAGTATTCCGGCAGCGTCTCCACAATCTGGCTAGCCTTCACGATGCAAAGGTGCCAGTCCGGCAGCAGCGTAATCACGCGCCGTCCTTCCGTTGCTCCGTGATGCAGAACAATCGTGCCTGACTCCGCCACTCCGCAAAAGCACGCCGTCACCACACCCTCGGCCTGCTCCACTTCGCTCGCCGTCATTCCGTGGTCAATCTTCCAATCGAATCCATCAGCAAGCCACTCCGCCGGCAATCCCGCGGGAACCACGAACCTGCGCCTGCCGCTCGCCGCCAACTGCGCGGCAATCGCCGCTGCAACGCCCTCAGGATCGCATTCCACCACTTCTGCGTCGTACTCGCGCAGCCGCTCCACCATTCGCTCCAGCCGCGCGTCGGCAGTCATTTTGCCCCGTCGCACATAATCCCGCGGCAGCGCCTCGTATGCTCCGGCAGCCCCTTCCGCCGTAGCAGCAGAATTCCGCGTAGCGGCACGAATCCGCCCCATCACCCGTTCGCGCGAATCAACGGCCGCGTTCATTGTTCCTCCGCCGCTCGTTCCCTCGTTCCCTTGTTCTCTGCCGGGGCCCCCGGCCAGCGATCTCTGCTCGCTGGGGTGGCTTGTCCCCTGCTTTTCTCCCACCACTCGTGAAACGTCTGCTTCGGCAGTCCGCGCAAATCCCGCGTCTGCGTCCACTTCGCTCCCACGCTCGGCAGCGAATGAATCCATCCATCCTTGCGCGTAAACAGTTTCAGTACAATCCGCCCCTTCCATTGCGCCAGATGGAACAGCCACGCCCGCGAAAAAATCAAATTCGCCACCCGCATTCCCAGGTACATCGGATCGAAAAACTTCCCCATCGTCCGCCGCTCCTGGTCGGTCACCTGCGCGCGCAAGTCGATCAGGATCTCGGGAATATTGATCTTCACCGGGCATACTTCATAGCACGCTCCGCATAGCGACGACGCAAATGGCAGCGACTGCGCATGCTTCATCTGCATCAATTGCGGCGTCAGAATCGCGCCAATCGGTCCCGGATACACCGACCCATACGCATGTCCACCCGTCTGCCGGTACACCGGGCAGCTATTCATGCACGCCGCGCAGCGAATGCACTTGAGCGTCTGCCGCTCCGTCTTGCGCCCCAAAATGCGCGACCGCCCGTTGTCCAGCAGCACCACGTGGAACCGCTGCGGCCCATCGCCCGGCGTCACGCCCGTCCACAGCGACGTGTAAGGATTCATCCGCTCGCCCGTCGCCGATCGCGCCAGCACCTGCAGCATCACTTCCAAATCAAGGAATCGCGGCAGCACCTTCTCAATCCCCGCCAGCGTAATCATCGTCCGCGGCAGCGTCAGGCACATCCGCCCGTTGCCCTCCGATTCCACAATCGCCACCGCGCCCGTCTCCGCAATCAGAAAATTCGCGCCGCTGATCGCCGTCGGCACCTTCAAAAACTTCTGCCGCAGATAACTCCGCGCCGCCGCCGTCAGCGCCTTGGGATCGTCCGACAGATTCTCAATCCCCATCCGCCGCGCAAAAATCTCCCGCACCTGGCTGCGATTCACGTGCAGCGCCGGAACCACGATATGGCTCGGCTCGCCCTCGCCAAGCTGCAAAATAATCTCCGCCAGATCCGTCTCGTACGTCCGTATCCCCGCCGCCTCCAGATAAGGGTTCAACTGAATCTCGGCCGAGGTCATCGTCTTGATCTTGATCACCTCATCGGCTTTCTCTTCGCGCAGCAATTCGAGAATGATCCTCCGCGCCTCAGCCGCATCCGCCGCCCAATGCACCGTGCCGCCCGCCGCCGTGCACCGCTCTTCAAATTGCTCCAGGTACGCGCCAAGATTTCGTAGCGCCTCGTCTCTGATCCCAGAAGCTGCCGCGCGCAGTTCTTGCCAATCCGTCTTCTCCGCCACCAGCCGCGCCCGCTTCGCCTGGATCACATCAATCGCGTGCGCCACATTTTTCCGCAGTTGCGTGTCGCGCAGCACCGGCAGCGCAGCCACAGGAAACGGCGGAGCCAGCACAGGATCGAGTATGGGACGCCCGAGCAACGCCCTCCCCGCCACCGCATGCTCCGTCGCCACGCTCATGCGAACACCTCAGCCGGCTGTTCCTGCGTGCTCGCCAATATCTGCGCCATATGAATCGTCTTCATCCCCGCGTACTGCCGATGCATCGCCCCGCCCAGGTGCATCAGGCAGCTATTGTCCAGAGCCGTGCAGTACTCCGCTCCCGTTCCCAGCACGTCCTGCAGCTTCACCGCCAGCATCGCCGACGACACTTCGCCATTCTTCACGCTGAACGTCCCGCCAAACCCGCAGCACCGGTCCAGATTCGGCAACGGCGCAATCTCCAGCCCGCGCACCTTTCCCAACAACTGGAAGGGCCGTTCCCCCAACTGCAGCGCCCGCAGCCCGTGGCAGCTCGCGTGGTACGTCACCTTATGCGGAAAGTAAGCGCCCACATCTTCCACGCCCAGTTTGTCGATCAAGAACTCGCTCAGCTCATACACTCTCGGCAGCAGCGCCGCAAACTGCCTGCGCAGCTCCTCGTTGCCCAGCTCTTCCATCAACCCCGGATACTGATCGCGCATCATCGCCACGCACGACGACGACGGCACCACCACCGTCTCCGCGTCCGCATACAGCCTCACCAGCCGCTTGGCCTGGCTAAAGGCCTCGCCGCGGAATCCCGTATTCGCGTGCATTTGTCCGCAGCACGTCTGCGCCGGCCGGAACTCAAGCTCCACTCCCAGCCGCTCCAGCAGGCTCACCACCGCGCGCCCTGTCTCAGGAAACAGCGTGTCGTTATAACAGGTAATAAATAGTGATGCCCGCATAATGCCACTCATCAAATCGACGTGCCATCTACAGCAGTTTCGGTAATGGTACAACGGCTTTCTCGGCGTTCAGGTCTCCGCCGCCCGCCAGCAGCAAAGATCTGCGCGAGCGCCGAAATCGCACGGCCTCTCCGTGACCGCCCTTGGAATCAGGCCACTATTCGAGAATCCGCATCATATACCCTTGGAAAACAATTGTCTATTGCAATCCAGCCCTTCGACCCGCTTTCCTCCTCCGTACTCCATGCCTATTCCCCTCGGCCACAAGCCGACCCGCCGACTTGCTAAATCGCTCCCTCAACCTATGGGAGTTGTTCCCTGTTCCCTGTTTCCCTGTTTCCTTGTTCCCTTGTTCCTTGCCTTCTAGTTCCCTGCCTCTCTCAACTTTCCTCTCGCTCCGCCGTCTAATCTTGCGAACTTACCGCTCGATTCTTCAGCAAGCGGCCTTTCAGTTTGGCTTTCATTCGGCTTCAAACGTTCGCTTCGTCGTACATGCTGCATCGCTCAATGTTTTGAGCAGTGTCTTCTTGCGCTCTCAGGTGCCTCTCCGTTTTATGATGATCTTGTCTCCCATTTCGTTCACATCGTTACAACCCATCAGGAGATTTGCCGGTTTTTTGCCGCCCTCTGCAACTCTCCAGCTTTTCGCGGGTTTCACTAAAGAAAGGGTCCAGGACCACCCCCTATGATTAATATGCGTTCGCTCCCCCTGTGCATGTTAGCCAGTGTCTTCCTCTGCCCCGTTGCATCGCTGGCCCAGCAAGGCGCTCCCGCCGCCCGCATTCTCAACTCCATCGACGAAAGCAATCGCATCACGCTCACAGGGAACACCCCTCTGGCAGCGAACTCAAGGAACGATCGCGGCGCCGTAAGCTCCGATCTTCCCATGACGGACCTCATCCTCGTCCTCAGCCGAAGCCCTGAGCAGCAGGCCGCCTTCGATGCCTACGTCGCCAGCCTCAGCGATCCCAACTCGCCCAACTACCACCAGTGGCTGACGCCGCAGCAGGTAGGCGAGCAATTCGGCCCCTCTACCGCCGACGTCGCCAAAATCACACAGTGGCTTGGCGGCCACGGCTTCACTGTCACGCAGGTCACCAATGACCGCATGTCCATTCGCTTCAGCGGGACCGCAGGCATGGTCCAGAGCGCTTTCCACACTCAGATTCACAACCTCGTCGTCAACGGCGTGCCCCACATCGGCAATATGAGCGACCCGCAAATCCCCGCTGCCCTTGCTCCCGTCGTGGTCGGCATCAAGTCGCTGCATAATTTCTTCCCGCGTCCCGCGCATCACATGGGCCAGATGGTTCAGCACACCTCTCAAGCGGGTAAATGGGTGCGTCAGGCAAACGCCGCCGCACAGGCAAACATCGCTGCGCAGACAAGCGCCGCTCCACTCGTGCCGCGCGCCCTCGGGACCTCCAATTCCGCCGGCCTCGCAAGACCCGCTTCGTCCGCAAGGCCGCAGTTCGGCATCAGCGTCGGTGGTTCCAGCCCCTATCTTGTTGAAGACGTCGGACCATGGGATTTCGCAACCATCTACAACGTCGCCCCGCTGTGGAGCGCAGGCATCGACGGCACGGGCCAGACCATTGCGATCGCAGGAACCAGTGCCATCGATATTGGCGAAACCGCCACCGGCACCGGCGCTGCGGTCGGGGCCAACGGCAGCAACGACGTGGCCACCTTTCGCACCTTCTTCAATCTGCCCACCAACAACTCCTACAACACTCCCATTCAGATGTCCGGCAACAGCCAGCCTTTGACGGTCTGCACAGATACCACAGGGACCCTCCCATGCGGCCTCGGCGATCTTGAGGAGAACGCGCTCGACGTTGAGTGGTCCGGAGCTGTTGCCAAGAACGCACAGATCATTCTTGTCGCCTCCTACCCTGCTTCAGTCACTGACGACAACCTCTACGACTCTGAGAGCTACATCGTCGACCATCTCACCGCGCACATCATGAACGTCAGCTACGGCGAGTGCGAGCTGGGCTTGGGCACCGCTGGAAACGTAGAGTATTACAACCTGTGGCAAACAGCCGCAGCCGAGGGCATTGCCGTGTTCGTGGCCGCGGGCGACGCGGGCTCGGCCAGTTGCGACGACGGTGGCGATGCCAACGGAGTCCCCTACGCGGCCGAATATGGGCTTACCGCGAGCGGCCTGGCGACCACGCCTTTTGATACCGCTGTGGGCGGAACAGATTTCAATTGGTGCCCACTGACGTCGGGCGATGGCTGTGCCACTGAAGCCTCCACCTACTGGAACACCACCAACAGCTCCACGACCGAATCGAATGCCAAGGGCTACGTCCCCGAGTTGCCTTGGAACGACACCTGTACCAGTCCGCTGGCATTGCCATTCCTGGTGAGCTTCTTCAAGGGAACGCCTTATACCGGAAGTGGCAACCAGTCGATTTCCGTGACCGACGCCGAAACGTCCTGCAACGCCATCGGATACTACGCGAGTGAGCTCCAGCAAAGCGGCGACGGCGTGTTCCTGGACCTTGTCGACACAGTGGGCAGCGGCGGTGGTGCCAGCAATTGCGTCGTAAGCACCACCACTTCGACCGCCGTCGGAACCTGCACCGCCGGTTCCACATCCACCGGCGCCTCCAACGGAAACATCGCGATCACGAACAACGGATGGTCCAAGCCCTCCTGGCAGACGGGCATCTCCGGCATCCCAGGTGACGGCGTGCGCGACATTCCTGACGTGAGCTTTTTTGCCTCGGACGGATTTCTTTCAAGCAGCGCCTACCTCTTCTGCGTGTCGGCAGCGTCACAAGACCCGGAGTGTACTTATTCCACTTCTTCTGAACCGTTCGCCGAGGAAGTTGGCGGCACTTCGGTGGCGACGCCGGCGATGGCCGGCGTAATGGCGCTCATCAACCAGAAGACCGGCGCAGCCCAAGGCAGCCCAAATGCGGAGTTGTATGCGCTTGCGACGAAGCAGAACTATGGCAGTTGCAGCGCTGAAAGCGCCACGACAAGTAGCAACTGCTATTTCAACGACGTCGATCAGGGCACCAACGCCATGGCGTGCGACTATGCCGGATATGTGACGACGCCTTCTCCGAACTGTACCGTAGCTCACACCGGAGATTACTTCGGCATTCTGCCGGGCTACAGCGCGACAGCGGGCTACGACCGGGCAACAGGGCTTGGCTCGCTCAATGTGGCCAACGTAGTCAACGCCTGGACTGCCATCGTCGGGCTGTCGCAGGCCACCGTGACCGTAACGCCATCGTCTACCACCATCAACACGGACAACTTGCTCGACGCCACAGTAACCGTCGCGGGCAACGGTACACTCAAGGATCCCAACGGCCAGACCGTCACGCCTACAGGAACTGTAACGCTGACTGCCTCCGGATCGACCTACACTGCATCCAACTCGCTGAACAACGGCGGCTCCTATACATTCACGATCCCGGCCAATAGCTTGCCCGGCAGTGCAACTGGCCAAGTCGACACTTTGAAAGCGACCTACAACGGCGACTCGAACTATGCAGCCGAGACCGGCACGGGCCAAGTGACCGTGTCCAACGTCAGCCTGCTCACGCCCACTATCACCGTCACGCCGGCACAAACCAGCTCCACGATCAGCGTCACGGTCTCCGTGAGCGGCTCGGGCGGCACACCCACAGGATTCATCACCCTCAGCGCATCGGGCAGCAGCTACACGGCAACCACTGAGACCATCGGAACGACCCCCTGCACAAGCGCTAGCAGTTGCGTTTTCACGATTCCAGCCGGTTCGCTGAGTTCAGGAACGGTAACCCTAACCGCCCAATATAGCGGTGATATTCACTATGCCGCGGGGCAGAATACCGCCCAGGTGACCGGCGCGACGATCAAGTTGGTGCCAGGTACGCCCAGCTCGTCCAGCGTAACGCCGGGCCAAACAGCCACGGTAGCCGTCGCCATTAGCGCGGTGAACGGCTACATCGGTACGGTGGCACTGACCTGCGCGCAGTCGGGCACCACGGCAAGCGGCGGCGATGGCAGTACCTGCACCGGCGGTGGCAGCGGCACGCAGGTTACGCTGAACTCGACCACCACCAGCGGGACCGTGACGTTCACCATCGGCACCACGGCCAAAACAACCGCGGCGCTCGCACGCCCCAAGCTTCCGGGCGAGAGATGGTTGGGCGCGGGCACTGGAGCAGTCCTCGCCTTGCTCGTCTTCTTCGGCATCCCCGCGCGGCGTCGTAGCTGGCGCTCCATGCTGGCCGTCCTCTTCGCCATGGTCACGCTTGGCGCGCTCTCAAGCTGCGGTGGTGGCGGCAGTACCAGCAGCGGAGGCGGCGGCACAACCCCAACAGATCCGGGCACAACGGCTGGCACCTACACCTATACGGTGACTGCAACGCCCAACCCGTCCGTAAGTCCGAACGTATTCACGACCTTCACTGTCACGGTCAATTAACCGGGTGGCCCCACCCTCGCGACGTCTTTGTTTTTGTCGCCAGGGTGGGATACCACAAATCTCAACTCCCCACTCTCAACTCAACTCGAAAAAGGGGTGCCCCACCCTCGCGACGTCTTTGTTTTTGTCGCTAGGGTGGGATACCACGAACCCCAACTCCCCACTCTCAACTCAATTCGAAAAAGGGGTGCCCCGTCCAAGCTCTGCTTGGGTGGGGTATCGCGCGGTCAATGCGCAACGCCCGCTCACTGCTTCACCCCAAAGCCATGTCAACCCCTCAGACCTCCGAATGTAAACTCGCTCGCTCGCTAACCCTCTGATTCGCCGCCTGATCCCGGCCCCATGACTCTGCAATTTTGTTTGCATTTAGTTTCGCGCTTTAGGCGCACAATCAAACCATTAGCGTTCATTCAGGTCAGCTCCGCGGCGGAGACGCCGCGCCGCGAAATAGGTTTTCGCGTCAAAAACAGCACCGGAACCGGAAAATGGCCAGAAAACACCCCGTAAGCCCTTTAGATCGGGAACTTACGGTCTAACCCCTTTGATATCATCGGGTTGCAGCCAGAGATCAAGGGTACAAACGATTGAAAGGAAAGCACTTGTCCCCAAAAAGGGGTGGGGGGTACCCTCCTGTGAAACTGTGAGACTGTGGACCAGGAACGCATATGCTACTAGCCAACTCCGCCAACTCCGCTAGCTCCGCTCCCTCGCTCCCTGTTTTTCTGTTCCTTTGTTCCCTTGTTCCCCGCTTCACAGCTCCCTGCCCTTCCTTTCCGGCCCCAGCCCGAAAAGCAGAACAAGCGCCGCAATCGTCGCCGCTTCAAACGCCGCCAGCGCCCATCCGTATCCCAAACGCCGCCGCAGCGCAAACTCGATGCCGACCGACGGCGCGCCGATCACCATGCCGAGCTGGTACACCACGCCCGGAAACAGGCTCCGCACCGTCGGCGGAGAAAGCTCATTCAGGTGCGCGGGAATCACGCCGAAGACTCCCTGCACTCCGAACTGCATCACAAAAGCCCCAGCCGCCATCGCCGCGAGCGACGCGCCAAACGCCCACGCCGGCAGCGCCAACAACGCCACGCCGAGCGCAACCATGATGCTCCATCGCCGGCCAATCTTTTCTGAAAGAAGCCCGATCGTGAGCGCTCCCAAAATCGCTCCTACGTTATAGAAGATCGCCAGGTTCGAAATCGTCAATCCTGAAAATCCGTGCACCGTGCGCAGAAAATCCGGATACAGATCCTGCGATCCATGCGAGAAACACGTCATCGCTGTCATCAGCGCCACGAGATAAACGAACTCTCCTTTGTGATCCCAAACAGCGCGCGCCGCTTCGCCGAGTCCGCTCACCTGGTTGCTTCGCCACGCCTGCGGCTCAGCTGCAAGCATCGTCAACACCGCAATCGGAGCCGCCAGCAGCAGCCCGCCCAGGAAAACCCACTGCCAGCCAAAGCGTGGCACAATCACCGGCATCACCGCCGCCGCTACCAGGTAGCCGAATGTATAACCCGCCTGCAGAATCCCGCTGAACAACCCCCGCCACCGTATCGGCGAGCTCTCGATCACCAGCGACGCCCCAATGCCCCAGTAACCACCCATGCCCACGCCATACAGCGCGCGCAAAATCAAAAATGCGCTGTAATTCGGCGCAAACGGCGTCACCGCCGACACGATCGAGAAGAAGAGCACACACCCGATCAGCGGACCCCGCCGCCCATAGCGATCCGCCAGCCAGCCCAGAATCACCGCCCCCAGCGGCCGCGTCGCCAGCGTCACCGTGATCGACCACACCACGGCGGCCTTGCTTACCGCAAACCTCGCGGCCAGCGCATCCACTAAAAAAATCAGAATGAAAAAATAATATGCATCGAGAATCCATCCGAGAATTCCCGACGCAACTGCGAATTCCCATCGTCCCGCGCGCGGTGTCTTCCCTGGTCGCTCCGTCAGAATGGCCTCCGCTACAACCGCGCCAGCGTCAATCCACCGTCAACCACAATCAACGCGCCGGTCGCATAAGGCAGATCCCCGCGCGCCAGCACGCTTACCGCGCTCGCCACATCCGACGCCTCTCCCCATCGCTTCTCCACTAGCAGCCCGCCTTCGATCAGCGCGTCATACTTTGCGTGTGCGCCCGCCGTCATCTCGCTCTCGATGATTCCCGGCCTCACCTCGTATACACCGATTCCATATTCAGCCAGTCTCACCGCCCACAGTCGCGTCGCCATTGCCACGCCCGCCTTCGACAGGCAATACTCGCCGCGATTCACACTCGCTACGGTCGCCGAGATCGAACCGATATTGATGATGGCGCGATGCTCTGCTCCCACGCTCTCGCGCTGCCGCACCATCCACCCCGCAACCGCCTGCGTCAGGAAGTAGGGACCCTTGAGATTGGTGGCCATCACCTCGTCGAAGTGCTCCTCGCGCGACTCCAGAATGTCTGCCCGCATGCGCGGCGCGATGCCCGCGTTGTTCACCAGCACATCGAGCCGGCCAAACCGTTCCTCGATCTCCAGCAGCAGTCGTGCCCGCGCCGCCCCGTCCGCTACGTCCGCCTGCACATAGATGGCATCGCTGTCTTCCTTGATCGCATCCAGTGCCGCCCGCGTGTCTTCCGCCGTTCGGCGCCCTGAAATCGCTACCGCGAACCCGTCTTGCGCTAGCCTGCGCGCGATCCCCAACCCAATGCCGCGCGCGCCTCCGGTCACAAGCGCAACCTTGCTTCCCTTCGCCATTCCCATCCTTTCCCGCGCTTCGCCGTTCAGGCCTCGAAGAACGTGTAGTAGCTCCCCTCTGCCATCTTCGCTACTAGCAGCATCGCCTCCAGCAGATGATAGTCCCCCCACATGCTCGACTCGCCACAAGGAATCTTCCTTCCAGGAGGAACATAATCCCAACCATTCGGCCGGTGGTAGACGCTATGCAGCAGGATCCCCTCGTGATGCAAATCAGTCGAGAGATACGGCTCTTCCAGCAGCCGCCGCAGCACTGTCAATCCCGCCTGCATGTAAGCCCTGCCGCCATCGCCCAAGGCATGCCCGAACCGGATCAGCCCCTGCGCCGCGATCGCGCTCGCCGAGGAATCCACCGGCTCGTAGTCGTTATATGGATCCGCCGCCTGCCCCCGCCAGTCACCCAACATCTGCAACCCCGGCGCCCCTGAATCCCAATAGCAGATGCCATCGCTCGCGCTCGCCTGCCCAATGTAGAAGTCGCACGTTGCCCGGGCTGCGCGCTCCAGCATCGTGCAAGCCTCCGCCCTTTCCGGAACCCCGTCCGTTCCGAATTCTCCCACCGCGAGCGATTGGATAAACTCCAATTCTTCGGCGAAGCCCAGCATTGCCCATGCCAGCCCCCGTGTCCACGTGGTGAACGGGGAGTAGCCCTGCTGCGACGATGGGCAGCGAAACGCGCCGCTCGTCGGATTGAAAATCGCCTCGTGCGCCGTGCGCCCTCGCAGATCCGGCGTGTCGTAATGGTCGCGTCCCTCGCCGTAGTAAACGTTGTACTGTGCCGAAGTCTGCGCATGCGCAAGCAGGCGGCCGAGCAGGTTGATGCGTTCATCCTGTTCACCCAGCAGCGTGTGCCCCAGAACATGTGCCATCGCGCACACGCGCAGCGTCCGCATGGTGTCAATAAACAGCGAGTGGCTGCCATTGAAGGAACGAATGTACCCGCGACCATCGGGAAGGCTTGTCCAGCGCGCAGCCTGCACCGCTCCGCTCGCCTTCAGCGCCAGATCGTAGAATCTCGCCTCCCATTCGCTGCTCTCAATGCGGCCAGACAACATCAGCCGCCGCAGATTTCCGTAAGTCGAAATGGTGTTGAATCCATGATCGTGAACGCCGGTGTGCGTCAGGTGTTCGGCCATATCGGCCACAACGTGCCGCCGCCCCGACTCCAGCAACTCATGGTCGCCATCCATCTCGAAGCAGAGCAGCGCGTTGCCATATTGAAAACCCTGCGTCCACTGCGTCCAATTGCGTGCCGTGTAGTGTCCCTCCGCCGTAAACACCGGCGCGCATCCGTGAACGTTCCAGCGCCGTTCCAGCCTCAGCGTCTTTTCCGACGCCAAACCAACTGCGCGCTGTATCGCCGGCGCTAGTTCCTGCGGTGTAATGCTGTCATTCGCCTTCACCTGCGTCCTCACTCGCTATACGTACTTTTCGAATCGTTCGATTACTTGAGTCAGAACCTTGTCGGGATCAGAATCCCACAGCAGGCGATTGAAAATCTCCACTTCGATCGGCCCGTCGTACCCCGCTTGCTCCACAAGCATCCGAAGCGCGCGATTGTCGATCGCTCCATCCCCCATCAGTCCCCGGCCCATCAGCACGTCAGGCAGTGGAACCAGCCAATCCGACACGTGAAAACCGAAAATCCTCCCCGCAGCCTCCGCAATCGATTTCTCAACTCGCGGATCCCACCAGATGTGAAATGTATCTAGAATGACGCCGACCTCGCCTGCATCATAATGCTTTGCGAGCCCGAGTGCCTGATCGATCGTGACCAGCACGGATCGCTCCGCAGCATACATGGGATGCAGCGGTTCCAGCCCGATGCGCACTCCACGCTCCCGAGCATAGGGAACAAGCGCGGCAATTCCATCAGCAACCATTTTGCGCGCATCATCAAGACCAATCCCTGCGCATCCCCCCACCACCAACACAAGGGAATCTGCCTTCAGCGCCGCCGCCTCGTCTACAGCGCGAAAATTATCTTCGATGTTTTTCTTCCGCTCTGTTTCCGTCGGCGCGGGAAACATCCCGCCGCGGCAAACGCTCGAGACACGCAAACCGGCGTGGTTCACTGCGCGCACGCAGTTGGCGAGGCCTGCTTCCTCGATCTTGTGCCGCCATAATGCAATCGAACTCACGCCGTGACGCACGCAGCCTTCCACCGCTTCGGCCACACTCCAGTTAGCCGTCGTAATCTGATTCAGCGAGAGCCGTGCCTTGTCTGCCATGACGATTTGCTCATACCTTTGCGGAGCAATTATGCCGTTTTCAATATTTCAGGAGAAATCTCAGGAACATCCATCCAACGACGCTCGCGCCACGAAGTCATCGCCAGTTCCGCCAGTTGCACCCCGCGCGCGCCGTCCAGGAAATCATGGGAGAACGGTGAGTCCGAAACAACATGGCGCAGAAACATTTCCCACTGCACCTTGAATGCGTTGTCGAACTCGGCGCCATCGGGAATCGCTGTCCAAAGCTCGCGGAACTGAAATGGATTGGGCATGTCCGGATTCCACACCGGCCGCGGCGTGTGCGCGCGATCCTGCACCTTGCATTCGCGCAACCCTGCCACAGCGCTTCCCTTCGTGCCGTCCACCTGCAGGCTCAGCAATTCGTCGCGATATACACGCGTCGTCCACGACGAATTGATTTGCGCGAAGATTCCGCCCTCCAATTCGAACATCCCATACGCCGCATCTTCGGCCGTACATTGATACGCCTTGCCTGCCTCGTCCACGCGCTCGCGAATGTGCGTCTCACCGGTGCACGACAGAGCACGAACGGCGCCGAACGTGTGATCCAAGACGTAGCGCCAGTGGCAGAACATATCCAGAATGATTCCGCCATCTTCTTCCTTCTTGTAATTCCATGATGGCCGCTGCGGTGCTTGATCGGTCCCCTCAAACACCCAGTAGCCAAAGTCGCCGCGCACCGAAAGAATGCGCCCGAAAAATCCCTCTTCGATCAATCTGCGCAGCTTTCGAATGCCGGGCAGAAACAGCTTGTCCTGCACCACGCCGTGCTTCACGCCGGCTCTTTGCGCGGCGCGCGCCAGGTTGATTGCGCTCTCGAGCGTCGTCGCAAGCGGCTTCTCGCAGTAAACATGCTTTCCCGCCTCGATCGCCTTCAGCACATTCTGCTCGCGCAACCCGGTCGCACCGGAGTCGAAATAGATTGTGTCCTCCGGATTGCCAAGTGCCCGTTTTAGGTCGGTGCTCCATCGTGCCAGTCCATGCTCGGCGGCGATGCTTTTTAGCTTCTCCTCGTTCCTGCCGACCAGGATCGGGTCCGGCATCAGCACGCTGCCGTCGTCGAGTTTCACGCCGCCTTGCTTGCGAATCGCCAGGATCGACCGAACCAGATGCTGATTGAGCCCCATGCGTCCGGTCACGCCGTTCATGACGATTCCCACCCTGCGCTCGCGCATCTTGACTCCTGGCATTTTCCCCGGCTTATCGACGGAATCCTATCACACCGTTCGTGCCGCAGCTAAGCGGTCGCCGGGCCGAATCAACATGTGATGACGCAATGCTTAAACCGGCCTCACCCAAAGCACCGGTTGGCGCACTGGAAAGTTGCGGATGATCTCGGCAGTCTTAGGATCGGGCGGCAGCCTGCGCCAGAGCGCGATGTATTTCGGTTCGCGATAGGCTAGCCCGGCAAACAGCAGGCTCGGCTGTCGGTTGGGCAGATCGTCGAAGTACTCCACGTCGTGCGCGAAGGGCCACTTGCTCTTGTCCTCGATGAACGGGTACATGAAATCGACGGCCTTCTTGTAACGGTTTCCGTCGGGCAGAGCAAACTCCCACAGGTTATCGCGCGCATTTCCAGCGGCCGAGGCGATCACGCACACCATCGCCAGCATGTCCAGGTCGAAAAGCGAGTAACTGTAAGGCTTGGTGCGCGCTAGCTCGAGTGGAAAACTGCCGTCGGCCGCCATCTGATCTGGCAAAAGATGGTCGCGGAATCGTTCGCGGCAAAGTGCCATCGCGTCTTCATTTCCGGTGAATGCTGCAAACGCCGCCACCTGCGCTGCCCAGCAGGTGCCGTGATTGTTCTTCGCAGCCTCCTCTTCCTGCCCGTTCTTTGAAGAGCGCATCCAAAGCAGGTACTCCGTGAACCACGCGCGCACGGCGGCAAAATCAGCAGCCGTCATCACCTGCGCCTTTTCGATGTGCCGCGCCGCCTGCGCCACCTCAACCAGGTGCAATGTGTCGATGATGCCTGTGCCACGCCCAGGCGATACCCCACAGATCGCCTGCGCATATTCAAGCGATGGATTCATTCGCGTGGCTGGGTCAACAAACCACGCGCGCAGGTGCAGTGCCGCGTGCTCCGCGTAGCGCTTTTCCTCGGTAATGAGCCACGCCACCGTCAACGCAGGCACAATCAGGCTCAGCCGAATGAGCGCTTCGCGATGATCGTTGAAGTTTTGCGGATCGGAAAATCCATCTCGCCGGATATAGGGGCCGTTGGGATTTTTTGGGTCCGGCCACCAGTAGTCGCCTTCCGAAAAATAGTCGTGCTTGCCGCCTTTACTGCGTGGAGAAGAAGTTGCCGTAATGGTAATCGGTGCTTGCGAAAGATACTCGTTCGCTGCGCGCAGAATCCGATCGCGATCAATGCGCTCAATCTCAGCCGCTGTGATTAAAGGCGCGTTAGCCGAGGCCGAAGGAACAAGCTCGGCGAGCCCTCGGGCGCGGGTTGAAACGGCGACGACAGAGGCAGAAAGGCAAAAGGCTCGGCGATTCATCTCTTCCACATTCACGCATGTGCCGTGATTCTGTCCAGCACTTACGGCAACGGTGGCAGCCCAGCCTGCCGGTTGTGGTGGTGCGTCTGCCAGCCGAGATAGCGGCCAAGACCCTCGGCGACAGCGGCGGCGCAATGGCTGCGGTTCATGGCGGCGTGGTGCTCAAACCCGTTCTGGCAAATCATATGCATCAGCGCCGGCAGCGCATGCACCCTCACAACCGCGCGCGTTCCGAATGTTTCCAGCGGATCTTCGGTGAACTCGCCTTCGCCCACATAAGCTGTGATTTTGCCTGTGAGATCGTCGGTGCTCACGCGTCCGAAGGTCACCGGCCCAGCTTGCGTCCGCCCTTCCAGCGCACCGAAAGTGTTTTCTTCCCCCAGCGTCGTTCCCAGAATCGGCGCTGTGGCAATGCGGATGTCGGGCAGAAATTCCTTGGCCCAGTTTCCGCAATGGAAAAACACGCACTTCTCCGGGTCGCCGCCATAGTTGTTGTTCCAGTCCACCAGCGCGCTGGGTGTACCGCTCGCTAGCTGCAGTGCATACATCCCCACCACGCCGGCAATGTC
Source organism: uncultured Acidobacteriaceae bacterium (assembly GCA_963841365.1). Taxonomy (GTDB): domain Bacteria; phylum Acidobacteriota; class Terriglobia; order Terriglobales; family Acidobacteriaceae; genus Telmatobacter. The sequence goes on from CAWJDG010000095.1 coordinate 215,141, forward strand.
CACTTCGCACGCCGACGGCAGCATCTGCTCGCTCATCATCGACATGATGGTGCACACATTGACGCCGAAGTTCTTCTGCAGCGAACTCCAACACTGCACGGCCGTAGCCGTGATCGAGAGCGATTGCATCCAGTCGTCCACCACAAGCGCAAACTTGGCCATGCGCACGATCGCTTCGTCGGGAGCCTTTGAAGCATCGGCATAGGACCGGATCTGCTCGATCCGCTGCAGCACGCGCTTGTCGTCACTCGAAATCTTGGCGGCATTGCCAAAGACCTCGGAGAGATCGATCGTATTTACCGTAATGCCCGCGGCTTCGAGCAGTTTCTCACTGAAGCGCGTGGTGTTAAATGCGTTGGGGCGCGCGCCTACGGCCCCAATTCGCACGCGGCTCAGGCCGCGAACCACCTTGCAGGTCCTCGTGAACTGCACCAGATCCTCGCGGAAGCGCGCGTCGAAGATCGCGACCGTATGATCGCGAGTGAGCGAGAACTTGATCCGGTACTGACGAAGATTGTTGCACACTGAGATCTTTCCGCAGAAAGCGTCGCGACGCCGATCGAGCCCGAACTGATCGAGATCGTCAGGGCAGGCCTGCACGAGAACGGGAACGTGTGTATCAGCGAGACGGATCGAGTCGGCAACTCCCTTTTCATCGCCAAAATTCGGCAAGCACACCAGAATGCCGTCGATGCGATCGCGATTCCGCCGCAGCAGCTCACCGCACTTTTGCGCGTCGGCCCAGGTCTCCACGGCACCCAGCTTGCTCTCCTCTGGCGAAAGCCACACCGGCTCGATGTCAAGCTCGGCAAAGAGCTTCGTCAAATCGCGGCGCGCTTCGGAGATGAGCACATCCGGAAAGAAGTCGCGATTGCCTACGATCACTCCAAGACATGTGGTGTTCACCATGAACCTTCACCTTACCCTTTCGAAGTTGCGATAGTCGTCCGCATTGCTTTTCGTCACCAGGTCGCACGGGATAATCTGCAGCTCCGGCTTGCCCGTCGAACCGGTCTTCAGAAAGCTGTCAGCCTCGTCAACGGCGAGGCGTGCGATGAACCCCGCGGGTTGCAGAGCGGTCGCTTGCAGCTCGCCGGCTTTGATTGCCTCGATCGCGTCGGGACTGCCGTCGAATCCGGTGATTCGAACATTTTTCAGACCCGCGGATTTCACCGCCGCGGCAGCGCCGAGCGCCATCGTGTCGTTCCCTGCAATGATCCCCGTGATGTCGCCGTGCGCCTGCAGCATAGTTTCCGTCTTCTGAAACGCTTCTTCCTGCGACCAGTTGGCAGATTGCGCGGCCACGAGCTTCAGCCCCGGATATTTATCCAGCACTGTATGAAATCCCTTTGTGCGAATTTGCGCGTTGGTATCGGATTCTTTTCCAAGCAGCTCGGCATAGTCGCCCTTTCCGTCCATCACGCGCACAAACTCGGCCGCCACCAGCCGTGCTCCCTGATCGTTGTCTGAAATGATCTGCGCCTTCGCGATCCCGGTCGCATCAATCTCGCGGTCGATGAGAAACACTGCGATGCCTGCTTTTGTGGCACGGCGAACCGCGGCAATGGTTGCGTCCGCGCCTGCGTTATCCAGAATGAGCGCGGCGGCGTTCGAGGCGATTGCCGCGTCTACGAGATTGTCCTGGTTGTACGCATCATCTTCATGCGCATCTACACGCACCCGATAGCCAATTGCCAAAGCCCGAGCCGCGGCGGCATCGGCTTCAGCCTTGAAATAAGGATTATCCTGCGAAGGAACAATAATCACGATCAATCTCTTGCGGTACTCAGTGCGATGACAGCCGGCGAACACCAGAGAAACCGCAGCTATGCACGCCCACGCCGCAAGATCACGACGCCTCATGACTCGCCAGCCTCTGAATTTGCGGTTGTCAGAAAGGGCAGAATCCTCGCCTGCAAGCGCGTTTGGAGCTGGTCAAGTCCCACCGCCAGCACGATTACGACACCCTTGATCACCATTTGCCAGAATTCCGATACGCCCAGCATCACGAGTCCGTCGGCAAGAACGCCGATCACAAATGCGCCGATCAGCGATCCTGTGACCGAGCCACGGCCTCCCATCAACGAGGTTCCACCCAGCACCACAGCGGCAATCGCATTGAGTTCAAAACTCTCGCCAGTCGCAGGGTGCGCCGACTCTAGCTGCGCCGCAATGATCAGGCCGACCAGCGCCGCACCCAGTGCCGAAAAAATATAGGTTGCCAGCTTCACGCGTGCCACGCGAATGCCCGCCAGCCGCGCGGCGCGCTCGTTGCCTCCAATCGCATAAACATGTCGCCCAAACGGCGTCTTGGCCGCCACCACCCCCGCGATGGCAAACAGCGCCATCATCATCCAGACCGGAGCGGGAACGTGCAAGGGAAAACTCTGCCCGAACGCAGGAAAGCCGGTATTGCCGCGTGTTACCGTGCCGCCAAGGCCGGGAAAGGTTTTTCCATTGGAGATGAGCATCGCCGCACCGCGCGCGATATAAAGTGTGCCGAGTGTTGCAATGAACGGCGCAACACCTGCCTTCGCAACCAGCCAGCCATTCAGTACGCCTACCAAAATACATGCGCACACAGTAAGCAGTACTACGGCCGCTACCGGCGGATAGTGCGCCGCTCCACCGAACCAGATTCCCTGCGTGAGCAGGTACCCCGCCACCATACCGCCTAATCCGGCAATCGAACCGACTGAAAGGTCGATTCCGCCGGTAATCACTACAAACGTCATCCCGACTGCCAAAAGCGCAGTGATCGCCACATGCTTGGTCAGAATCGACAGATTGTTGGCAGTGAAAAACTCGGGCGCGAGAGCAGAAAAGAAAATCAGGAGCAGCACCAACACCAGAATTGCCCGCGCGCGCAGAAAGAGTAGAGCAACGCGGGCCGTCGCCCACGCGACACGGTCAGTACCGCTGAGGGCGCGGACGGAAGTGCTCATACGGGTCCTTTCGGCGTAAGAGATTGCGCAGCCGCAGCATTTTCTGCTAATGCAACAGTGGGACTGGCCGCGGCAAACAATCCTTCATCGCTCAGTTCATCGCGCGAGAACGCGGCGGAGATTCGTCCCTGGCAAAGCACAAGCACACGGTGTGCTAGCGCGCGAGTCTCTTCAATCTCCGACGACGTAAAAATGATGCTCAGCCCCTTTGCAGCCAGCTCGCCCAAAAGGCCGTAGATCTCCGCTTTCGCGGTCACGTCTACACCGCGCGTGGGTTCGTCCATCAGCAAGACCGCCGGCGAGCACATCAAACAGCGCGCCAGCAGTACTTTTTGCTGATTACCGCCTGAGAGAGTCGTTACGGGAAGCTCGATGTCAGTCAACGCGATATGCAGATCGTTTGCTAGCTGGCGCACACGCATCGTTTCTTCGCCGCGCGAGACAAAAAAGCGCCGCGGCGCAGCCATCACCACATTCTCGCGAATCGAAAGATCGGGGAACAAGCCATCCCGCTGGCGATCCTCGGGCATCAGCACGATTCCCGCCTTCAATGCGCTTCGCACGCTGTCGACATGAACTTTATGGTCCCTGAGTGCAATCTGCCCGGACGCAATTGGTCGCAGTCCGGCAAGAGCTTCCACGAGCTCCGTTCGCCCCGCTCCCAGCAATCCGTAGATTCCCAGAATCTCGCCTTCCCGGAGAGAAAAGCTCACATCGCGCAAAGCTGCCTGCACCTCTTCATCACCCGCGGAACCGGAAAGATTGAGGCCGCTCACCGAGAGCGCGATTGGCTTCACGGAGGCTGCATCCGGCGCCACGCCGGTGTCTGATTCCTTGCGGCCCGACATCCGTTCCACAATCCACTGCCGCGTCACATCGGTGCGCGCCGCCTCGCCGACCTGGCGGCCCGAGCGGAGCACGGTAAACCGGTCGCCAAGATGGAGCAGCTCGTGCAGGCGATGCGAGATGTAGATGATGGTTACTCCCGACCGCTTCAGGTCCCCGATCACGTCGAAGAGCGACTCAGCCTCCGAAGCGGAGAGCGCGGACGTTGGCTCATCCAGAATTAGAATCTTCGACCCCTGGTCGAGAGCGCGCGCGATTTCAACCACCTGCCTGCATCCAAGCGACAACCTTCCGGTCTCGGTTGTTACTTCCATCGGCTTGCGTAAGCGGCTCAGTGCTGCCGAAGAGCGCACGTCTTCGGCGGACTGATTCACAAACATCGCCGCACGGCACAGCTCGCGACCGGCAAAAATATTTTCACTGATATTCAGATTGGTAAGTGCCAGCAATTCTTGATGAACGATGGAAATTCCGTGCGCTGCGGCATCGCGTGGCGAATCAAGCACGATCGGGCGGTCCTCCAATAAAAGCTCGCCCTCATCCGCAGTCTCCACTCCGGCCAGGATGCGCATCAGCGTCGATTTCCCGGCGCCATTCTCGCCAATCAGTACATTTACTTGGTTCCGATAGACGCGAAAGTTGACGCGGTTCAGTGCGACGACTCCCGGATAGCGCTTAGTGATGCTGCGCGCTTCGAGAATGACCTCGCCCCCTCCCTGATTCGCCTGGCTCACGCGGCACGCTCCGCTCTGAGCCGGGCGCGTCTCACCGCGAGCCTCCAGGCATCTCGCAATCTCTGGCGATCTTTTTCATCCATGTTCGGCTCGAACGACCGCCCACTCTTCGGAAGCGCAGCCAACTCGTCGAGTCCACGCCACCAACCAAGCGCGATCCCGCCCAGCATCGCCGCGCCACGCGCCGAAAGATCTTCCTGCGCGGAGCGATGCACCGGGCGGCCGATAGTGTCGGACTGCATCTGCATCAGCGCGTCGTTGCGCGTCGCGCCGCCGTCGGCCAGCAAAGCCGGAAGCTTGACCTGCGCGGTGTCTTCCATGGTCTCCAGAACGTCGGCAACCTGAAAAGCGATCGCATCGATAGCGGCGCGAGCAAGATGTGCGGCAGTATGCGAGCGTTCGAGGTTCGCAATCACGCCGCGAGCGTCCGAGTCCCAATGTGGCGCACTCAGCCCGACCATCGCCGGCACGAGAATCAGTCCCGCGGAATCAGGAACAGTCGCCGCAAGCGCCGCAGTGTCTTCAATGGGATGGGCAAGGCCAAGAAATTCGCCAACCCATTGCACCGCCGCTCCGCTCATTGCGACGTTTCCTTCGAGCGCAAAGTGCGCGCCGCCAGTGGCTGACCACGCCACGGTGCGTGCGAGATGCTTCGCCTCAGCAACCAGTCCCGGCGTGAGCATCATCAGTGAGGAGCCGGTGCCATACGTCGCCTTCACTGTGCCGGGAGCGTAGCACCCGTGACCCACGAGTGCCGCATGCGAATCGCCAATCATCGCCACAATGGGCACATCATCCAGCCCATGAATCGCAGAACACGTCCCAAAGATACCGCTCGATGGCCGCACCACCGGCAGAGCCGCGCGCGCAATCCGAAAAAGTTCAAGAAGCGCGGGCTCCCACTCAAGCGTGGCCAGGCTGAGCAGCGCCGTCCGCGATGCGTTCGTGTGATCGGTCGCGTGGACCTGGCCCGCTGTCAGGTTATAAAGCAGCCACGAATCGACTGTCCCGAGAAGCAGATCGCCGGATTCGGCCGGTGCGCGAAGTTCGGGCCATTGTTCGAAAATCCACGCCCACTTGGTGGCGCTTACGAGCGGGTCGAGTGGGAGGCCGGTGATGGATTGGATCGTATAGGCATCGGCGCGAAGGCGATCGCACACCGGCGCAGAGCGGCGGCATTGCCAGCTAATCGCATTTCTCACTGGCTCTCCCGACGCGGTGCCTTTGCCTCCTTTGCGTCGCCACGCAACCGCAGTCTCGCGCTGATTTGTGAGAGCGATGCCCGCGATCCTCGCGCCTTCCCGTTTCGCGTGCCCGACACACTCCTCAATGACCTGCACCACCGACTGCCAAAGCTCGTGCGGATCTTGCTCAACGAATCCAGGCTGTGGCAGCAGGATCCCAACCGGAGCCGAATTGCGATAGACTGTTCGTCCCTCGCGATCGACCAACAAGGCTTTGGTGTTGGTCGTGCCCTGGTCGATCGCCAGAATCCATTCGCTTGCCATTTACGCCTCGGTCTTCATCAGATCCAGCGCCGCGCGCTCAATACTCGCCGCCGTCAACCCGAAATGTTCAAGCAGAAACTCCGCTGTGCCCGTGGGAGCAAACGTGTCGGGAACGCCCAGAATGCGCATGGGCGCGGGATGCTCGACGGCCAAAACCTCGGCCACAGCTCCGCCCAGGCCGCCCGCCGCAAGCGCCTCTTCGGCAGTCACGATCCCTCGCGTGGCGCGAGCTGCATCGACAATTGCCTCGCGGTCCAGCGGTTTTACCGTGCTCATATTCAGCACTCGCGCTGAGATGCCGCGCCCCTCAAGTGCTCGAGCTGCATCCAGCGCTCGACTCACCATCAGGCCGTTGGCGATCAACGTCACGTCCGTGCCCTCACGAAGACGCACTGCTTTGCCTAGCTCGAATCTGTAGCCCTCGCCGTGCACGCGCGGCACCGGCATGCGAGCAATGCGCAAAAACATCGGCCCCTGATGGATGAGCGAGTAATGCATGGCCGACGCGGTCTCCACGGGATCTGCCGGCACAATCACCGCGAGATTGGGAATCACCCGCATCCATGCGAGATCCTCGATGGAGTGGTGTGTCGGCCCGAGCTGACCGTATGCCATCCCCGGCGACATCGCGCACAACTTCACGTTCGCCTTCGTATAGGCAAGGTCAACCTTCACCTGCTCCATGGCGCGCGCCGTCAGGAAACACGCCGCTCCGCAAACGTAGGGGATCATTCCACCGTTGGCCAGACCCGCACCCACGCCCACCATGTTCTGTTCTGCTATGCCCACATTTACAAAGCGGTCAGGGAATTTCACCTTGAAACTCTTGAGCTTCGCCGACGACAGCGAATCGTTGGCCACGGCGCACACTCGTTCGTCGGCCTCAGCCATCTCTTCCAGCGCACTCATATACGCGTCGCGGCAGTCGAAGAGCTGCGGCGCAGCTGATATTGAAGTCACGCCGCTCACCATGCCACCTCCACGCCAAGTTCCGCCGCGGCAATGGCAAGCTGCTCTTCGGTTGGCACGCCGTGATGCCATGCAGGTTTATTTTCTGCAAAGGAAACGCCTTTGCCTTTGATCGTCCGCGCAATCAGGCATGAGGGTTTGCCTTGCTCCAGCGGCAGACGCGAGAAGCACTCCAGCAGTGCTGCGGGTGAGTGACCATCGACTTCCTCAACCGCGAATCCGAAAGCTGCGAATCGTGCGGCCAGCGGTTCCATGCGAATCGTGTTCTCAGTGAAATCACCCTGCTGGATGCGGTTCCGGTCGACGATCACAGTCAGGTTGTCGAGGCCGTACTGCTGCGCCGTCATTACCGCTTCCCAATTGGAGCCCTCCTGCAGCTCGCCATCGCCGGTCAACACAAAGACTCGCCACGACTCCTTCTTCATGCGTGCCGCGAGCGCCGCGCCCACTGCCACGGGCAGGCCGTGGCCGAGCGGGCCCGTATTCGCTTCGACGCCGGGCAGTTTATTGCGATCCGGGTGGCCGTTCAGCATCGACAGCGGATCCATATATGTCTTGAGCTGCGAAGCCGGAAAGAATCCTCGTGCGGCCAATGTCGCGTAAAGCGCAGCCGCGCAGTGCCCTTTGCTCAGGATAAAACGATCTCTTTGCGGCCATGCTGGATTCCGCGGGTCAATTTTCATCACGGCGAAATAAAGCGCGACCAGCACGTCTGCCGCAGACAAATCCCCTCCCGGATGGCCAAGCTTTGCATGGGCGGCCATTTGCAAAGCCCTCATGCGCACGGTTTGGGCTGTATGAAATAGTCGCTGCTGTAAATCTAAGCTGTCGTCGATTTGCGTTGGTTTCATAGGCTGGCCGCTTTATTCATAAACGCGGAATTCATTCGTCAAGAGTATTTTCTACTCCATGTTGCGGCGATTATCTATATGAAAATGCAGAACAGCATACTTATGCACTAGCAGGGTCACAGTCAATGTCGCTGCGTGCGTCAATTGCCCGCTGCATCCAGAACTGCTTTTGCGGTCCACCTGTCAGTAATCAGGGCGTTGATCCAACCTCCGTTCAACGCCCCCAGTATCGCGTCCACTTTGCGTTTCCCGCCCGCAAGCGCGATCACGCGTTTTGTCTTTTTAATCTGTGGCAGCGACATGCCGATCACTCGCTCTGTCAGGTCGGTACGCACTGGTTCTCCGGCAGCGTTAAAGAACTGCAGGCAAATATCGCCCACCGCCCCGTGTTTGCGTAGTTGGTTAAGCTCCTGCGAAGAAAAGACATTTCCGCTGCTTGCCAGCAAGCGGGACGGCTCAACCGCGCCGATACCCACTAGGACCATATCCATTCGATCGAAAAGCTCCATCGCCGAGCGCACGTAGGTTTCTTTCAACAGCACTTTCTTGGCGTCGATGGAAGTGGTGACACCCGGAACGGGGAGCAGGACCGCAGTGCCACCGATCAGAAAGGCGAGACGCTCGGTAAGGTGGGTAGCATGCATTTGCGCGGCGGGGTTCCCAAGACCGCCTAAAATCTGCACGACCTTGTTCGCTGTGCCCACTTTTGAAGGATGCATGGCATTGGTCATCTCCAGCAGAGATGCGCTCCAGGAGGAGATGCCGATCACTTCGCCGGGTTTAACTGCCAGTTCCATGAAGTAAGCGCCGGCACTGCCGAGGTCGCGAACGATCTGCCCTTCGTCGTTCGTTATCGAATCGACGACAACCGCTTCGCGCAATCCGAAGCGCGATTCGAGAGCCTCTTCGAGATCGGAGTGAATCCCGCTTGGAACTGTCACGCTGATTCGGATAATGCCTGTTTCGTATGCCTTCTTCAATAGCCGCGAAACAGTGGATTGGTGGATATTGAGCCGCTCTGTAATCTCTGTTTGTCGAATGCCCTGCGAGTAGTACATGCGCGCGACTTTAGTCATTAACCGAACTTTGTCATTCCGAGCCATCTTGGTTTGATCCTGTATCTCAGCCGGCTAACGGCGCGAACGAACTGTACCGAGTTCACACGACACCTTCCAGCCAAACACAAGAATACGATCGCACGTTTGGCATAAATATGCAATCTTGACAATAAAATGAGCATAAATATGCCGCTGTGCGAAATATTGTTGACAGTGATATGGGGCTTGCCTAGCATTCGTCTCACTATGAGAATCTCGCACGGAACTTTGCCCAAATTGGTTTGGGCCGCTCTCGCGCCCTTCGCCATTCTCTTGCTGCTCTTCGGTGGCGTGCCAACTGCGGCACGTGCTCAGGGGCTTGGAAGTATCGTGGGCACCGTTGTCGATCCCAGCGGCGCAGCGGTCGCCGGCGCCAAGGTTACGGCCATGCAGTCGGCCACGGGTGTCACCATTGAGGCCCTCACCAACGCCTCCGGCGGATACGTCTTCCCTGCGCTACCGCCCACGAAGTACGACATCAACGTCGCCGCCGCCGGTTTTGCTGCCTATACCCAGCGCGGAGCCACGCTGCAGGCCGACCAGGCGCTCACCATCAACGTCTCCCTCAAGGTGGGCGGCGCCACCACCTCGGTCACCGTCACCACCGAAGCGCCCCAGGTCGATACCACCACCGGCACGCTGTCGCAGGTCGTTGACACTGCCCGTGTGAATGAGCTGCCGCTGAACGCCCGCAATGCCGCCCAGCTCACCACGCTTACCCCTGGCATTAACGTCGCGCCCAACATCGCTTCCATCGACCAGGGCAACACCAAGACCTTCCCCGTCGACATTCTCATTACCTCAAACGGCGCGCGTACGAATCAGACCAACTTCCTCCTCGATGGCGGCAACAACGTTGACGAGTACACCAATGTCAACGCTCCCTTCCCGTTCCCCGATGCACTGCAGGAATTCAGCGTGCAGACCAGCAACTACCAGGCGGAGTACGGGCAGAATGCAGGCGGTGTGGTGAACATTATCACTAAGTCCGGCACGGAAAAGTTTCACGGCGATCTCTTTGAATATCTCCGCAATCGCGTCTTCAACGCCCACGATCATTTCTCGACCGTGGTGCAGAACGGAAAGCTCACGCCTTACACCGATCCGCTCAAACGCAACCAGTACGGTGGCACCTTCGGCGGTCCCCTTGAGATTCCTCATCTTTGGCACGCGAATAAAGGATTCTTCTTCGGTGGCTACCAGGGCAGCCGCTGGCGCGACACCTCTGCGACCACCTCCAGCGACGCCTCGCTGGCTTCTACGGGCAACGAAGCCGGCCAGTTCCCCTTCACCGCCAGCGGCGCAATCACCACGGCCAACTGCATCGTCGATCCGCAGTCCAAGGCGTGTTTCCCGTATACCAACGTGAGCGGCAACAATTACGTAGCTACGATTCCGACGACGCGCTTCGACAAAGCCTCGCTTGCTCTCCTCAACTACATCCCCGTCGCCTCCGCGAGCGGCACGCCGTTCTCCTACCTGCAGCCCAACTCGCAAAACTACGATGAACTCATCGGACGTTACGACCAGGAAGTCACGGCGAAGGATCGCGTGACGGCGCGCTACTTCCTTGACAAGTTCCACCTCGTCGGCGTCCTCGATCCCAAGAATTACCTCACCTATCAGGATCAGTCCGACATTCTCTATCAGAATGCGATGGCCTCAGAAACGCATACCTTCAACGATCACTTGCTGAACAGCTTCATCGTCAGCTACCAGCGAGAAAGCTCCATCCGCGGCCCGCTGCCCGGCGGCATCGACGCGGGCACGCTCGGCGTCAATATCTGGCAGCCTGCGTTCCCGTCCTTCCAGTCCGTCAGCGTCTCGGGCGACTTCTCGTTCGGCCAGAATCCACACGCTACTTTCCTGCGCTCCAACACGACCGTTGCTGAAGATCTGCACTGGATCCACGGCGCGCACAACATCGCCTTCGGCTTCCACGGCGAACTGAGTCATCTCGAAGTCATCAACACCAACGGCCAGCCCGGCAGCTTCTCCTTCGCCTCCACCACCACCAATAACGCCATGGCCAGCTTTTTCCTCGGCTACCTCAGCTCGTTCAGCCAGGCATCCGGCAGCTTCCAGAACAATTCCGGCAAGTTCATCGGCGCCTACGCGCAAGATAGCTGGAAGGCGAATCACCGGCTCACGCTCGACTACGGTGTGCGCTGGGAGCCTTTCATCCCGCAATCTGCAGACGGCCGCATGGGCCAATTCAATCCCGCCTACTACGCCTCCGCCACCCACTCCAGCGTCTTTCCCAACGCGCCCATCGGCCTGCGCTTCCCGGGCGATACCGGAATGCCAGCAAACGGCGTGCGCAACAAATATTGGAACTTCATGCCGCGCGTCGGCTTCGCCTATGACCTGTTCGGCAACGGCAAAACCAGCCTCCGCGGTGGTTCCGGCATGTTTTACGACACGCGCATGAACGACCTCTTCAACAACGGCTGGATCGGCAGCCTGCCCTTCGTCGAGTCTTACTCGATCACGAACCCCACTGCCACCGATGCCACGGCCACTTTCTCTAGCCCCTACGGCAAGACGGCCAATCCGTTCCCCGCGCCTACGCCGCTGCCCTCTAACGTCACCTTCACCTCGCCATTCTCGCTCATCACCTTCGATCCATCCGGCAACTTCCAGGTTCCTCTCATGTACAACTGGAACCTGATCCTCGAACAGCAAGTCACAACCAGCATGAGCACGCGCATTGCTTACGTGGCCTCGCACGGCAGTCACATCTTCGACTGCCCCGATCTCAACCCCTCCGTCCAGAACGGCAGCACCGACACCGCCGGCAACGAAAATGCCCGCCGTCCCTATCAGGGATACTCCAACATCCCCGAGTCCAACATGGGTGGCACATCCAACTACGAAGCTTTGCAGGTCACGCTAATCGAGCGCGCTTCACACGGGCTCAGCGGCACGATCAACTACACCTGGTCCAAGAGCCTCGACAACATTCCCTGGGACACAGCCGTCACCAGCGCCGGCACGGGCCAAACCTTTGTGCTCCCTGTCTACGTGCCCAACTTCAAGCGGCTCGACTACGGACCGTCCGTTTTCGACCACCGCAACAACCTCAGCTTCTCCTACGTTTGGAACTTCCCCGAGCTCAAGAACGGCTCGCTTGCCGTCCGCCAGATCGTGAACGGATGGCAGACCACCGGTATCACTAGTATTCATAGCGGCGATCCACTCAACATCACCATCGGCGCTGACGTCTCTCTCGCTGGGCTCGGCTCCGGCATCGACGTACCCAACCGCATTGCCCGCGGTTACGGCGGCTCGGCCTGCACTTATGGCACCGCGGCCACCACCACCTGCACCAACTACCTCGATCCCACTGCCTTCGCTCGCCCCGCCAACGACACCTTCGGCAATCTTAAGAAGGATTCGCTCGTCGGTCCGCGCTACATCGACTGGGACGGCAGCCTCAAGCGCGACTTCGGCCTGGGCCGCGAAAACACCAACCTCGAATTCCGCGCCGAATACTTCAACCTTGTGAATCACACCAACCTGGGCGACCCAAACCTGACGCAGTCCTCGGCCAGCTTCGGTCGCGTCACGTCGGATATCTCGCCTCGCATCGCGCAGCTTTCTTTGAAGCTCCTATTTTGATGCCGGACTTGAGTCGAAAAAGCGGACGGAGACCCATACGGTTTCCGTCCGTTGCCTTTGTGATCACGACCGCTCGGTTCACCTTCATTTCCTACCGAAACAAAAATCCCTCTTCCCAACTGCTCTAAACGGCTTGTCGCGCCCGGGAGCGGCGCCGGTGCGAAAATCGGACTTGCCAATTCCGCGACCCGGAATATACTGTACCGCCTGAACGTTCAAACACCACGGAGACGATTGTGGCCCGGCGTGAAGAGAACGAGTCTATCCACAATTTGAAGCAGGAACGGGACGGCATGCGTGCGAGCCACGACGGCAACGACCGAAATGGCGACCGCAACGAATCGCAGACCGTCTTGCGCGCCTGCGAGGTGCTCAAGGCGTTTCGCCACCTGGGCGAGGAACTGCCGCTCATCGACGTAATGGAACGCACCGGCCTGCCGAAGACCACGACTTTCCGGCTGTTGCGGACGCTTATCCATGGCGGACTGGTTGAGCGGGTCAGTGCGGGCGTCTACCGCAACAGCTTCGGGCCCGTCACCGCGCGGCCGTTCCGCATCGGTTTCGCCACGCAGGGCGACACCGAGTTCGCCCGGGAGGTCACGCGAAGCATGGTCACCGCCGCTGCGCGCGAGCACGTGCAATTGATCACGCTCAACAACCGCTACAGCGCACGCGAGGCGCTGCGCAACGCCGATGTGCTCATACGCGAACGCGTGGATCTGGTCCTCGAATTCCAGACCTACGAACGGGTAGCACCGGTCATTGCATCAAAGTTCCTCTCGGCCAATGTGCCGGTAATTGCTATCGAAGTGCCGCACCCTGGGGCCACTTACTTTGGCGCGGACAATTACAAAGCTGGGCTTATCGGCGGTCGCGCTCTCGGCCGTTGGGCGCGCGAAAACTGGGATGGCAAGGTGGATCAGCTTGTGCTTGTTGAACTCCCCATCGCGGGTTCGCTGCTTGAACTCCGGCTCTCCGGTCTGGTCGACGGCCTGCGTGCCGAGTTGCCCAGGATCGTTGAAACGCCGCTGGTGCGCCTCAACGGCCGCGGAAATTTCGAGCAGGTGCTCGACGTTCTCCGCAAGTATCTCCGCCGCCGCGGCCCTCGGCGCACCCTCGTGGGCACGGTCAACGACATTTGCGCGCTCGCTGCCCTCAGAGCCTTCGAAGAAGCCGGAGCGTCACAGCAGTGCGCAGTCATGGGCCAGAACGCGCTGCGCGAAGCCCGCGCGGAATTGCGCAGGCCCGGCACGCGCCTGGTCGGATCGGTGGCCTACTTCCCCGAACGCTACGGCGATGAGCTGATTCCGCTGGCGCTGAACATCCTTCAACAAAAGCCCTCTCCGGCTGCGATCTTTGTCAAACACCAGCTCCTCACACCGCGTAATGTAGACCTCGTCTATCCGCTGGACGAGGCTCCGGCAGCCGCAGCGCGAAAATCAGCAATCGGCTCGGAAAATTCCGCAATGCGGAATTCGAAGGCCGTCGAAGTTTGACCTTCAATGCGCCGCAATCAACACCGTAGTGTGCAAAAGGGGCGATGCCCATAGAGATGGCAATCGAAGTCACAAGAAGGGAGTTTTTGGCCGGCGCCGCAGCGATTGCGTTGTCAAACGGAGATGCCGCGTCTGCCCTGTCCAACACTAGCGACCCGCTTGCCGAGTTCGATTACGGGGCGGTGCAGCTTACGGGAGGCCCACTCAAACGCCAGCACGATCGAATTCACGCATCATATCTCGCGCTTGATAACGATCGTCTGCTCAGGGTATACCGCGAGCGCGCCGGCTTGCCTGCCCCCGGAGCGTCCATGGGCGGCTGGTACGACCGCGATGGCTTTGTGCCCGGCCACTCGCTGGGCCAGTACATCTCCGGTCTGGCGCGGATCGGTCGAACTATGGGCGATCCGGCCTGCGCCGACAAGGTCGGCGAATTGGTCAAGGGCTTCGCCGCCACTCTCGGACCCAAGGATCAATGCTTCGCCGCGCCCAACGCCCAAAATGTCTGGCCCTGCTACATCCTCGACAAGCATCTGGCCGGGCTCATGGACGCCTGCAATCTCAGCGGCGTCACGCAGGCTCGCGATCTCGTTCCCCGCGTTTTTCACGGGGCGCTCCCCTACATTCCCGAGCTTGGGCGCGACCGTATCGGCAAGAAGAATCCTCCGTATGACGAAACATACGTCCTGCCCGAAAGTCTTTTCCTCGCTTATGAGATGACTGGCGATCGCGCGCTTTACGATCGCGCAATAGCCTATCTGCTCGACCGCGAGTTCTTCGATCCGCTTGCCCGTGGCGACGATGTGCTGCCCGGCCGCCACGCTTATAGTCACGTCATCGCCCTCAGTTCTGCCGGCAAAGCGCGCCTCGTTCTGGGCGATCAAAAATATCTCCGCGCGATGCAGAATGCTTCCGATTTTCTCCAAACCACGCAACAGTTCGCCACTGGCGGCTGGGGACCGAACGAGACCTTCATCGAGCCGCACAAAGGCCAACTCTACGAAAGCCTGGGCACCACCAACGATCATTTCGAGACGCCCTGCGGCAGCTATGCGGCAATCAAGTTGGCACGCTATCTGCTCTGCGCTACCGGCGATGCCCGCTTCGGAGATTCGCTCGAGCGCGTCCTGCTGAACGGCCTGCTTGCAGCCAGGGATCCAGACTCGGACGGCGATTACTTCTACTACTCCACCTATGGTGCGCGCGCACAAAAGGAGTTTTATCCCAAGAAATGGCCGTGTTGCTCGGGCACGTTGGTTGAAGGCGTCGCCGACTACGTGAAAAATATCTACTTCCGAGCGAATAATGGCGTCGCCGTCAATCTCTTTACCCCTTCGCAAATCAAGTGGAACGAGCACGGCACACCGGTCACGTTGACGCAGGAAACGGATTATCCACTCGGCGAAACGGTCACCGTGCGCATCGCGTGCAAAGCGCCCGTCGAGTTTGCGCTGCATTTACGAATCCCCGCATGGCTGCCGGAAACGCCATCGCTCCAAGTGAACGAGAAGCAGGTCAATGTCCAAATACGCCGCGGCTTTGCCGTTATCCGGCGCCGCTGGAGTAACAGCGATGTGGTTACACTCGACCTCAAGCAGGAGTTTCGCACCGAGGCAATCGACGATCTGCATCCTGAGACCGTAGCTCTGCTCTACGGGCCGCTTGTCTATGTCGAGTTGAATCCCGCAGAGGGCGCTGCCAAAATTGCGCACGCGGATGATCTGCGACCCACCGAACAACCGGGGACTTTTTCTTCGCACTCCGGCGGACGAACACGTCTCTATGTGCCGTTCTATTTTGTCCACGATGAAACCTACACAATGTACGCGGACCGCAGCTAGCAAAGATCAGTGTCTACCGGGAATGCAATGACAGATCGCATCTACGCTCGCTATTGGATCGAAACAGCTTTTCCGCTCGATGACGCAGCGGCCACCATGGCCGGCGAGCAATCCACGGGAACGTTCGTGCGCGTCCCCGGCGAGACCGATGAATTGCGTGAGCACTACGCCGCGCGCGTGGAGCGTATCCAGGAACTCGTCATTGTCGACACGCCCTCACTCTCTGGCTCCGGCCTTCCCAAAAAGTCCACCGGCCCCGTGGTGCGGCGCACCGCTGAAGTTTCGCTCTCGTGGCCCATCGAAAACATGGGACCCTCCCTGCCAAATCTCCTCGCCACGGTCGCAGGAAATCTCTTCGAGTTGAAGCCATTCTCGGGTTTGAAGCTCCTCGACATTACCCTGCCCCCGACTTTTTTGACCGCATACCAGGGCCCGCAATTCGGCATCGACGGCACACGGCGCCTCACCGGCGTCTATGGCCGTCCGGTGATCGGCACCATCATCAAACCCAGCGTTGGCATGACGCCCGCGCAGACAGCCGCCCAGGTAAAAACGCTCGTCGAGGCCGGCGTGGACTTCATCAAAGACGACGAGTTGCAATCCGATGGCCCTCACTGTCCCTTCGATCAGCGCGTACCCGCAGTCCTGCGTGTCATCGACGAATTTGCGCAGAAAACCGGCAAGCGGCCAATGTACGCGGCCAACATTACAGGCGAGCTCGATCAGATGCTGCACAGCCATGACCTCGTCGTCGCTTCCGGTGGAACCTGCGTCATGGTCAGCGTGAATAGCATCGGCTTGCCCGCGCTCACAGCGCTTCGCCGTCACGCGCAGGTGGCCATTCACGGCCATCGCAACGGCTGGGGCATGTTCAGCCGCTCACACGCAACGGGCATGAGCTTCATCGCCTTCCAGAAATTCTGGCGGCTCGCCGGCATCGATCACATCCACGTCAACGGCCTGCGCAACAAATTCTGTGAAGACGATGCGAGCGTCGTCGCATCTGCGCGCGAATGCCTCACGCCCATGTTTCCCGCGCCGCATAAGGGTTGCGAAATCATGCCGGTATTTTCTTCCGGACAATCCGCCCGCCAGGCCCCTGATACCTACAAAACGCTCGGCTCCATCGACCTGATCTACGCCTGTGGCGGCGGAATCCTTGCCCATCCCGCAGGCCCCGCAGCCGGCGTGCGCAGCTTGCACCAGGCCTGGGAAGCGGCGGCCGCAGGCTTCACGCTGGCCGAATATGCAGAGCGCCACGCGGAATTGCGCGCAGCGCTGGAGGCTTTCCCCGCATGAACGACCGAAGGCACGCGCGTTCTCTCCACCCCCCCCTCTATTCGTGGTATGGCGACGACTTCACCGGATCGAGCGACGTGCTGGAGGCGTTAGCGATTCACGGCGTCAAATCAGTTCTATTCACGCATACTCCTCGGCCTCGCGATCTTGCAGCATTTTCCGGTTGCCCTGCGATTGGCATCGCCGGCGAAAGCCGCAGCCGCAACCCTCTCTGGATGAGCCGCAATCTGCCTGCAATTTTTCGCGCAATGCGCCGCCTCGGCGCGCCCGTGAATCACTACAAAGTCTGCTCCACCTTTGATAGCTCGCCTAAAATCGGCAGCATCGGTCGAGCGATGGAACTGGGCCGATCTGTCTTCGGTTCCGCGGCAGTGCCAGTTGTCGTGGGTGCTCCGCGTCTTGGTCGCGCCGTCATTTTCGGCAACCTCTTTGCGGAGGCCGAAGGCACGATGCATCGCATCGACCACCATCCGACCATGCGGCGCCATCCCGTTACGCCGATGACTGAGGCTGATCTTTGCCAGCACCTGGCGAAACAAACCAGGCTCAAGCTGGGCCTTGTTGACCTCACCTCATTTCAGTCAAATTCGGCCGAGTCGCGGTTTCACTCCGAAGAAGCTGCTGGCGCCGCAGCGGTGGTGTTCGACGGCTTCTCCGACGCCATGTTGAAAGAGACCGCACGCCTGCTCTGGAGCCACGCGATCAAGCGTCCCGTCTTCGCCGTGGGAAGCTCTGGCCTCACCCATGGACTGTTGCTTCACTGGAAATCGATCGGCCTGATCCGCCCCGCAAGAATACCCGCGCCTCCACTCGCAGTCGACCGCCTGCTCGTGCTCAGCGGAAGTTGCTCGCCGGTCACGGCGAAACAGATTCGGCGCGCCCAACAGCGTGGTTTCGCCACATGGCGATTGCACGGCGCGCCACCCTGGAGCGCCCAGTTCGCACAGGCTCTTCAAGCGCTCAGACAAGGCCGCAGCGTCGTGCTTTACACCGCGCTCGGCCCGCAACCTAAAGATGGAAAACACGGCGAGAAATTCAGCGCGGCGATGGGAACCATGCTGCGCCGGCTCGTGCTCGCCACCGGAGTGCGCCGAATTTTAGTCGCAGGCGGCGACACCGCAACTCACGCAGTCAAGCAACTGGGCCTCGATGCGCTCACCTTCGCGGCCTCGCTCCTGCCGGGTGTTCCGCTTTGCAGTGGTCATGCAGTTGGCTCGCCGCTTAACGGCCTCGAACTTGCTCTCAAAGGCGGGCAAATGGGTCCCGAGGATTTTTTTGCCCAGGTGCGCGATGGCGGCTTTTCCTGACCCTCCTCGCGTCTCACCCCGCGTCCACACATTGCGAGCAGTCGATGCGCGTAAAGATCGCAGCGCTCACCAGCACCATGCCAGCGATAAACCAGAGCGGCAGATTGTAGCTGCCGGTCGCGTGCACAACGTAGCCGAAGAGCACAGTGCATAAAAATCCGCCTGCTTGGCCTGCTGTGTTCATCATGCCGGTCGCTGTCCCGCTGAATCGCCCGCCGATCGCCAGGCACAATGCCCACGCCGAGGGCAGCATCAGGTCCATCATTCCGAATCCCAAGCTTGAGAGCGCAACCACCACAATCTTCCCGTGGAAAAACGCCATTGCGATCAGCACCGCTGCAGTCAGCGTGAGGCAAACCGCCGGAATCCATCTGAGCGCGCGCCGCGCGCCCCAACGCAGCGTGAGCCGGTCTCCCAATTGCCCACCGACGAGGTTCGCGAACATGCCAACAAGAAACGGCAACGAGGCGAATACCACGCCGTTGAGCGAGAAACCCGCGGCGTGCACCATCCACGTGGGAAACCATGAGAAGTAAAACCAACTTCCGCAGCCGTAGCAGCCGTACGCCAAAACAATCAGCCAAAGCGCGCGCGATCGGAACAATCGCCCCCATGGGATTGCTTCGTGGCTGTGCGCGGAGCGAGTCTCACCGATTTCCTCAAGCTCCGCTGCCGTAACGTTAGGATCGTCCTGCGGATGGTTGCGAAATCGGAACCACCACACTGCTGCCCACGAAAAACCGGCCAGCGCCAGCAAGCGGAAAGCCGCCCGCCATCCACAAAAATGCACCACTGGCACAATCAGCACCGGAGCCAGCGCCCCGCCCAGGCGGCTCGCGGCCCACACCAGTCCCTGGCACCGCGCGCGCTCCCTCGCAGGAAACCAGCGCGCGATCACGCCGGCAATATTGGGGTACGCCCCCGCCGCGCCCAGCCCGAAGAAGAATCGCGAAGCGCAAAGCTGCCAGAACCCGCGCGACCACGAGGTGAGCGCGTTGAAGCTCGACCACCAGCAAACAATACGCGCCATTTCGCCGCGCTGTCCGCGCCGGTCGCCCATCGCGCCCGACGGCACCTCAAAGATCCCGTTGGCCAGCACGTAGGCGCTGAGGATCCATCCCCAATTCTTGCGGCTGAATGTGCAGATCGGTTTGTATTGCAGGACCCGCAACCGCTATGGCAAGGCGGTCAAGAAATGTGAGAACTGAGAGCAGGCCGAGCAGGCCTAAGACCTTATAGCGCTGCTTCAAGCACTCGCCCTCGCCGCTTGTGGCAAGGCCAGCGCCTGGCGCGCACTCAATACAGCCAGCTCAGGGCTTGAGAGTACAGGTGCATGCACCACATCGGCAGCAAGCGTGGTCAAAACGCGCGCCATTGAGGCTTGTGCCAGCACGATCAGGTCTACTCCCTTCAGATCTTCCACCAGCGCCCGGCCCAGCAAGCGATCGTGGGTCGCAGTGTCGCCGGCAAGCACAGCGGGAAAAGCATCCTCGCACAAGCACTCTACCAGCTCCACCTTGCGGCCCGCCTTGGCGGCCTTTTCGCGCAGCAGCGCGGTCGTCGGATCGAGCGTCGTGCGCAGCGTAGCCAGCACCCCGATGGTGTGCGCCTGCCGCACGGCCGATCTCGGCCATCGCATCGTCGATGCGCAGAATCGGGAATTTCGAAAAGCTGCTGCGCCAGCGTTACTCCCGGCCCGATCGAAGAGCAGGTCACAAGCACCGCATCCGCCCCGGCCTCTTCCAGCAGACGCGATTTGGTCGATCAGGCGGCGAATCGTCGCCTTGCGCAGACCTCCGGCTTTCACGGTGTCCTGAATTAGACTCTCGTCGACCATGTGGAATACCTTCGCCTCCGGCAGGTGGCGATGGCACAGTTTGGTGAAGCCTGGAGCCAGCGTGGGACTGGTATGAATAAGAGCGAGGGTCGGTGTGGATTGAGTCGACAACGGTTTGCCTTTCCAACTGGCGGGCCCGTCCAGCTATCGAGTCCAAGCCGGGGATGATGCGCTACGTACAGCGGGTGGAGCAAGCCGGATTACAATCGCTCCCCAAGTTACCGCATTTGGCTCGCGCCATGCGACTCGCAATCACCCTTGTTGACTGCGATTCCGGTAAGCGGAACGAAACCCGGACGTTCGGAGCCGCACTGAACTCATGCCCCATGTGATACAAGAACCTCGCATGAGAAATTTGGCAATCGGGAAGAACTCGTACCTGCTCTCGCCACTTCGTCCAGTAGGCCGGCCCTTCCTGCACCTAGCCTTGACGCTCGCGATTCTGGCTACAGCATGCTTTCCCTGCGCCGCCTCCGCTGCAGAAAGTGCGCAGCCCGTACCTACCCTGCTGCTCGGCGCCGCATGGTATCCCGAGCAGTGGCCGGAGTTGCGCTGGGATGCGGATTTGCAGTTGATGCAGGACGCGCACCTCAAAGTAGTGCGCGTGGGTGAGTTCGCTTGGAGCACCCTGGAGCCCTCCGAGGGTCACTACGACCTCGATTGGCTCGATCGTGCCATCCGGCTCGCAGAAAAGCACCACATCGCCGTCGTCATCGGTACACCCACTGACGCTCCGCCGGTCTGGCTTACATCGGCGCATCCTGAAACCCTGCGCGTTGACGCCACGGGCCGCCGCGCGGAACACGGTGGCCGCCGTCAATTCAATTATGCGAGCCCCGAGTACCGCAGTCTACTGCGCGGCCATCGCCAGGCAACTGGCTCGCCGCTTCGGCCACGATCCCGATGTGATCGGGTGGCAAATCGGCAACGAATATACCGATGAGTCCTTCGACCCCGCAACTCGCCGCCAGTTCGATGAATGGCTCAAGCGGAAATACGGAACTCTCGACGCCCTCAATCGCGCCTGGGCCACGGCCTACTGGAGCCAGACCTACGACCGCTGGGAGCGAGATTCCGCTGCCCACCGACGGGCGGCAACCCCGGCTTGCTCCTCGATCACCGCCGCTTTGTCAGCGATACATGGCGCGACTTCCAGCAGGTGCAGATCGACGCCATTCGCAAGTACGCCGATCCGCGCCAATTCATCACCACAAACATCGGCGGCCTCGGCTGGTCCGACAACTGGGACCATTACGAGATCACGCGCCCGCTCGATCTTGCCGCATGGGACGACTATGTGGGCGAGGGCCACTTGAATGTCGCCCGCAACGCCGCCATGCACGACTTTGCGCGCGGATGGAAGCGCCAGAACTTCTGGGTGATGGAAACGCAGCCGGGCTCGGTGAACTGGGCGCCAGTAAATACCACGCTCGATCGCGGTGAAACGCGCGCCATGGCCTGGCAGGCCATCGGTCACGGCGCCGATGCCGTGCTCTATTGGCAGTGGCGCGACGCGCTCAATGGTCAGGAGCAATACCACGGCGCACTCGTTGGCCCGGATGGCACGCCTTTGCCGATCTACGCACGAGATTCGCGGCATCGGCAGCGAATTCGAGCGCGCTGCCGCCGCACTGAAGGGAACAAAGCCCGTCGCGCAGGTCGCAATCCTCCAGAGCTACGACAGCCGTTGGGCCATCGACTTCCAGCCGCATAACAAGAACTACGACCAGCTCGAGGTCATTCTCGGCTACTACCGCGCCATCGCGCGACCAGCGCCTGACTGTCGATATCGTCGGCGCAGATGCTCCGCTCGATACCTACAAACTCATCTTCGCGCCCAGCCTGAACGTCATCTCAAAAGACCTCGCTGCGCATCTCCTGGCCTACGTCCAGCAAGGCGGCCATTTGGTCCTCGGGCCGCGCTCCGGAATGAAGGACGAGCACAATGCGCTCAACATCGAGCGCCAGCCCGGGCCACTCGTCGCGCCGCTTGGCGGCCGCGTCGAGCAGTATTACGCGCTCGATTCCGACAGTGCCGGTGCAGCGGAACTCTTGGCTCCGGAACCGCTTCGATCTGGGCCGAGCAGCTTTCCACGCGCTCACCCGACGTCGACGTTCTCCTTCGCTACGGCAAGTCAAATGGCTGGCTGGACGACGCAGCCAGCGATGATCACGCGCCGCGTCGGTCAAGGGCCGCATCACCTATCTGGGCGCAGTGCTCGATCCTGAGCTCATGGGTCAGGGTCGTCGCGTGGGCCACCGCAGATGCACATGTGGCTTCCGAGTTTGGCATGCGTCCCGCACGGCGTCGAGGTCTGCCGGCGTGTGGATCCCACCCATACGGTTTTTGTACTCATCAATCACAGCGCAGCCAGTGCGCATATCGCCCTGCCCGCTCCCATGCATGAAATTCTGCACGTCGGCGACACAGTGACAAGCCTCGATCTCAACACCCAGGGAGTTGCCGTCCTGACAGAGGACACGCCGTGACCGAGGGCGCGGAACAATAAAAGCCAAGGACCTATCGAATGACTACACACACAACGCGCCGCCAGTTCTCCTCCGGCCTGGCTTTGGTTGCCGCTGGTCTCCCGCTTTCGCACAACGCAAACCTCCTCGCCGAAGGCTCCACCGATCGCGAAATCGCCCCCTTCCGCACACCCTACAAATACGGCAAGCTGGTCCTCGCAGGCATCGCCCGATGCCTCCGCCTTCGACAGCAAATCCGTTGACGATCCTTTCGTCTTTCTCCACGAGGGCGCTTTTCACATGCTCTACATCGGCTTTGACGGCACCGGCTACCAGACCGGCCTCGCCAAATCCGTCGATCTCGTCAACTGGCAGCGCGTGGCTTGCGTGGCGCGCCGCGATCCCAACTCGAAGTACACGCGCTTCAATATCGCGCTCAGTTGCATCGTGCGCGAAGACGGTCTCACATCACCGGGTGGCTTGAAGAAAGTGCACGGCCGCTACCTCGGCGCATGGAATGCATACCCCAATGCGGGTTACGAAGCGGGTGCGGCGGTCATCGGCCTCGCCTGGAGCGACGATTTACTGCATTGGGAGCTCACTGACCCCATCCTCTTTCCCTCGGACGGCGCCCCGTGGGAGCATGGCGGGCTCTATCGGCCCAATCTCATCGAGCAAGACGGCGCTCTTTACCTCTACTACAACGCCAAAACCGATCCACTGCCAAAAAGCGCAAGGCGGCGGCTGGCACGAGCAAAGCGGCGTCGCCACTTCGCGCGATCTGAAGACGTGGACGCGCTATCCCGGCAATCCCATCCTGCGCAACGGCGGTCCAGACTCCTGGGACGCGCGCTTCGCCAGCAATCCCTTCGTCGTCCGCCACAAAAATCTCTGGGGAATGTACTACTTCGGCCTCGACCGCCACGGCGTTGCCCGCGAACTGCTCGCCATGGGCCGCGATCCCTATCTACTTCGAAAAAGTGAACGAGATCATGATCGACCGCGGCGCGCCCGGCAGCGTCGACGAGACCTACGCGCATAAACCCTGCGTGATCTATCACGACGGCGCGCTCTACCATTTCTACTGCGCGGTATCGGGCAAATGGCCGCACGAGGTCCGCGGGATCTCCGTCGCGCGCTCCACACCCTGGTAAGAACCGGCAAAAAGGCGTCCTGCGCTTTGCTATTGCGCCGGATTCTGAGCGCGCACTGTATACGTTCCCTGATCCCACGGTAAGTTCAATCCTGTCGCATCCGTCTTCGCGTCCACCACGCCAGCCGCCTTCGCCGCCGCAGCCCCATTCACTGTTGCCTTCCCCGCATCAGCCGAATCAATCTCGATCGTTGCCGTCGCGTTCGCCGGGACCGTGAACGCTGTAAGTCGTCACCGTCGCCCCGCGTTGCCAATCGCTCTCGATCAGCCCCATCGCCGATTCGTACCGCGTGCGCACCCATGCGATCTTTCCCACTACCGCCGGATGCAGCACCAGTCGCTCCGCGCCCTCGCGCGAAAGATCGACATTGATTCCACCCAGCCCGCGATAAAACCACTCCTCTGCGCTGCCCAGCATGAAGTGGTCCTGCGAGTGGCCGCCGTCCCAGCCCTCGGTCAGCGAAGTCGCGCCCTGCGCGAGGATGTAGCCGTAACTCGGCGCATCGGTCCGTTCCAGCATATCGAGCAGCACATCCGATCGCCCGCCTTCGAGCAGTGCATCCACCTCGTAGTGATAGCCAACCTCGCCTGAGGTCGTGTGATTCTGGTGCGCGCGAATGTCTTTCACCAGCGCCTCGAGCACCGCGGCATCGCTCGCCCTCCGGAACCATCCCCAACGCCAGCGGCATCGCCTGCGCTGTCTGGCTGCCTTTGTCGTAAACGTGCCGCGCCGCATCGAAGAACCTCGCGTTGAACTCCTCGCGAACGCGTTCCGCCTGCTCCGCGTAGGCCTGGCTCTCCTCGTTCCGGCCCAGCACTGCGGCGGTCTTTTCGAGAGCCATCAAATCCTGGTAGTAAATGGCCGTCCCCGTCACGCCCGCCGTCGTCAGCTTTGAGAATCCGGCATCACCCGGACCGATGTCGAACCAGTCGCCTAGCCCGTACTCAACAATGCCATCGTGCGCACGCGTTCCCAGGTAGGCAGCGTATGCCTGCATCACGTCGTATTGCGCCGCCAGAAATCCGCGATCACCCGTGCGCTCGTAAACGTACCATGGCGCCAGCACGGCCGCGCTGCCCCACTCCGGCGAATCGTTAAAG
The DNA here is from genome assembly GCA_963841365.1 of uncultured Acidobacteriaceae bacterium. Taxonomy (GTDB): domain Bacteria; phylum Acidobacteriota; class Terriglobia; order Terriglobales; family Acidobacteriaceae; genus Telmatobacter. The sequence continues at coordinate 240,215 of CAWJDG010000095.1, forward strand.
GGGCCATATCTTCGGCTCGAACACGACATACTGCGGCGCGATTTCAGATACCATGCCCGCTTCCGGTCCTTCGCGGCGCTGCGCGTCTCGAATGTTGCGCGCCGTTGCTGCATATAGCCCCGCGAAGTTGAAGTCGTAAAGCATCGACGGTGCCATCAGATGAGTTTCCTCAAGCCAGCCCAGCTTCTCGCGATGCGGGCAATCGGTAAACAGGCTCACCGCATTGTTTTCGATGGCGTGCAGAATCAGCATGTGGATGCGATTCAGTAACTCATCCGATGATGCAAACTCGCCCACCTGCTGCGATGAGCTATGAACGGCAGCGCCGCGCAGGCTCACGATGCGAACACCGCTCTTTGCGACACCCTCGCCGCGCCCTCAACCTGCACATACCTGAAGCCGTAGTAGCTGAATCGCGGATGCCACGTCTCCACGCCCGCGCCCCGCAGCGTGTAGCTAAACCATTGCGGCCTGCCTGAACTTCGCTGCGTCACCAGACCATCTCCGTCCAGCAGTTCGCCCGGAATCAGCTTCACCATCGCCCCGGCCGGCCCGCTTACCGCAATCTCCGGCCAGCCCGCAAAGTTCTGCCCCAGATCGTAAACCGTCACTCCCGCCTTGGGACGCGTCACCTTAACGGGCGTGTAGACATGCATCACACGAATCGCCGGCGCAATCTCCGGCGTCAGCTCGCCGCCTGGTCCATCCACTACAGCAACAGCTTGCCACTTGCTGTCGTCGAACCCTGCGCGATCCCAGCCCTTCTGCTCAAGTCGCGCGTCAAAGTCCTCGCCGCCATAAGTCGATGAAAACGTGATCGGGCCCGGCGCAGTCTTCCACGTTCCATCGGTCAAAATCTTCGCCGATCCACCGTCCGCAAATTCAATCTCGAGCTGCGCCGTGCATTTCAGCTCGCCGAAGCTGCCCACGAATTTCGTATACCGGCCTGGCGTTTTCAGCACGCGATACATGCCGTTGCCCAGCATCACGCCCAGCGCATTCGGCCCTTCGCGCAGCAGCGCAGTCACATCGTACGCATCGTAGTAATCGGTCTTCCTATAATTGCTCCAGCCCGGCGTCAGCTCGTCGTTGCCAACCTTGCGGCCATTGATCCGCAGTTCGTCCTGCCCAAGCCCCGATGCATAGAGCAGCGCCCGCGCAACCGGCTTTCCCAATGCGAACGTCTTCCTAAAAAGCGGCATCGCTTCGTTCTCATTGCCTTCGTCCGCTTGCGATGCGCGGCAATCCATCCAGCGCGCCACACAGGCGCCTGCGTCCAATGGCCCGCATTGCTCCAGCCGCTCGCGCGATTCTGTTCGTCCCACACTTCAACGCGCCAAACGTACTCGTGTCCCGCCTCCAGTGCTCGCCCCGCGTATGCAATTCCTAATGTCGCGTCGTTCGCAACCACGCCGCTGTCCCATAGAATCCCGTTCGTCGCGGCAAACCCTCGATCACCAGCGGCCACTTCAACGCGATACGCTGTCTGGCTCACCCCGTGCAGCGCGGGTGAAGCCGCCGCCAATCGCCACGAAAATGCGGGATGCGCATTCGCCACGGCCAGAGGTTCGCTCGACCCGTCACAGCGCAGTTCAAATCGGCCGCAATAAATGCGGCACAGGCGCCTGTGGCCCGGCATGCGCCATCGTTGCCGCAAGCGCAACCACGGCAATTCCACTCGCCCGACCGAACACGCAGGCGAAACGTCGAATCCGGCGCTCATACAGAACCGTAGAAGAACATCATGATTCCCCGTGATACAGCAGCGAGCCATTAAAACGCAATGCCCAAATCGCCTCCTTGTCTGATAGGTTGAAGGGCATGAACCGCCGAAACTCGAGCCTCCGATCGCAATGCACATTGACCGTCGCAGCGATCATCGCGTTCGCCGTCCCCGCAACCGCCCAAACTGCCGCACAACGTGCCGATCGGGAACAGCAAGCGGCGCACACTCAGATTGCTCGCCTCGATGCCGCCACCGCTACAGGCCCTTTCCGCGCCGATTGGGATTCGCTTGCGGCTTATCGCGTGCCGCGAGTGGTTTCGCGACGCCAAGTTCGGCATCTTCATCCACTGGGGCGTGTACTCCGTTCCGGCATTCGGAAACGAGTGGTACTCGCGCAACATGTATGTCGAGGGCAATGCCGCGTTCAAGCACCACGTTGCAACCTACGGCCCGCAGTCGACAATTCGGCTACAAGGACTTCATCCCCATGTTCCGCGCGGAGCACTTCGACGCCAATGCCTGGCTCGATCTCTTCGTCGCAGGCCGGCGCGCGCTACGTCGTGCCGGTGGCCGAGCATTGCGACGGCTTCGCCATGTACGACTCGAGCCTCACCGATTGGGACGCCGCGAAAATGGGCCCGAAGCGCGACGTCGTCGGCGAGTTGGCGGCAGCAACGCGCCGCCACGGCCTGCACTTCGGTGTCTCGTCGCATCGCGCCGAGCATTGGTGGTGGTACGACGGTGGAATGAAATTTGACTCCGATGTGCGCGACCCGCGCTACGCCGGCCTTTACGGTCCTGCGCAGCCCATGGCGCTCCCCGGAGACGACGACTCGAAGGAGCCGGACCCCGATCATCTCGAGCGTTGGCTCCCGCCGAACAAGGCCTTCCTCGATGACTGGCTGGCGCGCAGCGCGGAACTTGTCGACAAATACCATCCCGACTTTCTTTACTTCGATTGGTGGATCGGCCAGCCCGCATTCCAGCCCTATCTTCAAGCGCTTCGCTGCCTACTACTACGACGAAGCCGCACGCCGCCACCAGGGCGTGGTCCTCACCTACAAGGGGTACGACTTTCCTGAGAATGCCGCCGTCCTCGACATCGAGCGCGGCAAGCTCGACACGCTTCGCCTGCTTGCCGTGGCAAACCGATACTTCGGTCAGCATTCATTCCTGGGGCTACGCAAACAACGACGAGTACCGCACCGCCAAGTCACTCATCGACGAATTCGTCGACGTGGTCAGCAAGAACGGCAACCTGCTCCTCAACGTAGGACCGAAATCCGACGGCACTATTCCCGAAGAGGCGCGCGCCATTCTGCTTGCAAATGGGCGCGTGGCTCAAGATCAACGGCGAGGCAATCTACGGCTCGCGCCCGTGGCTCGTCTACGGTGAAGGGCCGACAAAAGTCGGCGAGCTCCGCAAAGAACTCCGACCAGCAGGAGTTCACATCGGAAGATATTCGTTTCACCACGAACAACGGCGCGCTCTATGCCATCGCGCTCGGCTGGCCCGCAAACAGCGAAATGCGCATTCGCTCTCTGGCGCAGCGGCTTGCCTTACCTCAACGGTCCTGTTTGCGCAGTCACAATGCTGGGTTCCAGCGAGACGATTTCTTGGCAGCAGAAAGCAGACGGACTGCACATCAAAATGCCCGCGCAGCGCCCCGAAGAGCCCGCATTTACATTCCGGATAATGGAACCACAAGGGCGCGCCCATCGCTGCGGCAACTGAAGATTCAATGCCGGTTGGGATTACCCGGACCGCAAGTCGCAGAGCTACTCGCAATTCGGCTTCGGGATCGCTGCTGACGTGTCGGCGTCAGCGCAGTTCAGGCGGCTTGGCATTAAGAGCATGTCCCGGAGCCAAATCGATTTCCGACGTGTGTTTATGCCCCCTCCGCGTATCTTCGCGCCACGCCTGCAGAGAATCCGGTCACGTTGCCGTATCGATCCAGAAGGGGAAAATCGGGTCGCGCCTCGGACCCAAAAATTGTTCCGCATTGCGGATTAACCTGCTAAAAATCTATGGCATGCGCCCTGCACGTTTCTTCCGGGAAATCTTTGCGCAATTCGCATATGGCGAATAAACAGTTTTCAAGTTGACACCGAATTTCTGGCTTTCTTACTGTTCACACCGCAGCACTAATGCTGCGCTCTCACAGGGGCAATGCGTGAGAACGGACTGCAAGCGGGAGGAGGCCATCATGATACTGCATCAAGTGCGGAATACACTGCGATTGGGCGTGGCGCTGACTCTGTTTTGCGCGGTTGCGTCGCTGCACTCACAGAACACAACCAGTTGCGCGATTACCGGCACGGTCACTGACCCCACAGGAGCGGTTGTGCCCGGAGTTCAAGTGGTGGTGACAAACCAGGCCACGAACGTAGTGGTGACGGAGACGACTAATGGCTCCGGCTACTATACGGCCGAGTCGCTGGCGCCGGGCGACTACACCGTAAGCACCAGGAAGACCGGGTTCAAGAGCGAAGTGTTGAAAGATATCCACCTTGATCCCGGCCAGCAGCGCGGCGAGAATCTCAAGCTCGCCGTTGGCGAGGTTGCGTCCACTGTCACGGTGGAGGCGGATGCGGTCGCGGTGCAAACTGAGAGCGCGGAGTTGGGCGGCACCGTCTCGGAAAAAGAAGTCGCCAACCTGATGCTCAACGGACGCAACTTTCAAACTCTGGCGCTGATTGTGCCAGGTGTCAGTTCGGCCAGCGGCGCCAATGCGCTGCCGAATTACGGTGAAGGCGGCTATCTCGGACAAACGGAGATCATCGTCGGCGGCACATCGATCGAAAAAACGACCTACTCGATTGACGGACTGTACGATATGGACCCGAACGGAATGATTAACGTGAACGTGATACCGACGATCGACTCGATCTCCGAATTTCGGATCCTCCGGGACAACTACAGTGCACGCTATGGCATGGCCGGCTCCGGGCAGGTTCTTATTGAAACCAAGAGCGGCGGAAGCCAGTTCCACGGCGGCGGCTACGAGTATGTCCGCAACAGCTACATCGGCACGGCCAAGCCCTACACGACTCCGCCCTCGCAGGGTATCGCCGCGCTGCACTACAACATCTTCGGCTATACATTTGGCGGCCCACTCATGATCCCCGGGGTCTACAATACCAACCGCAGTAAAAAAGCCTACTTCTTTGCCGGCGGCGAGTGGCGCATCAATCACTATCCGGCCGCGATCCATACACGCAATATGATTCCGCAGGCTATGCGCAACGGCGACTTCAGCGCCAGCCCATCGCTCACCAACACATCGGGTTGCCCCGGCGGAAAAACACCCTGCCTGGCGCTCACAACCGGAAGCGCCAGCCTGTTGAGCACTTACAGGGGACTTACTCCTTCAAGCTGCATCACGGCCGACTCAACCGGCCGCTACGATCAACTCAACACCAAGTGCATGGACCCGACAGCCGTTGCCCTGATGAACGCCTACTGGCCGTTACCCAACGACACGGGCAGCAGCATCAATTACATCAACAACGGATCGGAGCTGGACTCGGAAAATGATTACAACTATCGCGTCGATTACAACATTAACGACAACAATCAGCTCACGGGCCGCTGGACCACCGAAGAAGTAAACAATCTGCGTCCATCGAGGAACTATAACGATCCGGCTCCAATTCCTGGCTCGACTGTCTACAGCCGCGGCATGAATTCGATGCTGCGCTGGACAGAAACAATCAAGCCAACGTTGATTAACACCATGCAAGGTGGAGAAACCTTCAATAAGTGGCTGCTCGGAGTTACTAACTACACATTGCCGGCTGGCGCCACCATCGCCCAGGCATATTCCAACGCCGACCCCTTCAATCGCATCCCTGATATCAGCGTGAACGGTGGAGGAACCTGGGCGTGGCTAGGAGTCGGTGCGCAACCAAATTACGTTCACGGCGGCGTGGGAGTGGCGTCAGACGATCTGAGCTGGACGAAGGGCAGTCACCTCCTGCAGACCGGCATTCTTTACCTGTTTACGATCCGGCATGTGAATGCGAGCGCGTTCCCGATGGGCAATTTCAGCTTTACCGGTGCGAACGCGGGCGACTCGGCTGCCGACTATATGCTCGGCCTCGATGCAACGTATACGCAAACCAATGAACAGGCCTCTGGGCGCTTCCATAATCGCTGGTTCGAGGCTTACGTGCAGGACGATTGGAAGGTCAATCCTCGCCTTACCTTGAATCTCGGCGTCCGTTGGAGCTATTACCGGCCGACGTGGGAAGAAGGCGACCAGGTGACGAACTTCAACGCGAGCATATGGCAAGCATCCCAGGCTCCGGCGATCAATACCGGAGGGCATGAGACACTGAACGCTTCGAATCAGCCGCTGACGACCACCGGCACAGTGGCCAATCTCACAGATGGAATTGTCTATGCGGGCCTGTCCGGAGTCTCTCGCGGTTTCAATGACCCCAAAAAGGCAAACTTCGGACCGAGGATCGGTTTTGCCTACCGCCTAACTAACGATGGTAAGACTTCGATTCATGGAGGGGGCGGCACGGGCTACACCCAGGTCGCCATGCTCGAAACCTCCTCGTTGATCTCGAATCCTCCGTTCGTGCAAAGCACAACCATCTCCAATAGCCTGCTCAGCCTACCAACGGCGGGAGGAGCAGCCGGCGCCCCCGGTATCCCAAGCCTCACGGTGATCGGACCCGATTATCGTCCGACGATCACCACCACCTATAGTCTGGGCGTCGAGCGGCAGTTGTTCCCCAACGCCGTCGGCCAGGTTGCCTACGCAGGCAGCACTTCGAAACACCTCATGGCCGAAGGCTACAACTACAACTTCTCGCTCAACGGAACCACCTCCGGAACCGCGGCATGTGCGGCCAACGCCAACAACCCGGCCAACAGCAGCTCGTACAAGGGACCGTCGGCGACAACGTATCTTTATGATCCCTGCCTCAACGTCGGGTCGGTTTCTACCTTGTACTATGCGCCGTATCCCGGCTACGGAAGCATCAGCGGAACCAATAACGGCGGCATCGCAAACTACAACGGCCTGCAGTCAGGGTTGGTCTGGAAGCAAAGGGATTTGACCTTGAATGCAGCCTACACCTGGAGCAAGGCGCTTGAGGATGTTCAGCCGAACAACCCCGGAGCCAACGGAACCGGCGTCGGCTACGATCAAAACGCAACCTTCCAGAATCCTCGAAACGAGCGGCTCGATTACGGCACTCCAGATTACGATCGCCGTCAAGTATTTACCGCGGCCTGGGTCTACCAGACACCCTTCTTCCTGCATTCCAGCAACGTGCTGGTGCGTGAGCTGCTTGCGGGCTGGGGTAGCTCCGGCCTTGCTGTTCTTGAAAGCGGGTTGGCGGTGACTCCCACACTCGGAGTCGGCAATGCAGGATTGGCAACCCGTCCTAACTTGATTGCCTCGGTCACGCACCCTGGCGACGGCAAAACCAATCTCGGCCACCAGAGCTATCTCAGCCCGACATCCTTCCAGGCGCCGGCATGGGGCGAGTTCGGCGATGCGCAACCGGGCTCCGTCCGCGGCCCGAAAGAGGTCGCCTTCAATACCGCCCTCGACAAAACCTTTCCGATCACCGAGAGTGTGGGCTTCAAGCTGCGTATTGAAGCCTTCAACATATTCAACCACCCCAACACCATCATCCAGGGAACGTGGGCCGGCCCGACAAGCAGCTTCGGGACCGTGATCGGCGCCGGCGACCCGCGTCAGATGGAGTTCTCAGGCCGCCTCACGTTCTAAGATCTTTCGCGCCGTCGCAGCAAAATGGGGATGGGAGCCGCCCGGCTCCTTTCCCCTTATTTTTGTGGAGATCGGCACTGACCGCGCTGGACAACCCCAACACCGCATCCATAAATTGTCTAAGTCGAATGAGCCAATGTCGCTATCCTTCACCTGCCAAATGCAAGAATTACCGGCGCTACCTCCGATTCGCCATCTCCTCTCGGAACTTCCGTCTTCCGCGCGGGCGTAAATTCCGCGATGCGGATCGGCCGCAATCTTCTCGCTATCGAAGCCGTCAGTCGCCCGCGACATTGTCGCAGTGGCGCGCCGGTGCAATCCGTGCCTGCTGAACACGGTGCCCGCGTTAGCATTACATTGCACACCGCCGGACGCTTTGAATTCGTGAGGCAATAGCAATGCGAAATGGTCTTTCTTCGGCGCTCTTCTTCGGCTTGGCGTTCGCCGCCGCGCATGCGCAAAGCGTCAGCACCGGATTCATCTTTCCGCCGCTTTCGAGTGGTCATGCGCTGCCCGGCACGCAGCCTGACAATCATGCCTCCACGGTCGTCGAGCTCAAGGACGGTGACGTCCTCGCCGCCTGGTTCGCCGGCACAAAAGAGGGCGCGCCCGATGTGGCCATCTACGGTGCGCGTCTCCACCGCGGCATCTGGGACCCACCTGCCGAATTGGCACGCGCGCAAGGAGTCGCCTGTTGGAACCCGGTCCTCTTTCACACCAGAGATGGCCGCCTCTGGCTCTACTACAAATACGGCACCAGTCCAAGCACCTGGTTGGGCGCGCGCAAAGTGAGCATCGACGAAGGCCGAACCTGGAGCACGGAAGAACATCTGCCGCCGGGCATCCTCGGCCCCATTAAAGACAAGCCGCTCGTGCTCGCCAGCGGCGTCATCGTCAGCGGATCATCGGTCGAGTCGTCCAATAATTGGACTGCCTGGATCGAACGCTCAACCGACAACGGAAACTCCTGGACCAAATTCGGCCCCATCACTGTTCCCGACGCGATCGACGTACCAAACGACGCTGCAAAAGCCGCGAGCAAAGAGCGGCCATCATCGACGACCGCAGCTGTCGCCACGAAACTTTACCCACCTTCCGCCACCACAGTCGGAATCATTCAGCCCTCAGTCGTAAGCCTGGGAGAACCTCATCTCCGCTTCTATGCCCGCAGTCGAACCCGCTCAGCGCGCATCGTGGTCTCCGATTCCTTTGACGACGGTGAAACCTGGGGCCCGGCACATTTTCTCGCCTTGCCCAATCCCAACTCAGGCATCGATGCCGTTCGCCTCCGCGACGGTCGCGTCGTCGTCGCATTCAACAACAGTTACAACCGGCGCACGCCGCTCAACCTCGCGGTCAGCGCGGATGGCGAGCACTTCCAGCTATTCAAAACGCTCGAAGATGGGCCCGGCCAGTACTCCTACCCCGCCATCGTCCAAGCCTCAAACGGAGACCTGCTCACCACCTATTCCTGGCGGCGCGAAACCATAAAGTTCGTGCGCGTGCCCCTTCGCCAAGTGCCCAAGGCGTTCGCCTCACCTTCGACACCCGCAAACTGACACGACCACCGCCCGCATAACCAAGGCGCTGACAGTGGTTTCACCATCGCTTTTTTAACTCTTTCATTCTTCACGCGAAATCGGCATTTGCCGCCCTCCTTCTCACACCTTCCCAACCACAACTCCGCATCCTTGGCCCTCGAACCCCCGCCCGCAAAGCCAATCCGTCCAGATTCGCCGTTTCCGACAAGAGAAAATAACTGTATACTCTCGAAAATAAAGTGAGTTCCTTCCCTTTGCCCGCCCAAGACTACAGCCCGCAAAACATTCCGCCATCATTCGCCGACCCTAACTCCGGTCGCATTGTCCTTCTCGCTGACGATCTCACCGGCGCTTGCGACGCCGCAGCGGCTTTTCTTCGCTCTGGCCGTTCGGTCCGTGTTTGGTTCGGTTCCAGCGTTCAGTTTTCCGCGCCGGAGTCTGTGCAGGCCTTCAACACCAATTCGCGCCAGCTCTCACCCAGTCGTGCCGCCCGCGTGGTCGCGCACGCCGCCGCGGCCCTCGGGTCCGATCCCAACTCGCTCTTCTTCAAGAAAGTTGACTCGGCAGCTCGCGGTCCTTTCGCCGCCGAAATTCTCGCCGCGCACCGCGCTCTCTCCACCCGCGCCGTTTTGCTCGCTCCAGCCTTTCCTTCCGCTGGACGCACTGTCCGCGACGGCATACTCGAAATTCAGGATGCAACCGGAGAGCCAAAGCAGATTCCTCTTGCCAGCCTCTTTCCTCTCACCTCTCGCTCCTGCATCGGTCAGGTCTCCGGGCCCTCTGAGCTTGAGCCGATGCTCCGGGCCGATAGAACCATCCTTTTATGCGACAGCACAACCCAGGCTGACCTCGAGGCTCTTGTCCGCGCTGCGCAGGATTTGCCCGGCCTCCTCTACGCCGGATCAGCCGGACTCGCTCAGGCGCTCACCGCATTTAATCGGATGCAGCTTCCGGTTGCCCTCGTTCCTCCCGTCTCTCGAACGCTTCTCATCGTTGGATCGCCGCACCCGGTCACTAAACTCCAACTCGAGAACCTCGACCTCGATCGCTTTACCGGCGTCCAGCTATTGCAAATCAAGCTTGCCTTCCGCGCCGCTGCCCGCATCCGCTCCGCTTTCCGCGAATTCGCTCCTCAAGCCCTCATCCTCACCGGTGGCGAAACAGCATTGCTCGCGGTTCAAGCTCTCGAGGCTCATTCCTTTATCCTCCAGGGAGAGCTCACGCCCGGTATTCCCTGGGGGCTGGTGCAGGGCGGCGCGGCTCACGGCTGCGTTGTTGCCACCAAATCCGGCGGTTTCGGCGCGCCCACGGCATTCAACGAAATTCTCGCCGCGTTTCGAGGTTCGGAATGAGCAGGCTCGCGCGCATCGCCATCAGCATCGGAGATCCCGCTGGCATCGGCGCCGAAATCGCGCTTAAGGCGCTCCAGGACACGGCTATTTCTTCGCTCGCCCAATGGCTTCTCATCGCCGATTCTGCTGCGCTCAATGCCGCCTCGCGCGTTTGTGGCATCGACCCCGGCAAGCTGCCTTTCACGCTCGTAGAAGCCGGCTCCCTGCCCGCGGGTCACAGCGTCGCGTTCGGCCAGCTTCGCGCCGAATACGGCCTTGCCGCTATCGCCTACGTTCGCCGCGCCGTTGAACTCTGCATGAGTGACGACGCAGACGCAATGGTTACTGCGCCTCTCAACAAAGAGGCCGTCACGCTCTCGGGCCGCAATTTCTCAGGACACACCGAGTACATCGCCGAACTCACCGGCGCACCTGAGTCGCGCATGTTGCTCTACTCTCAGAAGCTCGCAACCGTCCACGTCAGCACGCATATTCCCCTCGAACAGGCTTGCCATGTCGACCGCGCGCGCATCGTCCGCACCATCCAGCTTGGTAACGACGCGCTCAAATGGATGCTTCGACGCGAACCGCGCATTGCAGTTTGCGGCCTCAATCCGCATGCGGGCGAGCACGGCCTCTTCGGCCGCCAGGATCTCGAAATCATCGCTCCCGCCATTGAGCAAGCCCGCGCCCTCGGCATTGATTGCTCCGGCCCTCACTCCCCCGACACTATCTTCGTCCGCGCCTTGCGCGGCGAATTCGATTTGATCGTCGCCATGTATCACGACCAGGGCCACATTCCCATGAAGCTCCTCGACTTTGAGGGCGGCGTAAACGTTTCGCTCGGCATGCCCATTATTCGCACTTCTGTCGATCACGGCACTGCCTTCGATATCGCGGGCCGCAATCTTGCAGACTCCACCAATATGAAGGCCGCCATGCGCCTCGCCGTCCGCATGGCCGAGGGCAAACTCGCTCTCGCGGGCGACACATCCCATCGCGCCATCTCCGATCCGGCTCAAGCCAATCTGGCTCAATCTGGAGGGGCGCACTGATATGCACCTCGCCGACACTCTCATCATCGCGGTCTATCTTGCCACGCTCATCGCAATCGGGATCTTCGTCGCGGGCCGCCAGAAAACCACTGATTCCTACTTTGTCGCTGGCCGCTCCGTGCCCGGTTGGGCTGCCGGAATGTCGCTGCTCGCCACCATCATCACCAGCCTCACCTTCATCGCCTTCCCGGGCGCGGCCTACTCCGGCAACTGGAACCTGCTCGTTCCCAATTTGTTCTTCATCGCCGTCATCTGGTCCATTGGACCCATTATCGTGCCGTTCTTCCGCCACGCAGTTTCCATGTCTGTCTATGAGTATTTCGGCAAGCGTTTCGGCCCGGGCGTCCGAATGTATTCATCCTTCACCTTTGCCGCTGGACACTTCGCCAAGATGGGCTTCGTCTTTTACCTGTTGGCGCTCGCCGTTGCGGGTTTCACCGGATGGCCCGTCATACCGCTTATCGTCGGCCTTGGTGTCATCACTGTGTTCTACACATTCATCGGAGGCCTGCGCGCCGTCATCTGGACCGACGTGGTCCAGGGTTTCCTGCTCTTCGCCGGCGTGGCCGTCACCCTCGTTCTGCTCCTGTTTTCGCCGCACGCCCATCCCAGCGCGATGTTCCACTTGATCGCTGCCAATCACAAAACGAGTTTCGGCAGCTTTCGGTTTGATCTCGCCCAGCCCACCTTCTGGACCATGGCCCTCTACGGCCTTTTCTACTATTTCCAGAAGTACACGGCCGATCAGACCGTCGTGCAACGCTACCTCGCCGCGCGATCCGACCGCTCCGCGTTGCGCGGAATTCAGATGGGCGCAACATTGTGCCTGCCGGTCTGGACGGCCTTCATGTTGATCGGCTCGCTGCTCTGGGCCTTTTATCATCTCGCCGGACAAACGCCGCCCTCCGCTGTCACGCGCCCCGATCAGGTATTTCCGTATTTCATGGTGACGCAAATGCCAGTCGGCGTTGCCGGCATCTTTCTCGCGGCACTCTTCGGTGCCGCCATGTCCATGCTCGCCTCTGACCTCAACTGCCTCGGCCTCATTCTTGTCGAGGACTTCTACTCCCACTTTTTCCCGCGCCGCACCGATGCGCAGCGCCTGCGCGTCGGCAAGCTTGCCGTCATTGTCTGCGGAGCCTTGGCCATCGCGATCGCCCTCCGGGTCACAGCCACGCGCGGATCCGCCCTCGCGCTCTACTACACCGCTGCCTCCATCGTTGCCGGTGGCCTGGCCGGGCTCTTTCTCCTCGCGTTCCTTTCACGCCGCGCCGGCCGCACTGCCGCGCTGGCGGGCATCATCGCCAACTTGATCTTTACTGTCTATGCCGCCCTCACTCTCGACGGCGGCAAGATCCTCAACCTCCATCGCTATAACTTCCCCTGGAGCGAGTACACCATCTGCGTCTTTAGCAACCTTTTGCTGCTGGCCGTCGGCCTTCTCTGTGCGGCTCTTTTCCCCGCGCCTTCGCAACTCCACACCACCACGCTTTGGGACTGGCTTGCCAACTCCAGGCGGTCTGAAATGTACGCCATCCAATTGGGAGATACTCCATGAACCGTTTACAGCAAGCTGTTCAGGCGAACGGCGGCAAGACTCTTCTCGGCGCAGCGGCATATTTTTATGACCCCATCTTTCTTGAGATTTGCGCCCACCTCGGCTACCAGGTCATCTGGATTGAGATGGAACACGGCCACATCACCTTCCCTGAAGCCGCCGACCTCTGCCGCATGGCCGCAGGTTCCGGGATGCTAACCATGATTCGCATTCCTGACGTGCGCCGCGAAAACGTGCTCAAAGGCGCCGAGTGCGGTCCCGACATTCTCGATGTCCCCATGATCGAAACCCCCGAGCAGATCCTCGACCTGCGCGAATACGCGCGCTTCGCTCCCCTGGGCAACCGCGGCATGTTCTCCGTTTCGCGCGCCGTCAACTACGGCATTCCGGGCAACGTCGTGGCAAAGCAGCAGAACCTCAACACCGCTCTCTGCCTCATGGCGCAGATCGAAACCAAAACGGCGCTCACCCGCATTGATGAACTAGCTGCCGTTCCTGATGTCGACCTCTTCATCGGCCCTGCCGATCTCGCCGCGAGCCTTGGCGTAGCCGGCAATACCTCGCATCCCTCCGTTCAGGCAGCCGCTGCGAGAATCGTCAAGGCCGCCCGCGGCCACGACAAATCAATCGCCACTGCCTGTGCTCCTGAAGAATTCGGCTTCTGGCTTGGCCTCGGCATCGACTTGCTCTTCTGCGCCAACGACATCTCCTGCCTGAAGCAGGCAGCGGGCGATGTGTTAAGCGATGCCCGTCAGATTTTGGCGCGCGTCTCTAAAAACGGCACTCGCGTATTGGATGAAACGCGTGCTTAGATCTCTGACCGCTTCGTTAGCTATCAAAAGGGGGTACCCCGGGGTCCCGATTTTGGGACCTGGGACTGGCTATCGTCAGGTTCGAAATCATGTGTTCAGGCATCTGAAGAGCTTGCGCTAAATTCTGATGCCGCACCCTGTTTCCAAATCGATCTTGCCTTCCACCTGCAAGATCGCTAAACTGCTTTCCGCTGTCCCAATGAAGTCGTTCTTCAAACTCGCCTTCGTTCTTGCGTTCTTGCCCGTCGCTGCCTTCGCGCAAGGCGCTGACTCGGGCCATATCTTCACCATCCTTCACTCCACCGATTACCACCATTACGTCGTCCAATTCGCGGCCGACGAACTCGATGCCACCGGCCAAAAGCCCTCTGACGAATGGCCCTGGATCGCCGCCAACGTTCCGCTCTTCGATTCTTCCAACAAACAATTCGAAGAAATGTACTACTTCCGCTGGTATGCCTGGCAAAAGCATCTGGTGCGCACAGACGACCACGGCTTCCTTATCACCGAATGGCTGCCCAAGACCAACCTGCCCGACTACGGTGTGCTGCCCGATGCGGCGCAATTCCATCTCGGCGAAGCACGCTGGCTGCGCAATCCGCAATTCGCCGCCGACTACGCCCGCTTCTGGATCTCGCCCGGCGCGCGGCCGCGGGAATATAGTTTTGCGCTTGCCACAAGCGTGCGCAACGTGACGCTTGCCACCGGCGACACAAAGCTGGGAACCAGCATGCTACCCGGGCTGATTGCCAACTACGAGGCATGGCTAGCCAGTCAATACGATTCGTCCGTGGGCCTGTTCTGGTCGATCGATACCCGCGATGCCATGGAAAAATCCATCAGCGGCGACGGCTATCGCCCCACGCTCAACAGTTACATGCTCTCTGACGCCGAGGCTATCTCCGACTTCGCGCGCGGCGCTGGAAATCCGGCAATCGCTGCCGACTACTCCGGCAAAGCCAACACCCTCGAACACCTCATTGAAACCAAACTTTGGAACCCTCGTGACCACTTCTACGAAGTCCTTTCGCCCGCAGCCAACTCGGGAATTCGCAAAGAGAAAAGATTCAAGGATCCCGGCACAAACTTGAAGCTCGCCGGCGTGCGCGAACTCATTGGCTACATTCCCTGGAGCCACTACGCGCCCGCCCTAAGCCACGACATCGCTTGGAAGCAGCTCTTCGATCCCAAGGGCTTCGCCGGCAAGTACGGCCCCACCACAGCCGAGCGCCGCAGCCCGCGCTTCCGCTTCGCCTCTGACGATCAGTGCACCTGGAACAGCCCGTCGTGGCCCTACGCAACCACGCAAACACTGCTTGCTCTCGCTGATCTGTTCAATTCGCAGGTGCAACCCTACATCGGCCCGCGACAGTACTATCAGCTTTTCTCGAGTTACGTTCTCTCCCAGCACCTCAAGTTGCCCAGCGGCCGTGTCATCGATTGGATCGATGAAGACCTCGATGCCGACACCGGCGAGTGGATTGCAAAAGACATCCTGCTCTCCAAGCGCAAGCAAGTCGGCCGCGGCAACTACTACAACCACTCCGGCTTTGCCGATCCGCTGATTACCGGCCTTATCGGCCTGCGCCCGCGTGCTGACAACAAAATCGTCATCCATCCGCTTTTGCCCGCCGGCACGTGGAGTTACTTTGCCATCGACGGCCTGCCTTACCACGGCCATCTTTTGGCGATTGTTTACGACCAAAGCGGCAAGCATTACAACCGTGGCCGCGGCCTCACGCTTTTTGTCGACGGCAAAAAGATCGCAAGCCGCCCCACACTCGGCGCACTCGAGGCAAACCTGCCGCATTGAATTGGTCTAGCTCGGATTAGCTACCGGCCGGAGGAATTTGCAATCATGGAAACTTTCTTGAAAACGACAACTTTGCTTGCCTCTGCGCTGATCGCGGTGCCGCTGATCGCGCAATCGGCGCCCTCCATCCCCATGGCGCACATTCCCGCCGGCACTTTCACCATGGGCGCCGATGATGTCACACTCCCAGCCGCTATCGTCAACGGCTTCGGCGTTATGTCCGCGCGTCCCGTCCACGGCGACTGGGACGAGGATCCCGCGCACCGCGTCACCATCACCCATTCATTCACCATCGCCACGCACCTCATCACAGTCAAAGAGATTCAGCAGTTCGATCCGTCGTACAAAGCCGTCGCCGCCTACCCTGACTACGCCGCGGGCATCAGCTACAACCAGGCCGTCGCTTTCTGCGCATGGCTCACAAAAAAGACCGGCAAGCCCTACCGCCTCCCCACTGAAGCCGAGTGGGAATACGCAGAACGTGCAGGCAAGCAAACTCCATACTTCACCGGCGACATACCGCCATCCTCCGGCCAGCCCAACGCGTGGGGCGTCGTCATGGGCGAAGGCACTCCAGAATGGGTCGCCGATTGGTACGGCCCTTATGAAGCCAGCGCGCAAACCAATCCCACCGGCCCGCTCCACGGATACTTCCGCGTCGTGCGCGGTGGAGGTCTCGATTACCGAAAATCGAAGCCCGGCGAAATCGTTCCCGCCATGGCGCCTTACTTCATGCGCTCCGCGAATCGCGCCAGCATCGCGCCCAGCTACGCATCGAAAGAAGGCAACATTGGCTTCCGCGTCGTGCAGGCGCCCACGCCCGCGCCGCATCCCTCAGCGGCGTTCGACTACATTTTCTGGACCGACGTAAAGCAAACTCCTGTCGATGTGCGCGATGGCCCCGATCCCGCGAGACCCTTCTACCGCGTGCATGAGCTGTTCCCGAATCTCAGCGGCAAATCAATGCCGGATGTCGGTTGGCGCGTTGGCCTCGCGCCCGGCCTTGGCATCAACTATCACAACTCCGCCGTCCAAGTGCTCGCCAACGGCGATGTCGTCGCCGCCTACTACAACACGCCCGACAAAGAGGACGATCCCGACCAGACCGTCATGGTCATGCGCCGCCGCGCAGGCTCTGAAACGTGGGACATGCCGGAGCCCTGGCCCGCCTTTGCCGATGCCGCCTGCGCCGCCCCGGTCTTCTGGAACGATCACGGACATCTCTGGCTGTTCTTTGGCTTCCCTCGTCTCATCGGCGCGCCGCCATTTGCATTCACCACGTCCGATGACAACGGCGCAACCTGGGCGCCCATTCAGTTTCCCAACTTCCCCGCTCCCATCGGTCGCTACGTCTCGCAGCCCATCAACTCCATCGTGCGCGCAAAGAACGGCACGATCTATATTCCGACCGACTCCACGGGTCGCGGCGCGGGAGGTCTCAGCGCAGCCTCGGCAGTCTGGGCCACAAACAATAACGGGAAGACTTGGTACGACACCGGTGGACGCACAGGCGGGCGGCACACCACCATCGTGATTGCGCGCAACGGCGACCTCCTCGGCGTCGGTGGCAAGAACTCCGAGATCGACGGGCACATGCCGCTGTCCATCAGCTCTGACGGTGGCAAAACCTGGCGCGTTACTCCCACGCCGTTTGACGAGCTGATCAGCGGTGAACGGCCCAGTGTCATTCGTCTTGCTTCCGGACGTCTTTTCTTTGTCGCCGATTACAATCCCAATCACGAGAAACATATTCACAAAGATGGCGCATTCGTCGCGCTCTCGAACGACGACGGCAAAACCTGGAAGATGAAACGCCTTCCGGCTGACATCCTCACCGTCGGTTACGTCACGTCGACCCAGGGCCCCAACGGCATCATCCATATCGTCACGTCGAAGAACACCGTCAACTACGAAATTGACCTCAACGAATCCTGGGTTCTTTCTGACTCTGAGTCTGCCACGCCGGCGCCGGATTCGATCGGCCCGGTCACAAAGCACGCCGAGAAGTGGCCGAACGGAAAACTCAAAGCGGAGTGGGGAACCGCGCGCGCCAACGACGGCGAAATCGTCCTCGAAGGCCCGCAGACCTTCTACTTCGAAAACGGCGGCAAACAGCGGACCGCGAACTTCCATTTCGGCAGAAAAATCGGCGAGGAAGCGCTCTATCGCGCCGACGGCTCGAAGCAGTGGACAAAATCCTTCAACGCAGACTCCACATGGACCTGGCGTCAATTCGACGACTCCAGCAACCAAATCGCCGAATCGCACTGGCACATCAAAACCCTGCTCGACGCCACCTTCAACAGCGCACCCTAATGTCCTGGGCCCGAAGTCCGCATCAAAAATGCGCTGTCATCCTGAGCGACCGCAGCGCAGTGGAGGGAGTCGAAGGACCTGCAGTTGCTCTTTGCATGCGCGCCGCTGAATCAGCAGGCGCTGACCGGAATTTTGAGTATGAAAAAGAACTGTCTATGGCAGCTCACAATCGTTTTGCTTCTCGCCGCCATCGCGACCCGGGCCACAGAGCCGCAGCACGCACCACAGCCCCACGGCGCCTGGCTCTTCATCTACTTCAAAGAGCCCGGCAACCAGGGAATCTACTTCGCCCTCAGCCGCGACGGCTACCACTACACTCCGCTCAATGACGGCCAGCCGTGGCTCGCGCCCTCACAATCGGGCGAGCTCATGCGCGACGTCTTCCTCACACGCGGCCCCGACCACCTCTTCCACATGGTCTGGACGTGGAACTGGCGCGGCAACTCGCTCGGCTACGCGTCTTCTCCCGACCTGCTCACCTGGTCCGCGCAGAAGCAAATCCCCATCATGCAGGATTACCCCGAAACCAACAACGTCTGGGCGCCCGAAACCTACTGGGACGCGAAGAAAAAAGAATGGCTCCTCATCTGGTCGAGTTCAATGAAAAACTCAAACACGGGCAACCGCATCTGGTCGTCGCTCACACCCGGCTTCGACACGTTCTCAAAGCCTCAGGTTTTCTTCGATCCCGGCTACGTCACCATCGACGCAACAATCTTTCACGGCCGCACCGGCCCCTATCGCCTCGTCTTCAAACAACAGACCTACGACCCGCTCACCTTTCAGGAGCGCGTTGCCACGGGCCCAACGCTTGAAGGTCCATGGAGCAACATCTCCGGCCCCATCAACGAGACATGGTCTGAAGGTCCTTCAGCGATTCAGGTCGGCAATCAATATATTGTCTTCTACGATCACTACCGAGCTCCCCGCGCCCGCTATGAAGCCGTAGCCACCACCGATTGGAAGCACTGGCGCGACATCACTTCACAAATTTCCATGCCGGCCTTCTGCAAACACGGCAGCTTCCTGCACATCACCGACAAAGAAGCCACACGCCTCCTCGCCCGCCACGACTCACTCGCTTCCGCAGCGCCTTCGGAGTCTAATCCACATACTCCGTAGCGATCGCCGTTGCGCAACATCGTTGAAACTCAAAACTGCTAGGTGTTAACTGTCAGCTATTTCATTCAAACAACCAATCCAGGTTCGGCGGACCATTACCGCCGCTCGTTTGCGCAAAGTTGACGTGCAGCGCAACATGCAAATCGGCCGCAATAAATCCGAGAACAACATACTCGCCCTTGCCCAGGTCAAGCTCGTTCTCGCCCGCAGGCAGCGGCTTGGCCCACACCGCCATCGCCGGAACACGCGGCGCTGCAACTGCATTCAGCAGCACCAGGTTCCACTGTTCGGTTTCAGGATCGAGAACCGAATTCCTTTTCGATCCGCTCCCCGCAAATCCCACAAGAATCTGCGCCGGCTGCGCCAAATCGAACTGCAGCGTCCCGCCTTCGTTTGGCGCAATCCGGATTCCCTTCATGCCCGCAAGTTCCGGCGCAAGATTCGTGATCGATACAGTCCCGCCGGCAAAGAGATTCGCGCCTTTTTCTACCGTGAACGTCTCGCCCGCACCCGGCTTCAGCGTGAAGCTTACCTGCGGCAACGGTTCGACCGTTTTCTTCTCTTCAATCTTCGCGCCCGTGCTCAACTGTGCAATTCGCTCCCTAAACGTCGCGAGCTCTTTTTCATACATCGGCAAACACTGTTGCCAGTTGGGAAACTGATTCATTCCGCCGCGGAATGGTATCTGGCGCTGCGTGGTCTCCATGCTGGTTGCCGTCCGGTACGCTGGTCCGGCAATCGTAGTCAGTTCGCGGAATCGATCTACACTCCCGGCCAGCAGCGTCTCCGCCTGCTGTAAATGCTCCGCATCGTGATCGTACCCATACAGCAAAACCTGTTCCGCAGCCTTCGTCTTTGCGTTGTAATACCGCATCAGCAGCGCGATGGAGTGCATATCGCTCACGACGCGCTCGTACTCATCCTTATTCTTTGTCACGAACAGCGCGGCAGCCGTTGCAGCTTCGAGCGCCCTCTGCGACGCCTCAACCGTCTCATCGCTCACGCCAATTGGCGTCTCGCCGTGGCGGGGCTCGTGCTTCACTTCTTCCGCCACATACTCATCGAGGCGCTCGCCCGGCGGCGCATCGCCGGTCCATAGCGTCACTGCGGGATTGAAACGGTCCGGGTCGATCAACTGCGGCATCGTCATGCCCAGCGTCAGCGCCTGCCGATTCCCTTCGGTAATCCCGATGCGCGGCAAGAGCATCGGCTGGCATGGTCCGGCCAGCGTGTACGCCTCAAGAAGTTTTTCGCCTGCCTCCGTCGAGCCATATCTCTCGGCAAACTGTGCCGCCCAGTATGCATGCTCTTTCTCGGGATCGCGATTCGGATTCCACGCGTAGCGGCCCCACGATGCGAACCAGATCCAATCGCGATCGGTCTGCATCAACAGCGGCTGCGTGCTGTCGCCTGCATAGGGCCAATCCCAATAACGCAGCGGATAAAGATGCAGCCCTTCGATCCCGATGCGTTGAAAATTCGTCTCCGTCTGCCGAATAAAGTCCGGATCGCCCCAGCGGAACGGCTCCAGATTCGACAGCAGGTGAATGTTGGCTATCGCCACGTTCGAGCTCTCCGCCAGCATCTTGAAGCGATCCAGTACCGGGCCGCGCACGTTGGTCCACGTCAGCGATTCGCCGTTCCACTTGAACATGGTGTCGATGTTCGAGTAGAGCGGCAGCGCTGCCTTCATTACGGCGTCAATGTCCGTAGCGTGCGCGCGCACCACGATTGGCGGCTCCGTTGTAATGCCCAGTTCCTTCAGCCCGTCCTTCACGCCGGGAATAATCGTCTGTGCCAGCCATTCTGCGCCGTATCGCGGAGCCAGCGCCTCGCCCAGCGTCATCATCAGGCCTGCGTGCGGATACTCGCGCACAAATTCTGAGATGGCATAGCGCGTGTAGGCGCTGGCCTCCGCATTCGGCGCCGACAGGTGATACGGCAAATGATGCGCGCGCGCAAACGCATGCGACAGATGAATGTTATAGAACCCCTGCAACACCCATATGCCGCGCCGGTCCGCCTCTGCCGTGAGCCACTTGAACATGGCAATGTTCTCGTCGAGCTGCGCGGTCGGCAGTTCCTGCGCCTCGGGATACTTCGGCAGCTTCAGCAGGCTGGTGAACGGATGCCCATTCCATAAATACAGAGTGTTGTAGCGCTCCTCCGCCAGCATGTCGAGATACTTTGTCCACCCGGCCTTGTCATAGAAAAACGGAAAATTCTGCGGCGTATAAGGATAGTCATACTCGGCCCCCTCGTAAGTGATCTCCTGCTTCTGCATGCCGATACAAGTGCCGCGCAGCTTCAGCGCCGGATGTTCCATGTCATCGATGCCCTCCGGCAGAGCCTTAGCCGCGCGAATTCGATCCGCCAGCTCCAGCTCGCCGTACAGCACTCCAGAAGGATCGCTCCCCGTCACAATCCAGGTCTTGCCAATCTGCTTGATGAGAAACGCTTCCTTTGCCTGCGGCCAGAACTCTTCGAGATCGAAACGCTTCAGCTCCGGTGCGCTCCGTACCGCCGCAAGCACACGCGCCCCCTCCGGCGCTGCTGTCACATCTGCAAGCGCCCCGCGCAATTGTTCCGCGCCATACAATTCGCGAGGCGTCGCGCCCTTCGCCGTCGTCACCCCCGCCGTCGCCGCTTCAGCCGCGACGCATCCGGCAAGCGTTACGGTCGCCGCGCAAAGCGTCCGCACCAACCAAACCCGCCATCGCTTTCGCCAATTCATCATTCTCAATCGAGCTTTCCATCGGTTCTTTTCGCCGAGCATCAGCTAAGCAATCGCTCGGCGGCGAACTCAACTGGGCACTAACGGCTAGAAGCTAGGCGCTAGAGGCTAGAAGCTGGCCTTTAGCTTTTTTCAAACAGCACCGCCATATACGGCTTCCCGGTGAGAGTAATGTGGCTTTTGCCCGTAAAGCTTCCCGGCACCACACTCGTCGTCATCTCCCACGGATCGATCATCGTCGCCTTGAACTTCGCATTTTCCGGCAGCGGAAACTCATACTCTCCCACGCAGTGATAGTCGAAGTAATACAGAATCGGCCCGCCCGCATTCCCCGCGTTCAGGTAATACGGATTCTCTGCAGCCATCAATCCCGTCGTTCCCGTACCCTCCAGCAGCTTGCGTAAAAAAGTGATCCGCGCAGGGCTCGTTCCATGCAGTTCTCCCGCATCCGACCACACCGGACTCCCATCGGTCGTCATGTACGTCTCGCCGTGAGTGGCGTATGCGCCATACACAATTGCCCGCCAGAACCGGTGCGTCATCTCCTCCGGCGACAGATTCCCCCACCGCCGCGAGATGTTCCCCTCGTATTGGATCTCGTCATAAATGATGGGCTTGTTCCACGCCGCTAGCCGCTCAGGCGACTTTTCAAAGTCATACGTCTGCAGGCTAGCGTGCGTGCACCAGGATTTCGTGTAGTCGTACATCACCCGGCTGTAATGAATCGACCGCAGCCGGCTGTACGGATCGTCCTCCACCACGATGCGGAAAAACCGATCCCAGTCCGTCGTCGATTTCGACCGCACCAGGTCGAATTCATTGGCGATCGACCACCACACATTCCGGAATGCGGAAAGCCGCGCCACCGCGTAGCGCAAATAGCGGTCGTCCGCCTCCTGTCCCATCGCCTTGAATCCCCACGCATCGTAAGGATGAAACAGAATCACGTCCGCCTCGATCCCCGCCGCCATCAGCTCTCGAATCCGCCCCTCCACTTGCTGGAAGTAAGCCGGATTCAGCCGCGCCAGATCGAACTGCTCCTTGCTCGTTCCGTTGTCTTCAAGATTCTCTGTACCCGCTGCCGCCGCGCCCACACGTTCAAACGGCATCGCCACCGGCTGCAGCTTTCCCAGCGGCTTCGGCAGCAGGCAAATCCGCACCTTGTTGAATCCCGCTTGCTTCAGATTCTTGAGCGTCTCATCACCATACGGCGCCCCGATAAATCCATAGGAGTAGCACGTCGTCCCGAACGGAAAATACGGCGTCCCGTCCGCATATTGAAAATGAGACTGATGCGCTGTACCCACCGGGCCATGATTCCCTGCACCCGCTGCTACGCACTCAAAGCTGCCCGGCTTTCCCGCCAACTCCTTCACGCTGCTCGTCGTTTCAAAGCTCCAGCGCCCCACAGAGTCCGGCGAAAAGCGCACCCGGTACACGCCCTCGCCGTCGTAGAATCCCGCCACATCCACAGTCCGGTGTCCCAACGAAAACCGCGCGCCAAACTGAACGTCCACAAATGGATTCCCATCCGACGTTCCGCGCACTTCCGTTTCAAACATGCCCCACTGCTCCACCTCCGATCCGTGTCCTTCAGCACCCGTTGCAGCCGCGGCGCCCGTCGACGCAAGCCCCGTCACCACTACCCCTGCTCCCAATTTCATCAGCTCTCTTCGATCCATCATCACTCTCTCCTTGCCTCTCGCTCCAAGCCCCGCTCGTCGCCCGGTTACCACGTCGCCGCAACCCCGGCCTCCCTTGCCCGCCATTAAAACTCGCAAATCAGCAGGCAATCGCTCGTTGCCAATCCAAGCAAGCCTGTTCTACATACCTCGCGCCGGTGTGTCAAACCTGATAGGAAAAAAATGAAAGTTATTGCACAAACTGGTCGATGCAACGTATAAAAGCTCCAACGCGTCTCGACATATACCGTCGCTGCCGCGCCAATGTTTGCCGATACACCCTAAGCGCATCGTCGCACTTCAGAAAGCATAGGTTGCACTCTTCCATGCCCGGCAAGCCCGAAGCATCCTCAATCGCAGAGAAACCCGCTCGGCGCCGCATCCCCAAATGGGCGCTCCATACCAGCGACACGCCCTCCAACGAGCAGTATTATCTACGTTCCATCGGCCGCGCACTCGACGTTCTCGACAGTTTTGACGGCAAAGCGCCCCTCGCTCTCAAGGAGATCAGCAAGAGCACTCTCCTTCCTGAATCTACGCTGTTCCGCGTGCTGCTCACGCTTGAAAGACATGGCTTCCTGCGCCAGGCCATGGATGGGACTTACCAGCTCGCGCCCAAGCTGCGCTTCGGCTGGCTCGTCGAGCAGGCCAACGCCCTGCGCGACAAGGTCCGCCCCGAACTGGCGCGCCTCGCTCAACGCTTCAATGAAACCGCCAGCATGGCGTACCTTTACGACGACCGCATCCATGTCCTCGACTCCATCGAGACCTTTCACGAAATCCGCATGTCCAACCGCGTCGGCCGCGTTCTTCCTCCGCACTGCAGCGCGCTCGGTAAAGCCATCACTGCGTTTCAGGATCGTGCCGTGGCCGAGCAGATCGTAGAAATCTACGGCCTCTCTCGCCGCACTGAGCACACCATCACTGACCGCGCGCGCCTCTTTGACGACTTCGCCGAGATTCGCCGAACCGGCATCGCCTGCGACCGCGAGGAATCCGTCATGGGTGGCATTTGTATCAGCGCCGCCCTTCGCCCCGCCGGTCAACCCGTCGTCGCCGCCATCAGCCTCTCCACTCCCATCGTCCGCATGACTTCCGAGCGCGAAGAGCAAACCCGCAAGGCGGTTCTGGAGGCCGCCGTCCGCGTTGCTGATAATTAGTCGCCCGGCACGCCGTCCCAACCATCTAGCCCTCGCCTCCTCTCCGCTGCTTTTTTCCTTCGCGCCGTTCGCTGGTGTATATTCCCGAAAACTATTCCGCGGCGCGGAACAAATCGGCCCATGCCCCGGAACCCAGCTCCACTAACCATCTCTTTTTTCTTTTTGTTACAGGGGGCCGCGCCTTAATTTTCAATACCTACAACTGGCTCTCCGATTTGTCTTGACACTCCAGTCACACAGTTTTTACCTTGGCAAAGCTCCAGTAAGCGGTAACTCCCTACACCCCAAACCGCTGGATTCATTCATGAACCATCGCCTGCTGATCCTTGCAGCCGTCATGTCTCTGGCCGACGATTCACTCGGCTCGGCAATGCGCGCTTTCTTATGCGCTGCCCAAAAACACATACCCATTCGCCACTGCCGCAACCGTATTTCAATAGGAGGCTCTTTATGAAGCGCTTGGTCTTGTTTCTGCTCGTCGCCATCGGCTCATACGCCTGTGCGCAAGACTCCCGCGGCTCGATCACCGGACAGGTGACGGACCCCACTGGTGCTGTAGTATCGAACGCTGCGGTCACCGTAACCAGTACAGACACCGGCGCGGTCACGCGCGTCACCTCCACGTCGGATGGTTTCTATACCGCTCCCGGCCTCATGCCCGGCGCCTACGCCTTGAAGGTCGATGCCCCGGGATTCAAGGGTTTTGAGAGAACGGGCATCACGGTTCAAACGCAGCAAAACGTCACCATCGGCGTCAAGCTCGAAGTGGGCGCGGCCTCTGAGCAGGTTACGGTCTCGTCAGCGCCTCCCCTCATCGATACGGCGGATGCATCCACAGGGCAAATCCTGACTACCGACGAAGTGCAGGACCTGCCCAGCGATGGCCGGTCGCCGCTCGGCTACGCCCGCATCGAATACGGCGCCGTGGTCAAAGGGAAACATGCTCTTGGCGGCGCTTCACCCGTCAGCAACAGCACGGTCGACGATTTCTCCCTCGGCGGCGGCAACTCGTCATCGAACGAACTCCTGCTCAACGGCGTTCCCAACATGCAGGATAGCGGCCGCACCGCGGGCTTCAGCCCGGAGCTCGATGCGGTCAATGAGGTCCGTGTTGACGTCTTTGGCGCCAATGTCACCTACGGCGATACGTCCGGCGGCACCGTGAATATCACCACCAAGAGCGGCACCAATCAATTCCACGGGTCCGGTAGCTGGTTCTACCAAGCCGCCGGCTGTTCCGGACTCGACGGAAACTTCGTGAGCCGCTCGGCAAACGCCTGCGACTGGATGTCCGCGCTGCCCTATCTCACCCCGACAGGAAAAGCCGCACCCAACGCAACGCATGAGAATCAACTCGGCGGCACCATCGGCGGGCCAATTTGGATTCCCCACGTGTTCAACGGCCGCAACAAGCTGTTTTTCTTCTATGCGTATGAAACCTATCGCGGCCAGCAACCCCCTGCGCAAACCGTCGGCACCGTCCCCACTCAGGCTGAGCGCAGCGGCGACTTCTCCGCGCTTCTCGCATTGAACGCTCAGTACCAGCTCTACAATCCGTACACGGCCACAGGAACAACGTCCAGCTACACCAGATCTAAAATCTCCGGCAACGTCTTCTCCAATGCCGGTTTGTCGGTCAGCCCAATTGCCGCAGCTTATCTGAAGGCCGTCCCGATGCCGAATTATTCCGGATCGACGACCACGGCCGACGGCGAAAACAACTACTTCACTTACACACCCACTGTCCAGGATTACCGTTCTCACATGGGCCGCATCGATTACAACCTGGGCTCTAAAGACAAGCTCTTCGGAGTTGCCCAGCGCAGTCGGTACCTGGTCACGGCCAGCAACTACTTCCACAACGCTTTGACGGGCACGGCATCCGATCAGATCATGGCAGGCGGCCAGATCGAGGAAATCCATACCTTCTCGCCGACTCTCTTCCTCGACACACGCGGCAGCGTCACCCGATATGACAACACAAACGGCGTCTCCAGCGGCGGCATCAGTCCCACCACTTTCGGGTTCCCTGGGTATCTCGCCCAGAACGCCACGACAATTGCATTGCCCGTGATCTCATTCACCGACGCAACCAACCCGCTGAGTTACAGCAACGAAGCTGGATCCATTGAGAACTTCGATACCATCCAATTGTTCTCCACGGTGACCAAGATCTTTGGGGCGCATACCTTCCTCGGCGGCATCGATCTTCGCGCCTATAAAGGCTCGTATCTAACTCCGGGCTACGCCGACGGCCAGTTCACCTTCACCAAGTCAAACGGCAATCCGGTTGCCGCCAGCAACACAGCTACCCCCGCCACCTTCGGCAGTTCTTCTTGCTCTG
>CAWJDG010000096.1:0-9178 GCA_963841365.1 uncultured Acidobacteriaceae bacterium
CTCGCCGACGCCGGCATATTGCCTTGCGCATCTTCACAGCGCAATGAGATACCGGTAGACAGCCAGCAGCTAACGGTGCGCGGACCCCTTACGTGCGATGGTGCGCCTGCGACCTCGCTGCGTGGCCGTGAGTCGCTCGTTATCTCCGCAGCCGGCAAGCGGGGAGCAACTCTATATATGGATTTGCTCGCATATTTCGCGGGCTACATCAATTACATTGCGTCCAATCCGCAGCGACCGTCGGAAAGCAGCGAGACGAGCGCCGTGATAGCGAATATACGGTACGCAGACCGCCCCTCTGAGGTGGAGCAACAGTTTCCCTTGCTGGTTACTCAGCATCGTCATGTTCTGCTTAATCGAATACGATCGTTGTATGCCTTGCGGCTCGATCCATCACGGGGTCTGCTCTCAGTTGAGTTAGCCGATCGTAGCCCTCACGTCCAGTTGGTCTTGTTCAACGCCGCTATTTCCAACCACGCCGAAGAGAGTCTCGACGAACCAGGCATATCGGCTTCAGCGTCGTCGATGAGTTCGCAATGCGATGCTGCGAGTACGTTGCGCGGTTCCGAGTGGTTCAATGTTGCGGCCAGTTCTGGCCAGCCGGCCGATTCAGTAAAGGCTTCACTGAACAACGCCCCCTCGTCACAGGGACTTTCCCTTTCCCTGACGCTCACAAATACGGGCGATCGCGACGCCGACATCGTTCTTTCATTTCCATCATTGAGTATTCAGGTCTCCAATGATTCCGAGGATGTCTCGTATCTGTTTCCGCAGAAGGTAGCGGTAATCTCTTCCCATGACGCGTCGCTTTCTGCGGAATACGGCCCGAATTTTCTGCTCCAATTCACAGATGTATTCTCTGTGCACTCCGGTTGTGGAGCAGCCGTAATCATCCAGGACATTCGAGGTGTGCCAAAGTCATTCAGTCTCAACAAGGATAATAGCTTGGTGTCTGATCGTACGGAGTACCATGTTCGCATTGCGCCCCATCAGACGTATACCCCACCTCCAGTGTCTGTCGTTTTGCACAACGGAGATTGGCGCGCTGGCTTCAACGCTTACAGACGATGGGTGAGCAGTTGGTATGCGCCTCACACTCCGCATCCAGCCTGGCTGCAGCGCTCACTCTATATGCGCAGGGACTACCCTCTAGGCGGCAGCGGCTTGCTTTTCGATGAAGATCGCAATCGATATACATTCAGACGCTTGATTCAGGAGGGTCAGGCATTCGGTGGCATCGATTTCATTGATATCTCCGGTTGGGCATTGTCAAATATGTACGGCCGAGTCGGCGACTATCCGATCGAACTCGGCGGTGCTGAAGACCTGCGCGCCAATATTCATCTAGCACAATCTGAACATGTGCCGACGGGACTCTACTTCGAAGGCTATCTCGTGGACAAGAACTCAGAAGTTGGCCGCACTCATGGCGCAGAGTGGCAGCTCACAGGCAAAGATGGAAAGGGTCTCTGGTGGCCTCACGGGAGCCCTGAGATGTTCATTTGCCCTTATGTTCCTGCATGGCAAGCCTATCTCTCAAATCGAATGGCAACAGTGGCCAGGCAGACGGGTGCCGAAGCTGTGTATCTCGACGAGTTTAACTGCCGCAATCGGCAATGTTACGCAGCCAACCATGACCACCCTGTAGGGGCGGGCATGATTGAGGGCGAAATCGAAATGACCAAACGAGTTCGCGCGGCGCTGGATGACGAGGGACTGAGGTCGACAATCCTTTACACGGAATGCCCGCCGGTCGATGTCGGCGCGCCGTACGTGGATGGTTCATTTACCTATGCTCTTCCATCCTCCGCTCCGACAGCCTATAACGTGAAGCTGAATCTCTGGCGGTTCACATTTCCCGAGGTGCGTATTTGGGACATGCTGAGCTCTGGCGTTGAGCCGCATATCCTGTCCGCCGAGGACTTTAGATTTGCTTTTTGGCATGGCGATGGCATCTGGCTCAAAGGACGCGCCGACACCTGGTACGGCCAGGACATCCTCGATTTCCTGCGGTGGGCACATCCACTTTTGCTGAAACATGCCGCAGCATTTGCTGGCGAATCCGATCCGCTGATCGACTCTTCAGATCCGCATATTCTCATCAATCGGTTTGTGGGCGGCGGTGAGACTGTTTACACCTTTTTCAATGATACGTATGAGACACGGCACTTTAACTTTCACGGGAGCAGATTGGATTTTCCACCCCGCGGAGTTCAATTGATTGCGGAAAGAAATTAATGATGATGACACCAATTGAAACTTGCACCCCCACGAATCGATGCAACTGTCGACTTAATCTCAATATCACAAGGTGCAGTTTATTAGGGGTTTCGTACGGCCAACAACGTTCAGATCACGAAGCGAACATCTTGATCCGCAATTGGCGAAGCACTTTACTTCTATGCGGGTTTAGCCAAGGCTAGAGGAGAGGTTCTAGGAGAATCAGTTGAGGCATACGCTACATTCATTTCGAATCAATAAGCGTGATTCGCTGCCAATGTATCTTCAGATTGCGAACAAGATTCAGGCTGCGATCGAGGAGAAGTCGATCGCTCCCGGCGCGCTGCTTCCCCCCGCCCAGATCCTGTGCGAGCAGTTTGGCGTGTCGAAGATGACTCTGCGCCAGGCGTACAGCGTGCTTGAGCACAAAGGCTACCTCGAGGCTCGACGTGGCATTGGGACATACGCCTTGGATGGACGCATTGAGAAGAAGATCGCAGGGATGCTAAGCTTCAGCGAAGAAGTGGCGGCGCGGGGAGGTGTGCCATCGTCAAAGGTGCTGAGCATCAGGACAGTGGCACCGACTCATGGCGCTCAGGCGTTTCTCGGACTTCAGAGCGGAGAAAATGTTTATGAATTGAAGCGGTTGCGGCTCAGTGACGGTAGGCCACTGGCAATTGAAATCGTCCAGGTACCGGAGAAGTTCTTTCCAGGCTTTGACCAGTTCGACTGGAAGAAAGAGTCGTTCTACAAAGTGGCGGAAGACACATATGGCTGCATCTTGTCACATTGCCTTTCCGAGATCGTTGCAACTTCAGCAACTTGCGAACAAATGCAGTTACTCAATATTGAAAGTAACAACCCGCTGTTGACGATCAACCGTAAGAGTTATAGCAAGGACGGTATTCCTATAGAGTTTTCGATCACTTGCTATCCCGGAGATTGTTACGTCGCTACCTTTAGCGCATTTCGGAACGCCTAGAGCTGAAAGTTATGCGGTGGTTAGTGCACGAGATGGAATCGAAAAGGGACAGAAGTGCCGCGATTGTGAGATCGACCTAACAAGATGCAAAGCGATTCTGAGAGCTCGGCGCTGGCTGGATGACTGGAGGAGCGAGATGCACGTACAAGCCGGCGTCGATCGACTCTTGGAAGAAACTGATTTTGACCGCAGGTGCCGAATTGCATTGCTTACGAACGACGGTGCTTGCACCGCCTCCTATGTGCCGTCCCGCCAGGCGCTTCTCGCAAAAGGATATCAGATTACAAAGCTCTTCTCGGCCGAGCACGGTTTGATGGCCGTAGGCGCAGATGGCCATCCTATGCCAGATGGTTACGACGCACTCACACACTTGCCAGTGGTGAGTTTATATGGCAATAGGCTAAGACCCTCTGAGACAGAATTGGACGATATAGATGTGCTCCTAGTCGATTTACCGGACGTCGGCTGCCGATGTTACACGTATCTGTGGACTCTGACGTATGTGATGGAGGCATGCGCAAGTCTAGGTAAAGAGCTTGTTGTTCTAGACAGAGCAAACCCAATCTCAGGCGTCTTGAGCTTGGCTGAAGGACCCATGCTCGATGAAGCAGCCTGCGCGTCATTTATCGGCAGGTGGGCACTTCCTCTTCGTCATTCGTGCACTCTTGGAGAACTTGCGCGGTTATGGCAGGCTACGCGCCTAACGGATTTGAATCTCCGCGTAATTCAGGCGGCTGGATGGACCCGCGACACGTTTTATCCCGAGTGGGCTACATCCTTTGTGCCAACATCTCCTGCGATTACCAATTTCGAAGCATGTTTGCTTTATTCTGGCCTTTGTCTCTCAGAGTCTACGAATTTGAGTGAGGGGCGGGGCACAGGTTTGGCATTTCGCGTTTTGGGTGCTCCTTGGCTTGACGCTCCCAAAGTCTCGGAAGAATTCAACTGCGCCGAGTTCCCGGGAGTTGTGGCAAGGCCGGTCAGTTTTGTCCCCGAAATTGGAAAGCATAAAGGGCAAGGTTGCAAGGGTGTCATGCTGCACGTAACAGATATGCGGCGCTTACGGCCGGTGGCCACCGGCCTCCTCCTGATTAAGCTCATCCACGACCTACATCCCGGTACATTTGGGTGGTCAAACTATTCGACACACGTAAACCCTTCAGGAGAACGGCATTTGGAAAAACTCCTGGGCCTCCAGAGCGCCGAGGATTTGTTCGAGCAGGCGTGGCCCGACCAAACGAAATCAGTATGTGACCTACTCGACTGCCCTGCATGGGAAACACTCATGGAACCACATCTTCTTTATAAGTAAGCCTGCAGTTGTGAGAAAGTCGAGCTGCGCGAGGCGCTTTGATGCCGGAATTCCATTTGTCTGGTACGTGCCCTTAGCCTCCGCAGTTACTTTACGGCCAGCTACCGCGCCAGACTTATTGTGCCGCGGGTGATGCCCGAGAGCGTTGCAGTGTTAACTGAGAAGTAGGGAGAGTTACGATGTTAAGGCGACTCAAAACTGAGCGTAGGAACCCGGCTTCCGCCGATCTGGATAAACTGACAGCGCTGGAGATTGCCACCCTGATGAATCGCGAGGATGCCCAAGTGTTGCGTGCAGTACGTGAGGCTGTGCCCGCAATCGCAAGGGCCATCAACATAATTCGTGACCGACTCGCACGCGGCGGCCGGCTCATTTACGTCGGTTGTGGCACAAGCGGCAGGATCGGGGCCCTCGACGCCGCGGAGTGCCCGCCAACGTTCGGCACCAGTCCGGAACAAATCCAATATGTCATTGCGGGAGGTGAGCGCGCGCTCGCACATGCGACTGAAGCAAGCGAGGATTCACAAGAATTGGGGGTGAGGGACATGGCGGCCCGAGGTCCGTCAAGGAATGACGTCGTTGTGGGGCTTGCAGCATGCGGGCGTACGCCCTATACCATTGCGGCTTTGAAGTTTGCCGCGAAGAAGGGTGCGGCGACCGTGGCGGTGATCTGCAACAAAAACTCGGAACTGGCGCGCGTGGCGCAAATCGCAATCGAAGCCGACGTCGGTTCCGAGGTTTTGACTGGGTCGACGCGTCTCAAAGCGGGCAGCGCAGAAAAATTCATCTGCAACATGCTCACTACTGGCGCGATGGCTCGCCTCGGTTACGTCTACGGGAATCTTATGGTGAACCTGCACCTTAAGAATGAAAAGCTCAAGGACCGTGGCATTTCCATCGTGCAGCATGTGACGAAGGTGAGTCGAGCGCGCGCACTCAGGACTCTGGAAGAGTCTGACATGAATGTTCCCATAGCTCTGGTCATGCTGTCCTCAAAGGTAGACAAACGCGAGGCAACCCGGCGATTGAAACGCGCGAAGGGAAATATTAGAGAGGCAATCGAAGGAAGATCCAAACCGTCGGCAAGACGGAATGTGCGAACCAGTTGAGTGATTGGGCCAGCCGCTTTTAGACGCTTGGAGGTGTCCCTCGCCATAATTCAATCGGTCCCAAATAGCATCTGCGATTAACCGTTGGGGGCGGAAAAAGTGAGCGATCGTCGCTGCCAATGCCGGCGTTTCCGATCGGGTAAGAACCTGTAAGAGATCGCGGACATTGAAGAGAGCGCAACAAAATGTACAACAGTTCAACGGCAGACACTGCCCGGCATCCCTGCTATTTTCTCTGTATCTTAACCCTTAGATTCTCGCTCACTTCACAGCGCGGGCGAAAGCCCTTTGATAGCACCGTGCACTCTGCCATTTTCCGATGGGGTTTTCCGCTCACTCAATGGCAGCCTGTCCAAAGGCTGTGGAAAGCACAGTGCAGAGAATTTCCGATAGGCTGACGAACTGTGCGGGCTTTATTTCGCTGTTGCAACAGACTGAGCCCGTAATGGCAGGGAGATACGGAAGGCAGTTCCGTTCCTGCCGGTGCGCGTGCTTGTCCGGCTTCTGATCTTGCCGCGGTGTCGCTCGACAATCTCTTTGGTGATCGCCAGCCCCAACCCCGTCCCATGCTCTTTTTTTGTACTGAAAAACGGTTCGAAGATCCTGCGTTGGATTGCGGCGGGAATTCCATGCCCGTTATCGGCGAAAAGGATATGCGCTTCTCCATCAATGGACCGGGCACGAATCTGCAGGGTGCCTTTGACGGGTAGCGCCTCCAAAGCATTGCCGATTAGATTTGAGAACACCTGGAGCATCGCTCCCGGATAACTCTCCACAGTCACATCGCCCGGCAGCTTGTTCAGGAGCCGGATCTCCTTAGCGATGATTTTGTTGCGGTGGATGCGCAGAGCGGCTTCTGCCAGAGGCGCGATCTGGATAGGTTCCAAGGTGTCTCTCGAGTGGTAGAAGCTGAGCGTCTGACGTGAAATCGTAGTGAGAGCCATCAGCTGTTCATCCAGCAGACCGGAGTAATTGCGCACCTGCTCGCCATCGTCGGAATTGGTTCGAACAAGATAGTTCAGGTTGGAAATGGCTTCGAGAGGGCCGTTGATCTCATGCATCGTAGCAGCCGCGAATTGCCCTGCCAGGGCCAGAGCCTGGCACTCCTGCAAGGCTTGTTCCAATTGGTGCAATCTGTCGATTGAGGGCACAGGCTCTGGCATGGCGCACCTCCAAAGCAGCTGGAAGGGATGCTAAAGGTCGGCATCACGTGCGCGGAGGGAAGCTCCTCCTCGGGCCAGTTGTAATCTTCACCGCCGCTGCGGAACTGAACCTGCCAGCAGCCGCAATGTACGGTATCGAACATTAGGATGACGACAAGTTTAAAAAGGATGCCAGTGTCCCAGAAATGGTTGCCGGCGATCGAAGGTTTGTATCTCCTCAATGTTCCTGAAGAACCTGCTTCGCTATATTGAGCCCGATGGTCGCCACCTTCATCACGGTCTGTTCTCCTTGTGGTGAGCTTAGAAACTCACCTTACGAGGCCGGTCCATCCCGTTAGGTCACTTCAGCTTCATGCTTGTAGTTTGCTGAGTTTACGCAGAAGTCCAGAGAGCGCGAGACGCGCCGAACGCACCTCAGCTGCCAAGACTTCAAGCACCTTTGGGAACAAGGAAGGTTCTGACTGTATCAGGTCCTCAAATTCCTTCTGCGCCACGAAGCCGACCTCCGCGCCGGGACAGGCCGTCGCGCTCAGTGTGTAGAAGTCCCTTCCCACAACCGCTGGAACACCGAGGATGGAACCTGGTCCGACTGTCAGGCGCAAGACCTCCTCCCCATCCTCTGCGGTCATTACCAGTGAGGCTTTGCCGCTCCTAAGAAGATAGAGACCGATTGGCACTTCGCCTTGTTTGAACAGTTGATGTCCCGTCACACACGGCACCGAGACCGCCCGGTGCTCTAGAGCTTTGATGAGTGTGCTGTCGGCGACAAAGGAGTTCTTCATGAATAACCGTCTCTCTGCCTCGTTGCTACTTTCACGAGCGAGACGAGGCTTTCAAATACGCAATGGAGAATAGTCTCACTCCATTTGAAAGACGGGACGTGACGTGCAACACGAACGCATGGTCAAGCAAAGTGTAGCGGCGCGGGGGCCGCGGGGAAGAAAAATTGGGGCCCGACCGCAACCTGGCCCCCACGTCGCATAAGTTCCGATGCGTGGACGGGACCGGTCGTTGTGCCGCGCACACTCTAGGCAAGTTTCCAAAAGGCTCCGGTGATTTCGATCACATGCGCTCGATCCAAACGCCGCTACTGTCAAACTAATGCGCGCGCTCTCACGGGGCACCTATCACGACGCGGGGTTCCGGCGCGCACTCATTGAGGCGGCACCATGGACCCCATCATCCGCAAGCTCATAATCCATACCCTGAAAGCGCAATGGGTACTGCGCCAATATATATGCGTAGCTCTTGCCAAAGAGTTCGAGGCTGGAGTATCGACTGCCAGCGTGAAGTGGCCGCTTGTAGATCGTTGGGACGACACGCTAAAGGAAAGCCAGGTCTTGCAGCTTACGCTCGACCTGATGGAGAGACAGGAACGGGAAGGCGTCGCAGTCCGGTAGATGCAGCGCCAGGCGTCCCGATGCACGAGCGTTCCGAAAAATAGTGGATTTTGGCATACCCATTAGGACAAATCTAATAAAGTCCGAGGCGGACAAATTCTTCGTGGATGATCTGATAGCACTCGCACGAAGCATGTCTGAGGCCCTCGTGATTTTGGATTGTCACATGCCGGCGCGAATATGCAATGAGTCCAGCCTTGCGCAACATACCAGCTGCCACGGTGACCGTGGCTCTGCGCGTGCCCAGCATCATGGCCAGAAATTCATGCGTGATCGGCAGATGATCGCTTTGCACTCGGTCATGGCACATCAACAGCCACCTCGCCAGCCGCTCTTCGATTTCATGTACCCGATTGCACGCGGCCGTCTGAGCGGTCTGTGCAAGCACAGCCTGAAAGAATCGCTGTAGGCGCAGACGCAGTTCGCTCGACGCCTCTGCGAGCTCACGCAGAATCTTGGCCTTCACACTAAAGCCGTGTCCCGGAATTTGCATGTAGCTTCGGTAAGGAGAGTGTCCGGTGCCTAGCACGGCGGGCAGCCCCACAAAACCATCTCGCCCGGTAATGCCCACCTCGACGGTGTTTCTGCCCTGCATGGTTACAACAACTGAGCAAATACCCTCTTCCAGAAAGTACACGGTATCAACCGTTTGGCCCGCGTCATGCAGGGTTCGATTGACTTTCAGAGTTACCGGGGAAAGATGGGGCGCGAGACGCTTCATATCGGCTGCCGGCAGCGACGCCAGCACACGGTTTTTGAACTGCTGTGGAACTGAAATCGATGGCATGGAACTCCTTTGCGCCGTGAAGCCAAGAGGCTTGCACCTGAACGCGCAAGAGAGCCGACCCGGGAACCCGTTCCGATCAGGGGCGGGCAAAGTGCGTATAGAGATGTGCGACGATCATACGCTACTTAATGCACCTTACGTTCGATAAGAGACAGACGCGCCCGAAAGAGGTGGAATATTCTACTTACAAACCTGTAGGCACGAG
>CAWJDG010000097.1:0-105408 GCA_963841365.1 uncultured Acidobacteriaceae bacterium
GCGGAGTTGGAAGCGATGAAGGGGAGATTGGGTTCGGAGATAGCGGAGACGGACGCAACGGGCAACGGCACGGGTGACGTGGCCGACGCAGACGCGGGCAGAACCGAAGTCGTGGAGGACGCGGAGATGGCAAGGACAGGGGCGACGCTTCGGGACGGCGCGGCGGGCTCGAGATGAGCGGACGCGGTGTTTTGGGACGGCACGTTGGGCTCGAATTGCAAAGCTGCCTGCAGGTGGGCCTCTGCGCCGCCCGTGACGAGGATGCCTTCAAGGCGGCCATGGCCGTGATTCGGCTGGTCTGCTTCGAGCGTGTATTCGCCGGTTTCGAGCGTGGCAAAGTGGAAGGCGCCATTCTTTGCGGTGGTGGCGCGGGACTCAGTGCCGGTGGCCTGATTGCGGAGAATGACCGAGATGCCCGCGAGCGGAGCAGAATGCAGATCAGTGAGGCGGCCGGCAAGGGAACCGGAGCGAGAAGATTGGACCTGGACGGAATGTGGCAGAGGGAGATTAGCAGGGGGTGATTGAGCGAGAACCGCCGCCCAGGCGCTTATGCAAAGCGCGCCCGACGTGAACCATGTGATCCAGTTCCGCCTTGCCTCTGCCATTGCCAACTCTGCTTTGGCAGACTCTGGGAGAAAAATGAAAATCGCCACCGTTTCGCTCTGGTGGCGAATCCGGTTGGGTCAGGATGGGGGATGTAGATTTTCGCCACCCTGGTTACGCCTGAAAGAAGATTGCAAGCGATTCTATGCCTTGCGGGTGCTGCTGAAAAGTAATGTGCGTCACAAGCGAATGTTTTTAAGTGCGGCTGGAGCGGCGAGTGGCGATGCGGTTCCTACCGGGTGACTGTGTGGGCGCGGGGAGCGGTTCGATAGACTGAAGAGACGGCGTTTCAAGTGGAAATGCGCTGGTGAAAGCCGGCACGGGCGCCGGCGGCAATCCCCGAGCGGCCTATGGGGTTATGTTTCGATTGGAACCATGTTTATTGATGAAGCCAAAATTCGTGTGAAGGCCGGCGACGGCGGCAACGGCTGCATGGCCTTCCGGCGGGAGAAATTCGTGCCTCGCGGGGGCCCGTCGGGCGGCGACGGCGGCCGTGGCGGCGATGTGATCATGGAGTCGTCGCAGCGGCATAACACGCTGATTCACTTCCGGTATAACCCGGAGCACAAGGCGCAGCGCGGCGAGCACGGCATGGGATCGAACTGCACGGGGCTGGATGGGCGGTCAATTACGCTGCAAGTTCCCGTGGGCACCTCGCTTTACGACCAGGATACGGGCGAGCTGGTGCACGACTTTCAGGAGCCGGATGAGCGCATCGTGATCGCCAAGGGTGGGCGGGGCGGACGCGGCAACCAGCACTTCGCAACGAGCACGCACCAGGCTCCGCGCGAGCACGAGCTGGGGCGGGCGGGCGAAGAGCGCGCGTACCGGCTGGAATTGAAGCTGCTGGCGGATGTGGGGTTGGTGGGCTATCCCAATGCGGGCAAGTCGACGTTGATTGCGCGCATCTCCGCAGCGCGGCCCAAGATCGCCGACTATCCATTTACTACGCTGGAACCGAACCTGGGCGTGGTGACGGTGGGCGAGGAGCCGGATCAGGAATCCTTCGTGGTTGCCGATATGCCGGGGCTGATTGAGGGTGCGCATCTCGGCTCGGGCCTGGGCACGCAGTTTCTGCGGCACATTGAGCGCACGCGCGTGCTGGCGCACCTGGTGGATGTGTCGGATGCGTCGGGAAGGCCCGATCCGGTGGAGGACTTCAGGGTGATCAACAACGAGCTGGCAAGCTTCAGCGCTGGTGATGAGCATCCGCTGGCGGAGAAGCCGATGATCGTGGTGGCGACGAAGATCGACGCCGCGAACCCGGAGAAGCTGAAGAAGCTGGCAGCGCACGCCAAGCGCAGGAAGCTCGAGTTCCATGCCATCTCAGCGGTGACGGGCGAGGGGATCGATGAGCTGAAGTGGGCGCTGGCGAAGCGTGTGCGGCCGATTGTGAACGCCTGAAGCGGCCCCAAGATTACCTTTTTACTTGCGTTGGCAGTTTTTACCTCCTCAAATGTGAGCAGCTCTTACCGGCATTGTGCGGGTGCGCGGGCGGATTCGCTATGCCCTCAATCGCTTGAAATTTGGAGCAACCGCTTGGAGGTTTGGAGCAACGAATGCAGAGAAGACCGCACCCGGGCCGAGTAAAGTGAGCCGGCCTGGCCAGTTCAGTCCCCGGAGGTAGTTTCTATGAAATCCGCAAGGCACGATCTTCTATATGGCTCCCTTCTCGGCGCGCTCGTGGTGACATTCGCGCTGGCCTGGGGCAGCCCGTTTGTCGGCGCCGGGCTCGGCTTATGCGCAGGAACAAGCGCAGCCGCAGCAACAGGAGCCGCAGCAGCAAGCACCACAGCAACAGCCGGACCAGTCGCAGGCCCCGCAGCAACAACCGGATCAATCGCAGGCAACCACCTTTACCGGCACGATTGTGCGGCACGGCGAGCAATACATTCTGCGTGACTCGTCAGGCCAGATGTATAAACTGGACGACCCTGACCGCGCCAAGCCGTTCGAGGGCAAGGCGGTGAAGGTGACGGGCCAGCTCGATCAGCAAGCGATGGTCATCCACGTGCAGAATATTGAAAGCGCGGAGGGATGAGCCGACGAAGATTGTTTATTCGGCGGAAAAAATAGTCGTAGAGTTCGGAGTGAGAACGACCCGGGGCGGAAGGAGAGATTGAAGCAGTCTCTTCTTCCGCCCCGCGATTTTGCGGTAAAGATGCGGCGAGCTTGCGCCGAAGACGTTGTTTACTGTTCGGTACCCTACCCCGCGCCCCACCCGGCTGGTATCGAAAATGAGCTTCAATCGAGTTACTCTTCCTCTTCCTCGACGGGCCGTTTGGCGTTGGCGAGGATTTTGTCGGCGACTAATTGCGGGACGATGTCGTAGTGGTCGACTTCCATGTGGTAGCTGCCTTTGCCCTGGGTCATGGAGGTGAGCTGGGTTCCATAAGTGAGCATCTCGGCCATGGGAACCTGGGCGTTGATGACCGTGGTGCGGCCCTTGGACTCCATTCCGCCGACGCGGCCGCGGCGGCCATTGAGGTCGCCCATGAGTGCACCGGCGAATTCGTCAGGCGCCTCGATCTCGACTTTCATGACGGGCTCGAGCAGGCAGGGCTTGCATTGCTCCATGGCATTTTTGAAGGCGAGGCGGCCTGCGGTCTTGAAGCTGAGCTCGTTGGAATCGACATCGTGGTAGGAGCCGTCGAAGACAGTGACCTTGAAGTCGACGACGGGGTAGCCCGCGAGGTAGCCGCGCGCGGCCGTCTCGACGATGCCCTTTTCGATGGCCGGGATGAAATTGCGCGGGATTGCGCCACCGAAAACTTCGTTGGCGAATTCGAATCCGGCTCCGCGAGGCTGAGGCTCCATGCGGATTTTGCAGTCGCCGAACTGGCCGTGGCCGCCGGACTGCTTTTTGTGGCGGCCGTGGGCCTCGGCCTTGGCGCGAATGGTTTCGAGGTAGGGAACCTTGGGCGCCTTGAGCGTGACCTCGGCATGGTAGCGCTTTTTGAGGCGGCTGACGATGGCCTCGATATGCGGCTGGCCTGCGCCGGCAATGAGGAACTCATTCGTCTGCGGATCGCGGAAGAAGCGGATGAGCAGATCCTCTTCCATGAGCTTGTGGATGGCGGGTGCGAGCTTGTCCTCGTCGGCGCGGGATTTGGGCTCGATGGCATAGGTCATGGCCGGCTCAGGCAGGGCAGCGAGGGTGACCTGAATTTCTGCGCCCTTTTGGCCGAGGGTGTCGCCGGTGAGGGTGTCGCGGAGCTTGCCGATGGCGCCGATGTCGCCGGCGTGGAGCTCGCCGACTTCGACGGGCTTGCGGCCCTGCATGACGCTCAAGTGCGCTAGCTTTTCCTGGCCGCGGCGGGTGTAGTTTTCAAGCGCGGCATCGTTTTTGATGACGCCGCTGATGACCTTGAAGAAGCTGATGCGGCCGGCGAAGGGATCGGACATGGTTTTGAAGACTACGGCGGCGGCAGGCTCGGCGTCAGCGACTTTGCGCGAGATGACGGGTGCGTCGGTCGCGGCACCGGGTGCAGTGACGGCGATGGGCGCGCGCTCGGCGGCTGAGGGCGCGTAGACCTTGACGAAGTCGAGGAGATGATCAAGGGCCATGTTGGAGAGGCCGCTGGAAAAGAGCACGGGGAAGATGCGGTCGTCGCGAATGGCTTCGTGAAGTGCGGCGATGAGGTGGTCTTCGGGGATGGTGCCCTTCTCGAAATACTCTTCCATCAACTCGTCTTTGCCTTCGGCAACAAGCTCGACGAGGGCTTCGTGGCGAGCCTTGGCATCGGCCACAAGCGAGGCGGGAATTTCTGCAGAGACTTTGCCGCGGCCATCGCCGCCAGGCGTGTAGGTGTAAGCCTCCATGGTGACGAGATCGACGACGCCGTGAAAGCCGTTGGCATCGGATATGGGTAACTGGACTGCGACACAGTTGCGGCCCCAGCGATCCTGCAGATCGTCAATGAGGGCGCTCAGGCCGCCTCCGCCACCGGCTTTGGGGTGGTCCATTTGATTGACGAGGACGATGCGGGGAACGTTGGCCTCTTCAGCATAGCGCCAGACTCGCTCGGTGACGGGCTCGACGCCGTTCTGGGCGTTGATGACGATGATGGCGGATTCGACGGGGAAGAGCGCGGCGCGGGCTTCGTGAGTGAACATGTGAAAGCCGGGCGTATCGACGAGATTGATTTTTGCGCCCTGCCATTCGGCAAAGGCGACTGCATTCTGCATGGTGATGCCGCGGGCGACTTCTTCTTCGTCGTAGGCGGTGGCAGCCGAGCCGTCTTCGACGCGGCCCTGGGTGGGAGTCATTTTAGCGGCATGCAGCAGAGCGGCGATGAGGGTGGTCTTGCCGCTGTGCGCATGCCCCACTACAGCGACGTTGCGGATCTCACTTCCCTGGTACGTTTTCATATTGCATTGCTCCTCAATTGATGGTGGGTACGGGCGCGGGCGTGGACGCCCACACGACAGCCGGACTGCCACCCCAGCGACGAAGACCTGTCGCCGGGGGCCCCGGGGTTTAGCCCGGCGCTACGAGTGAGTGAAGCGGATGGGGTACCAAATTGCTGGGGCAGGGATTGACGCGTGAC
This sequence comes from uncultured Acidobacteriaceae bacterium, assembly GCA_963841365.1. Taxonomy (GTDB): domain Bacteria; phylum Acidobacteriota; class Terriglobia; order Terriglobales; family Acidobacteriaceae; genus Telmatobacter. Next base: position 5,154 of record CAWJDG010000097.1, read on the forward strand.
GCCCATGGGGGCGTTCGAGCGGCCGGATTGCCGGGATCGAGCTCCCGGTCTGGCGTCTTCCTCATCCATTCGGAGCGTCTCTTAATGGGCGGGGCGGAACAATAAAGGGGTTTCCGCCGGGCTCCTCGCCAAAAACCGGATGCTATCACAGCGGGAGTGTGAACGTCCTGTGACTGGAAATACAGGGGTCAAAGAGCAGGGAGCAAGGGAACGAGGGAACGAGTGAGCAAAGGAGCGAGGTTCGGCGATTCGAGCGTGAGTCACGGCGGCCCGGTAAAATGCGTGGTAGACTTTTTTGCTTTGGAGGGAATTGCATGAGGACAGGGCTGCGGATTGCGGGTCTGATGGCGTTTCTGGCGGTGTCGGCATTTGCTTACGCGGCGGATGCGGGCGGGACTTGGAAGGGCGCGTTCGATTTCAATGGCAGCAGCGTGCCGTTGACGTTCCACCTGACGGTGGCCAGCGGCGCGGTGACGGGGACGGTGGAAGGGTTGCCGACGACTCCAGCGGAGATTCACGACGGCAAGGTGGACGGCCCCACGATTACGTTCTGGGTGAATACCGAGTACCAGGGGCAGACCTACAAGATCGTGTACACGGGCAAGATATCGGCGGCCGGTGACGAAATCGCATTCAGCTTTGGGACGGATGACGGAAGCTGGGGCGCGCAGATGACGGCGGCGAAGAGCACGGAGACGTCGCCCGCGGCGGTGCCGGCCGCTCCCGCGCCTGCGGATGTGACCGGGTCATGGAAAGGGGCGTTCGACCACGACGGCAGCAGCGTACCGCTCACGATCCATTTGACGAGCACGGCTGGCGCGGTGACGGGAACAGTGGAGGGGCTGCCGACGACGCCGGCGGAGATACACGATGGCAAGGTGAATGGCGACACGGTGACGTTCTGGGTGAATACCGATTACCAGGGAGACACGTACAAGATCGTGTACACGGGGAAGATCACGGCAGGACAGATCGTGTTCACGCTGGGGACCGATGACGGGAGCTGGAGCACGCAGTTGACGGCGACAAAAGGGAGTGGTCAGTGATCAGGGATCAGGGATCAGGGAACAGGAAACAGGGAACAGGGAACAGGGAACAGGGAACAGGGAACAGGGAACAGGGAACGGGGAATCGGCATCGTCAGCCGTTGGCCGGCATATTCCGGTCGCGCCGCAATTTCCATAGGCGCCATAGATAGATGCTGAGATTGAAAGCGCAGACGGCGACACCCATTAAAGTGACGAGCCAGCCGGGCAGATTGGGGTAGACGACAGCGTCCAGCGTGTGGAGCAGGAAGCTGCCATGGTAAGCGGCCATGCCGGCGCGGGTTTCAAAATACTGCTCGGCGAGGGTGAGCGGGCAGGGCCAGGGGCCGGCTTCGACGGCGATTCCCCACAGCAGAGTGAGAATGTGCAGGGCGCTCCAGAGCGGACGGCCACGCGTGAAGAGTGCGCCGAAGATGACCAGCACAATCCAGATGAGATGCGCGAGGAGGATGAGGATGGCGGCCGTGGTCATCATGGGCGACTCGTGTCGATCGTAGTGTAGATTGGAGCCGTGCGGTTTTGAGGAGCGGCGAAGGGATGAAGGCTGCTGTCGATCGCTGTGTTCTGGTAGCGTGTGGTTTTCTGCTGGCTGTGAGCGCAGCGAGTGGACAGGCAACGGGCGCCGCTTCGCCCAGCGACCCGCACAGTGCTCCAGCGCAATTTCACGTGGGCGCAGGAACTCCTCCACCTGCGTCTTTTGCGCGCGCGCCTCACGTGAACGCGCCGCTGGGAGAGATCGAGCACTTCGCAGGCGATGGCGAGGGCGCATACAAGACGCAAGCCTATCGCGATCTGTTTGCCGAACAGGGGCACACGGCAGCGGAGAGCCGGGCAAAGATCGAGAAAGCGTTCCAGCAACTGTTTCACGGCGACGGGCAAGAAGAACGCATCTACTTTGAGACCGGGGCCAACGAGAACGGAACGCTGGCGTACGTGACCGATTGGGCCAACAACGACGCACGCACCGAAGGGATGAGCTACGGCATGATGATTGCCGTGGAGCTGAACAAGAGGCGCGAGTTCGATGCGATCTGGAACTGGGCGCATACCTATATGTTGATCCCCGATCCGAAGAACCCCTCGGTGGGGTACTTTGCGTGGTCGATGAATACGGATGGAACGCCGCGCTCGAGCGGCGCTGCGCCGGATGGGGAAGAGTACTTTACGATGGCGCTCTACTTTGCCGCGCACCGCTGGGGCAACGGCAAGGGGATTTACAACTACCAGGCCGAGGCGGACAGGATTCTGCACGGCATGCGGCATCATCCGGTGCTGACGGGGACGGGCCCGTTCCGCATTCATCCCAACGATCCGCTGTTTGTGCCGCCGGATCATCCCTGGCCGAGCCCGAATAATCGCAGGCTGGAGGCGGAAGCGAAGGCGAGCGGAAGGCCGTGGCCGCCGTACCGATTCCCGCGGGGACCCCGCGAAGAAACGATTGGACCGATGGTGGACGAAAGCCATTGGATGATCAAGTTTGTGCCGGACCTGCCGGATGGAGTGACGGATGCGAGCTATCATCTGCCAGCGTTTTACGAGCTGTGGGCGCGATGGGGCCCGGTGGAGGATCGCGCGTTCTGGGCGACGGCAGCGGATGTGAGCCGGGACTTTTTCAATCGGGTCACGGAACCGGAGACGGGGCTGACGCCGGATCGCAGCAACTTTGATGGAACAGCGGTGATGGGCTTCGATGGGAAGCCGGTGCCGTTTATGGCCGACTCGTGGCGAAGTGTAAGCAATTGGAGCGTGGACTATTCGTGGTGGCACAAAGACGCGCGCGAAGCAGCGTTAAGCGACCAGCTGCTGAAGTTTCTGTATGGGCAGGGCATCGATACGTTTGCGAACCGGTACACGCTGGATGGGAAGCCGTTGTCAACAACACACTCGCCGGGGATGGTGGCGACAGCAGCGGTGGGTAGCCTTTCCGCGACGTATGGACCGGTGGCGAAGGCATTTGTGGACGCGCTGTGGACGATGTCGATTCCTTCAGGCGAGCAACGATATTATGACGGTCTGCTCTATTTGATGAGCCTGATGCACGCGAGCGGGAACTTCAGGATTATTGAGAAGCAGGGACCGGGGAACAGGGAATGAGCATGCCCCGGCACCTAATGGGGAACGATCTTCACTACAGAGACGTGATCGGTCACGGTGAGAGAAGTTGAATTTCCGTTCATGGTCTGGTTGACAGGCGTGACATTGCCACTTGAGTCGAACTGATAATCGGTCGTGGCCTGGTACGAGCTGGTCAGGGCGATGCTGATATTTGCGGGGGTCACCGAGATTGGCGTAGCGGTTACGGGATCCCAGCTTGGCTCCTCAAGCCAAAGCACAAGCCAGAACGAGCCATCCTGCTTTTGCAACAGCAGGTGATTCAATGCAGGGACAGCGCCCGACATGGAGTACTGCAGCGATCCGGGCGTGAAGGAACTGCCCGCCGAGTCGTTGAGAAGAGAGAGAAGATTCTGGAGCGCGGTAAAGGCGGGTTTGGGTGTCAGGTCGCTGTGGAGCAGGCCGTATCCGGGCGAGGAAACCTCATCGAGCAACTCATAAAGATAGGTCTTCTGAAACCCGAGGTTGTAGGCCAGTAGCAGTGTGCGAGGTATGTAGGAGGCCTCGACGCTCTCCGGCACGGTATATGGAGCAGTGGTCGACGGGTACGCCAAATACCCAGTCTCGGTGATGAGCGAGGGGACGCCGGGAGCGTCAATGGCAGCCTGATCGAGCCACCAGGCGAAACTTCCGTAGGCGTTCCCTTCCGGATCAAGGCCGACGCCCCAGCCCGAATTGCCCGGATTGCGCCCGCCGAAATAGATGTGCAAGTTATTGAGGGTCATCTCGGAAGAGAGAATGCCGGCGGTAACGTAGGAAGACTGTTGCGTGAATGAAGGGCCGAGGAGCGGAACATTCAAACTGTTCGCTGCGGCGTTGATCGTGGGGAGGAAGGCCAGCATGTCCAGGACTCCGATGGCGCTGCTGGCGCCGCAGTTGCCTGCAACGTCGCACTCGTTGGGCGCTTCGAGAGATTCCATATCTCCGACTTCGGAAGCGAAACTCTCGATGGCTTGTGGGGTCGTAGAGAGGGCGAGTGGAACCACATAGTCGCATTTGATTCGAGCGGCGGCCAACTGCTGATGGGCCTGGATGATAGGTGAGGAAGCGGGCCAGGGGTAATAGCCGTCACGGATGTGATGGACGCCCAGGGTCTGCAGCGCGCTGAGCACTTGAGAGAAGTTTGTGTAGTAAGGGGTGTCGGTGTAGCTGAGGTGAGTGACGACTCCAACGGAATCGACAAAGGCAGCTGCTGAGTCGGCAGGCTGCGAAGGCAATGTGGATGTGTCGGGCGCTTGGATGGGTGACGATGAATTGCCTGGTTTAACGGTTGCAGGTGAGCAACCGGCAAGGCATGCTACCGCTACAACCGAAGAGAGAAGTGCAAGAGGGCGCAAGCAGGTTGCAATGTGGCTGACCTTCGAGATAGATATACGAGAATCACGGACCTGGCTCAACCAGGTGCGGATTGACCGGACCACATAATGAAGCTGTGGGAGACGCAATCCACCCATCCTTTGGGCGTGAGAAACCGATGACCGGAGGCAGCACGCTCCGATGAACAGGGGAATTCTGCAACCCTAATATATTGCCCAAGAACTTTCGCGAGGGATTTGATTCGACTTTAGTAGAGGAGCAATGAAATGGCAAGGCGAAAATGAATGATTCTGATGGGTCAGAATTGGCGCTTGCTGTCGCGCTGCACTCGATCACGCACTCGTACGGGGCTCTCACCGCGCGGGTATCGAATCATGCCTGCCGCGCATCAGTGCGGGGTCGCATGGCCAACAGCGCGAAACTCGTGGGGATTGCCAGCAGATAACATGCTGCGGCGATGGTCATGGTGATGTTGATACCGAAAGCGATACTGAACATAATGGCCAATACTGATGCCAGGACGCCGGTGGCGCCGTTGATGCCCCAGAACCACGGGGTCGGTTGACTGTCGACCGCGTTTACCAGCAGCATTCCGGTAGGGAATGCGAATCCCAGCAGGCAGCCCAGCGGCATGATGGCCAACAGGGACACGCCGATGCGCACCATGCGCTCGCGTTCGGTGGTGGCATGAAAGATGGACGGCAGAATCCACGCCATGAGGATGAGGTCAGCTGCAGCCAGAGCACCCCAAATGAACAGTCTTATTTTTGTGTTCAGGTTGATCCGATCAGAGGCCAGGCTGCCCAAGCCAGTGGACAAGATCAAACTGAAGAGGGTCACGCCCAAAGAGTAGATCGGGTGCCCCAAATAGACGCTGAAATATTGCAGCAGCGCGATTTCGGCCAGCATGAAACCCATGCCGATGAGTGAGAAGTAAAGGCTGCCCGTGATGGCCAGTGACCGGGAGCATTGGCGTGCCGAGCTCCTTAGTGGCACCAGAATGGTCAGGACGACGGCAACGATGGAGATGAACAGGATCAAGAGAAGCACACCGAGGACAACCATATTGCCACCGAGAGTGCCGGGTTCCGCCTCACCGTTCATCCATCGGCTCACGACGGTATGGAGGCTGGGCCAGTCAAAGAAACGTATCTGGTTGAAGAAAAACGGCCGCTTATCAGTGGGCACGGTGAGATCAAGGTACGTTGAGCCCAGAATGCGATTCAACGAGGCGAGGTCGTGGCTGGCAACAATCTGCTGCAGCAGAGGGGATTCCGAGGGCTGATCAGGAGAGAGCAGTTCACTAAATCCGCCATCGCGCACGGCATCATGCAGTATCTGCAACTGTGCCGGAGTATAAGACGATTTTGAGAGCACCAGCGTGGCAATATCGCCGGTTTTTGCCACGAACAGATGGGGGCGCACGTCAGTGACGCCGGAGTCGATCAATGCAGCCGCTCCCAGGCCGATCATGCGGCCGGTCTCATCCACGTTGCCGGGGTTGTACCAACGGCTTACGGTAAAGATGCCGTTGTTGTTGAGAGTCTTAAGAAAGGCGCGCCAACCCTCCAACGTGTAGAGCCCATTCTCACTGAGGCTGAATGCACCGGCGCCGGTTGAGGCCCAGGTGTCAATCATGCTCATCTGCACCAGGTCGAACTTTTCATCCGTGGCGGCAAACCAACTCCGGGCATCGTCAACGTGTAACTTGAGATTCGGAACGGCAGTGATATTGGAAAAGCTTCTGTAAAAAGGCTGGCGGGTGAGGAGATCGACGAAGATCGGATTCACTTCCACGCCAGTGATATCAGACACTCCAAAGAGATGAGCCGACAGAATATCGCGGCCGCCGCCAACGCCGATGACAGCTGTTTTATGGATGCCGGGCAGCCGATAGGCCAGGTTGACCATGTCGTATTGGAGGAAGGCGATGGAATTGCGCGTGCCGTCATAGTGGTACATTGCGGAACCAGCCCACCCGTCAATATTTAATGCAACTTGTTCCGTGCGGGTATCTGCCGGCAACTTGACAGAGGGGCCCCATAAGTACGGAAGGAGCTCCGCAGGTTGGCTCGCCCTGATGCGAGAGTAGGAGTTCCATTTTTCGTACCAGCCCGTCTTTCCGTAAAAATCGACGGTGCCCTTGGTGAAAATTGGGTTGAAGCCCACCGTTGACACGGAGTTGAAGAAGGCAAGGATCAGCAGTGTGACCGTGATGGCCGCGGGCCGCTCCCACAAAGGTCTTGATCTCGAACCGAATATGTACCGCTCGCCGGAACTTAGGGCAAAGGCCGCCGAGGACAAGGCTGAAAAAGCGCCGGCCACGAACACCGCGGACGGAGCGTCGATCATGTTCAACAAAACGAGCACCGCAATGCATCCCAGCGCTGCACCCAACAGATCCACCCCGTAGACCTGCCCGGTGGGAAACGGGCTGCGCGTAAGCGACAGACTGACCACTATCCCGGCGAACACGTATGGCAATGCCATGACAACCATGAGCAGGGCCCACGCCACGACTGTGGTAAGTGACAATGCTGGTGAAGTGACAAAGCAAAACTGAACGACGATTGATACCGGCATGGATAGCGCGGTATACAGAGCGAATTTTGAAAGCGTGACGGGCAACTGGCTGGGTTGGAAGCGCTCGCGCGTTCGATAAACCCAAATGGCGCCCACGGTTAAGCCCAGCATGGCTACGCTGATCGAGAAAAAGGCCAGGTAGTACCACGTGATGACCGACATGATACGGGTTTGAAGAGTTTGGAAGAGCAGAGAGGAGAAGCTGATGAGAAACACACCGGCGAGAAACGGAATCCTGTTCGAGCCGTCTGAAGGCGTCATCGGATAGGGCTCCTGCGGTTGATGGACCAGTATACTTCAACGCTAAATCGTTTTCGGTTCGGGGTGTTGACACGCCCTCCCGAGCCAAGGTGGCGCTTCTTATGGAAAGAGCCGCCGGGCCGAATCGAAAATGTAAATGCTCAATTCGAAAACGCTGGAGTCGGAAACCCTGCCGCATTCGAATGAAGCGGGATCAGGCAGGTCAAATCTTTTCGGATCGCAGGCGGGCCGCTAAAGGCTCAGCGCGGCAGGGAGGATTTCGTCGACGTCAATCCACTGCGTGGGATAGGTGCCGGTATAGCAGGCGGTACAGTAGCCCGTCTTGTTCTCGTCGCGGACGGAGGCCAGCAGGCCTTCTAGAGAGAGGTAAGCGAGCGAGTCGGCCTCGATGAATTGGCGAATCCCCTCGATGGAACGATTCGCCGCAATCAGTTCGCGTTTGCTGGGTGTATCGACGCCGTAGAAACAGGGCGAGATGGTAGGTGGGCAACTGATACGGAGATGCACCTCGGTTGCGCCGGCGCCGCGGACCATGCGGACGATTTTGCGCGAAGTGGTGCCGCGGATGATGGAGTCATCGATGAGGATGACGCGCTTGCCGGCAAGCAGATTGTGCACGGGGTTGAGCTTGAGGCGGACTCCGAAGTCGCGGACACGCTGTTCAGGTTCGATAAATGTACGGCCCACGTAGTGATTGCGGATGAGTCCGAAGCGGAAGGGAAGGCGCGCCTCTTCAGCGTAGCCGAGCGCCGCAGTGACTCCGGAGTCGGGGACGGGAACGACGACGTCTGCGGGCACCCCGGATTCTCGGGCGAGCTGGCGGCCCATCTGGTCGCGCGACTCCTGCACCCAACGGCCGAAGATGCGCGAATCGGGGCGCGCGAAGTAGACGTGCTCGAAGACGCAGCTCGATTGCGGAAAGCCGGTGGCGAACTGGCGGCTGGTGACGCCATCTTCAGAGACCATGACGAGCTCGCCGGGTAGGACATCGCGGATAAACTCGGCGCGAAGCAGATCGAAGGCACAGGTTTCGCTGGCGAAGACAATGCTTTCGTGACCCTCGGCATGTTTTATGCGGCCCATGGAGAGCGGGCGAAAGCCACGTGGATCGCGGGCGGCGAAGATGCGGTCGCGAGTCATCATGACGATGGAGAAGGCGCCTTCGACCTGCGAGAGCGAGTCGGCAATGGCGTCAACGAGCGAGCCGGCGTGGGAGTGCGCGATGAGCTGGACGATGATTTCGGAGTCGGATGTGGTTTGAAAGTAAGCGCCGTCGCGTTCAAGGCCCGCGCGCAAGTTGCCGAGGTTGACCAGGTTGCCGTTGTGCGCAATGGCGATGAGGCCCTTGGTGGAATCGACGCGTATGGGTTGGGCGTTGAGCAGAGCCGAGTCGCCGGTGGTGGAGTAGCGTGTGTGGCCGATGGCCATGCGGCCGGGGAGCTTGGCGAGGACGTCATCCGTAAATATTTCAGAAACCAGGCCCATGCCCTTGATGTTGGCGAGATGATGGCCGTCGGCGGTAGCGATGCCTGCGGATTCCTGACCGCGATGTTGGAGAGCGTAGAGGGCGAGATAGGCTTCGCGTGCGGCATGGAGATGGTTGTGAATGGCGACGACGCCGCATTCTTCGTGGAGGGTGTCGGCTTCGCCGACAGTGGTCAGTGAACAGTGGTCAGTGGTCAGAGGAAAAGCAACCGCTGATCTTTCGACTCGCTTCGCTCGCTCAGGGTGACAATTGTTTGAAATGATGCGCAAAGACTCAGAAATATCCGGAACACCGGGGACACCCTGGAACAACAACCGCGTCATGCGGGGACCTCATTATGAAGATTGGCTTCCAGGGCAGAGGCCCAGAGTTCCTTAAGATTTTCGAGTGAAGCAGAGATAAAGATTTCGCCGTCGACTTTGATTTCAAGCCGCGGGCCGCCGGTCGTTCCGATGCGCGCGGAGAAGAGGTTGTGTTGAGCGGCCATGACATCGATCTCAGAGAGATGTTTGGGATCGGCGGTAACGATGATGGTGGAAGCAGGCTCGGCATAGAGGCCGAAGAGCGGATGAGCGAGGAGCGAGGCATCCTGCTCGATGGTAGCGCCGATGCCTTCAGCAAATGCTGCCTGCGCGAGCGCAACGGCGATGCCGCCGTCGGAGATGTCGCGCGCCGAGCGGATAAGCTTGCGCCAGGCAAGGATGGCGAGCAAATCGTGCAGGCTGGCCTCCGCATCGAGATCAAGCGCGGGCGGGTGGCCCCAGATGCCGCCGAGAACGACCTTGGCGAATTCAGAGGAGCCGAATGCGGTGAGATTCGCCGCGGCCTCAGCATCAGATGCATCCTCCTGCTCGCGCACACGGGGTTCGCGCTCCAGCACGGGGAGGGGATATTGGCTGATGGGCGGAGGATTGAGAGGAACCTTGAGTTTGGGGTCCGGCTCCTCGCCGCGTGGAATGGGCCAAAGCAGAACGATGGCGTCTTTCTCGCGCTGAAAGTGCGCGGGGACGGCGCGGGTGACATCTTCAAGAATGCCGACGATGCCGAGGACGGGCGTGGGATAGATGCCTTCGCCACGCGTCTCGTTATATAAGGATACGTTTCCGCCGGTGATAGGCGTGCCCAGAGCGGTGCAGGCTTCGGCGATGCCGTCGATGGCGGCGGAAAGTTGCGCCATGATCTCGGGCTTCTCAGGGTTGCCGAAGTTAAGGCAGTTGGTGGCGGCGACGGGGGTGGCTCCGGTCATCGCAACTTTGCGCGCGCACTCGGCCACCGCGTGCATGGCGCCGAGTTTGGGATCGAGGTAGCACCAGCGGCCATTGCCGTCGAGGGCCATGGCAAGGCCGCGTTCATGCTTTTCTGATTCCTGATCTCTGACCCCTGTGCCTTTAATGCGCATGACGCCGGCTTCTCCGCCGGGGCCGATGACGGTATTGGTCTGCACCATGCTGTCGTATTGTTCGTGGACCCAGCGCTTGGAGCAGACATTGGAACTGGCAAGGAGCCTTTTGAGGTCGGCAAGAAAGTCGCGGTCCCTGGCAAGCTCAGCGAGAACATCGGTCGGCGGATCGAGCGGGACGGGAGCTTTCCAAGTGCCGATGGGACGATGGTAGAGCGGAGCATCGTCAGTGAGTGACTGATTGGGAATGTCGGCGACGAGCTCGCCGTGATGACGGATGCGAAGACGCGGCTCTGGCTGCACTGTGCCCACGATGACGGCGTCCAGTCCCCACTTGGCAAAGACACGCAGGACTTCGTCTTCGCGGCCGTTTTCGGCGACGAGCAGCATGCGCTCCTGGCTCTCGGAGAGCATGATTTCGTATGCGCTCATGCCGGTTTCCCGCTGGGGCACGCGGTCCAGTTCGACATCGAGGCCGACACCGCCGCGCGCACCCATTTCGCAGGTGGAGCAAGTGAGGCCGGCTGCACCCATGTCCTGAATGCCAACGATAGCTCCGGTTTGCATGGCTTCAAGACAAGCTTCGAGGAGAAGCTTTTCCATGAATGGGTCGCCGACCTGGACGTTGGGGCGCTTCTGCTCGGAGCCCTCTTTGAACTCTTCGCTGGCCATTGTTGCGCCGTGGATGCCGTCGCGGCCGGTCTTTGCTCCTACATATATGACAGGGTTGCCAGTGCCCGAGGCTTTGGCGTAAAAGATTTCGTTCTTGCGGACAAGGCCGAGCGCGAAGGCGTTCACCAGCGGGTTGCCGCTGTAGCAGGGCTCGAACTTGGTTTCGCCGCCGAGGTTGGGCACGCCGAAACAGTTGCCATAGCCGGCGATGCCGCTGACGATGCCTTCCATGATGGAGTGATTTTTGTGGACAGTTTCTCGGTCGACTGTGCCGGGTTCAATGGGCCCGAAGCGGAGGGAGTCCATGACGGCGAGCGGGCGTGCGCCCATGGTGAAAATGTCGCGCAGAATCCCACCCACGCCGGTGGCCGCTCCCTGGTAGGGCTCTATATAGCTGGGGTGGTTGTGCGACTCGATTTTGAAAGCGCAGGCCCAGCCGTCGCCCACGTCGATGATGCCGGCGTTTTCTCCAGGCCCCTGCACGACGCGATCGCTTTTGGTAGGCAAGCGCTTGAGGTGAACGCGGCTGGATTTGTAGGAGCAGTGCTCGCTCCACATCACGCTGTAGATGCCGAGTTCGGTGAGAGACGGCGTGCGGCCGAGAGCGGCAAGGATGCGCTCGTACTCCTCAGCAGTGATGCTGTGCTGCGCGAGCATCTGCGGAGTGATTGTGACTGGCTCAGGGACGGCTGCGGAGGAGGCAGTGGACATCGTTGTGCCTTCATTTTCGCACAGGGGTAGGGTGGGCGAAACGGCAGGCACGTGTGGAAACCATGGCATGCGCGTTGCGCCGGGCACCATCTGGCATATAAGCCAAAGCCTATGCGATACTTTGGGAGCAGCCCCTACCCCAAGGCCGGGATGGCGGAACTGGCAGACGCAGCAGACTCAAAATCTGCCGACCCTTGTGGTCATGGGGGTTCGACCCCCCCTCCCGGCACCAGCATTGAACATTTTTTGAATCTTCTGTTTAACAAAACGCAAAATCTTTTGTGCCCAAAATTGAGCCCGAATTGAGCCCAGACTGCGCCCAACTTCCCCCTCATAGGCATCGGATCCGGGCGAATCCCGGGCCGATTTCCATCTGAGAGGCCATTCATTTTCGCGGCACACTTTTCGCCCACCAGCCGACGGGCGACCTCGCAAAAGTTGCATTCTCGCGGGCCATCCGCGTCATTACTCGCTGCTGATCTCGTATTCGCTGCTGATTTGGCCTGGGAGCCCGTCGTCGATCATTCAATTCGGCTTTCAGATCCGGCAGCGGAGCGCGATCCATAAACGAAGTCGAGACAAGCGTGTTCAGTGTCCGAAATCGAACAGGTCAACGATGCAACCGGACAGTTTGGACCTCAGGAATGAGGGCGCGGTTTTAGGCTCGCTCTTTAGATTCTTAGCGTTACGGTCGACCTTGAATTGGCGCAAGAAATGCTCTCCTCTTCAGCGATGGATATCGCTCGTCCCGACATTAAGCAAAAGAAGAAACGCCAGATGCTGCTCTGGTCTGGCGCCGCGGTAATCGCGGTAGCGATCCTTGCCGTGATTGTCCTGCACCTGAAGCCGGCCGCGCCCCCAGTCGACCGTTCGACCATCTGGACCGACACGGTGAAGCGCGGTCCGCTGGTGCGCCAGGTGCGTTCGTCGACCGGCGTCCTTGCGCCGCGTGAGGATTCTATCGAATTGATTCCGGCCCAGACTGACGCAACCGTGGTGCGCATTCGCATCTTGCCCGGGGCCCAGGTCACGCCCGACACCATCATTATGGATCTCACCGATCCGCAGTTGCAGCAGGAAGTGCTCAACGCGCAGTTGGCGCTGAGGGCCGCACAGGCCGACTATAAGAGCCTGCAGGCTCAGCTCGAAAGCACCTTGATGGACAAGAAGACCGCGGCGGCAGAAGTGAATGCCAACTACACACAGGACCAATTGCAGGCCCAAACCGACAAGGCGCTTTACGACCTGGGCGTCATCTCAGGCCTGGCTTACCAGAAGTCGAAGAGCACCGCCGACCAGTTGACTGTGCAGCACCAGCTCAGCCAGCAGCAGCTCGACGTGAACGAGAAGGCAATCGAAGTACAGCTTGCCTCGCAGAAGACCAAGATCGATCAGGCCCAGGCGTTGCTCGAACTTTATGAGAAGCAAGCGCAGGCGCTCGAGGTGCGCTCGACCATCGCCGGCACGCTGGCGCCCCTGGCCACCCCAGTGCAGGTGGGCGAGCACGTGACGGCGGGAACCAGCGTGGCCGAGGTCATCCAGCGCGACAAACTGAAAGCCGCCCTGCAGATTGCCGAGACGCAGGCGCGCGACATTCAGATCGGCCAACCAGCCTCAATTGACACGCATAATGGCGTGATTCCCGGTCACGTCACGCGAATCGATCCTTCGGTAGTGAACGGAACACGCACTGTTGACGTAGAACTTGATGGGGCGTTGCCGCCGGGCGCAGTTCCACAGTTGAGCGTTGACGGCACCATTGACCTGGAGCGTATGACGGACGTGCTCTACGTGGGCCGGCCGGCACTGGGAAATGAAGACTCGACGCTGAGCTTGTTCAAGCTCGACCCCAATGGCGCGGGCGCCACTCGTGTTTCGGTGAAAGTGGGCCGCGCCTCGGTGAACGAGATTCAAGTGATCGAGGGCTTGAAGGAAGGCGACACGGTGATCCTTTCCGATATGTCGCGATGGGACAACGTGGATCGCATTCGGCTGGACTAGGGGCGGAATAAGTTCACGGTTCGTAGTTCGCAGTTCACAACGTGGATTGCGATGGTGGCACGACGAGCCGTGAGCTATCTGGCAGGTACTAAGAACGAGTGAACCGCAGGAGAGACACAATGGCAACGAACGGCACGCTGATCGAGATTGAGGACCTGACCAAGGTTTTCTACACGGACGAAGTGGAGACGCACGCACTCTCAGGCATTCACCTGACGATTGAACGGGGCGAGTATGTTGCCATGTCAGGCCCATCGGGTTGCGGCAAGTCCACGCTGCTTTCGATTCTCGGCCTGCTGGACACACCCTCCAGTGGACAGTATCTGCTTAACGGGAAGCCGGTAGAGAACTTGAGCTTCAGCGACCGCTCGCGGATCCGGAACCAGGAGATCGGGTTCATCTTTCAGAGCTTCAATCTAATTGGCGACTTGACTGTTGAAGAGAACGTCGAGCTGCCGCTGACCTATCGCGCGGGGATGCCATCGGCGGAACGGAAGCGGCGCGTGAAGGAAGCGCTGGAACGGGTGAACATGGCGCATCGAATGAAGCACTATCCCGCGCAGCTTTCCGGCGGCCAGCAGCAGCGAGTAGCCGTGGCGCGTGCGCTGGCCGGGTCTCCCTCAATTCTGCTGGCCGACGAGCCAACTGGAAACCTGGACTCGAAAAACGGCGAAGCGGTGATGCGCCTGCTCAGCGATCTGCACCGTGAAGGATCAACGATCTGCATGGTGACGCACGATCCGCGGTTCGCGCGCCATGCCGAACGCGAGCTGCATTTGTTCGACGGAAAGGTGGTAAGCGAACAGGAGATGAAGAAGCTCGAAGAAGCGGCGGAGGCCGAATCATGATCTTCCGCGATCTGCGCTACGCCATGCGCCAATTGCGGCGCGCGCCGGGCTTCACGATCATGTCCATCGCGGTAATCGCTCTCGGCATCGGCGCTACGACTTCGCTGTTCACGGTGGTGCGTTCGGTTCTGCTGCGGCCGCTTCCTTTCCGCGATCCGGATCGGCTGGTGATGGTCTATGAGCATTTCCGCGATCCCAGCACAATGCGCGTCGAATTTAACTACAACCCGGTTGCGCCTGCCGACTTTTACGATTGGCGCGCGCAGACCCACGGCTTTCGAAGACATGGCGGCGGTGGCGCAACGTGTCAGTTCAACGTAACCGGAGAGCACGGGGAGCTGCCGGAAGTTGGTTCAAGGGCGCGGAGGGAGTTGGAACCTGTTTCCATTGCTGGGGGTGAATGCAGCGATCGGACGAACGTTTACCGAGAGTGAAGATCGTCCAGACGGCGCGGCTGTCATGCTCACGTGGAACATCTTCGTGCGGCGATTCGCGGGAGATGCATCGATTGTCGGAAAGCAAATCCATCTCGACGGAAAGCCCTACACGGTGGTGGGCGTGCTTCCTCAGTGGTTCACGTATCCCGATGCGAAGGTCCAGTTGTGGGTTCCATATGCTTCGGGGATGCCACCGGAGATCCTCAAACATCATGACTATCATTTCAGCCGCGTGGTGGCGCGCCTGAGGCCTGATGTCAGCCTGGCCACCGCTCTGAGCCAGGTGAGAGCCTTGCAGTACCAGTTGCATTTGCAGGACCTGCATGCGCCGGTGGCCGAAGATGTGGCACCGAAGACTCTCATTCAGAGTCTCGCGGGAGATGTGGAGAAGCCGTTGGACATCCTGCTGTGGGCAGTGGCCTGCATGTTGCTTATCGGCTGTCTCAACGTGGCCAACCTGCTGGTGGCGCGGGCAGCGGCGCGGCAAAAGGAGATCGCCATCCGGAGCGCGCTTGGGGCGCGAAGGATGACGTTGATTCGCGAACAACTGGTCGAGAGTCTGCTGGTTTCGATTGCAGGCGGCGCAGCCGGACTGCTGTTTTCGATGGCGGCAACGAAGTGGCTGGTCAGCACGTGGAGGAATCTTCCCAGCGCGCAGAGCATCCATGCCGACGGGGCAGTGCTGGCATTTGCCTGCGCGCTCATCTTTGCAACGGCCTTGCTGGCGGGCCTGCTGCCGGCGATTTCATCCACGCGCAAGGGGGCGATCGCGGCGCTGCAGGTTTCGTCGCGAAGCGCGGCCGGGAGCCAATCGCGGACCGCTTTGCGCAAGACACTACTCACCGTGGAGATTGCGACGACGGTAGTCCTTTTAATCGCCGCCGGCCTTCTGCTCAGGAGCTTCTGGCGTCTGCGGACGACCGATGTGGGTTGCGTAACAGACAACGTGCTCACCATGAGCTACAGCCTTCCCGCAAAAAAATACGACAGCGCCGAGAAGCTGAACGCATTCAACGAAGCGCTGCTGGCGCGCGTGCGCGCCACGCCGGGCGTGCGCGCCGCCGCGCTCGGGTCGACCGTGCCCGGAGCGGGGTACGGTGGCGACGATATCTTTACCATTCCAGAGCATCCGCCCATCACCCCCGGTGCTCTGCTACCTGACGGGATGAATCGCGCAGCCAGCCCCGCGTATTTCAGTGCGTTGCAGATGCCGCTTTTGAACGGGCGCTTCTTTACGAGTGACGACCGCAACGGCCGGCCGAGGACGATCATCATCAGCCGGCAACTGGCGCAGCAGTATTTCCCAGGGGAAAATCCGCTTGGAAAGCATTTGCACGTGGCCGCGCAGGGCGACGCAGACTATCAGATCATCGGGGTCGTCGGCGACTCGCTGTACCAAGTGGGACAGCCTGGCAAACCGACAATGTACTTCCCGGTTTTGAACGGGGACGGCAATGTGCGGGGACTAACGCTGGTCGTGCGCACGGCGTCCGATCCATTGACCTTTTCCGTCCCAATCCAGAAACAGATTGCAGCGCTCGATCCGGAACTACCGGTTTCAAACGTCTTTACGATGCAGCAGATTATTGAACGGTCCCTGGGCAACGCCAGCCTGAGCGCGAGCCTCGTGCTGGCCTTCGCAGTGCTGTCGCTGATGCTGGCGTCAGTAGGCCTGTACGGAGTTCTGTCTTATCTGACGACGCAGCGTACCGGGGAAATAGGAATTCGCATCGCACTGGGTGCGCAACGGGAGCAGGTTCTGCGCCTGATGCTTGCAGACGGGCTGCGGCCTGCGTTCTTCGGATTGGCGCTGGGACTTGCCGCCAGCGTGGCTGCTGTGCGCCTCATCGACACCACCATGCTCTATCAAACGCAACCGTTCGATCCAACGGTTTTCGCCACCGTCGCAGCCACGTTGCTTGTGGTGGCGGCTCTGGCCTGCCTGGCGCCTGCGTGGCGCGCCTCGCGCCTTGACCCGATGCAGGCACTGCGCGCGGAATAGCAAACTTTCAAGGGGATTACCGAATGAACGGTTTCATTCATGATCTACGCTACGCCATGCGCCAGTTGCGCAAGTCACCGGGCTTCACGCTGACAGTGACGATCACGCTGGCGCTGGGCATCGGAGCGAACACGGCCATCTTCACGCTGATTCATGCCATTCTGTTGCGTTCGCTCCCCGTTGCCGATCCGTCGCGCCTCTACCGCATCGGTGACAACAACCAGTGCTGCGTCGACGGCGGATTTCCTGAAGATGCCTCGCAAACCGGAGACTTTTCGATTTTCTCCTTCGACCTCTACCAATACCTGAAGAATTCTGCGCCGGAGTTCGAACAATTGGCCGCGGCTCAGGCGGGCCCAGGGCGCATGAGTGTGCGCCGCGGTGAAGCGTTGTCAAAGCCGCTCCACAGTGAATACGTTTCGGGCAATTACTTCACTACCCTCGGACTAGGCGCGTACGCAGGCCGAGTGTTCAACGACAGTGACGATACGCCTTCCGCACCGCCGACTGTTGTGCTGAGCTACCAGGCATGGCAGGGTGAGTATGCCTCGGATTCCTCAATTGTTGGATCCACCATCTATATTCAGGCGAAGCCATTTGTCGTCATCGGCATTGCGCCGCCCGGCTTTTTCGGCGACCGGGTCGCCGACACACCGCCGGACTTCTGGATTCCGATCAACACCGAGCCGTATGTGGACTCCGCCGGCCCCATCCTGCATCACAGCGACGCGCATTGGCTCTATCCGATCGGGAGAGTGCGCCCGGGAACCAATCCTTCCGCGCTGCAGGCCAAACTTTCCGGCGCTCTTCGCCAATGGCTCTACACTCGCCCACTCATGACATCCAACGACGGAACGGCTCTCATTCCCAAGATGCACGTTGTGCTTTCGCCGGCCGGTGGCGGCATACAGAGATTGCAACAACAGACAGGCAAAGGCCTGAAGCTGCTCATGATTCTATCGGTGATTGTGCTGCTGATCGCATGCGCGAATATCGCCAACCTGATGCTGGCGCGGGCCACAAGCCAACGTTCCGAAATTGCCGTGCGCGTTGCTCTTGGCGCAGTTCGGCAGCGTGTCATCCGGCAGATTCTGACCGAAAGCTGTCTGTTGAGCATGATTGGCGGCGTTGCCGGCGTTGCTGTCGCTTATGCCGGCGTCCGCGCGATTCTGGCGCTTGCGTTTCCCGACGCAAGAAACATGCCTCTTGAGGCTGCTCCCTCGCTGCCGGTTTTTGGTTTTGCCTTTCTCGTGTCACTCATTACGGCAACGCTCTTTGGCGCAGGACCCGCATGGCTCTCGTCTCATGCCCAGCCTGCTGAGGCCCTGCGAGGCGTGAATCGAGCAACTCAGGATCGTTCATCGCTGCCGCAGAAGTCACTGGTCGTTTTTCAGGCTGCCTTGTCGGTTGTGTTGCTTGCTGCCGCCATTCTGATGACCAAGTCGCTGTCTCATCTCCAGGATCAGGATTTCGGAGTTGCCACGTCGAATCGTTACGTGCTGCATTTTGACCCGGCCGGCGCAGGCTATACCGTAGATCGACTGCCCGGTCTTTACCGGCAGATCCAGGATCGTTTCTCCGCATTGCCCGGCGTGGCCAGCCTGAGTCTCGCAATGTATAGCCCGCTCGAGGGCGACAACTGGGGTGAGTGTGTAATCCAGGAGGGCCATCCCGCTCCGCGACCAGGCGACAATTGCGGCTCGACGTGGGTTCGCGTGAGTTCACAGTACCTGCAAACGATTGGAGTGCCCATCGTGCGCGGCCGCGACTTCACCGAACAGGATACGGCAACCTCGCCTCAGGTCGCCTTGGTGAACGAGACATTTGTGAAGAGATTCTTTCCGAAACAGGACCCGATCGGGCGGCGATTTGGCATCGACCGGATCCAATATTCGACCGCCTTTCAGATCGTGGGAGTCTTCCGCGACTTCAAGATGAATAACCCTTCGCACCCAGTGCGCCCCGTCTTTCTGCGTCCACTGCCGCAATTCTTTACAGGCTACAAAGAGCCGGAAATGATCTCTACCGAGAACCAGTCCATGATGATGAACTCGATGATTCTTGCCTTCGACCGGCCACAGCCCAGTGTGGATGCACTGATCCGCCGCACTCTCGCAGCGGTCGATCCAAACCTGGCGGTCATCGACGTCCGTCCTTTTGGAGATCAGGTGGCCGGCAATTTTATTCAGGATCGCCTGGTCGCACGGCTTACAAGCCTCTTCGGCATGTTGGCGTTGATTCTGGCCTCTGTTGGCCTCTACGGGGTCATGTCCTACTTTGTTGCGCGGCGGACCAGCGAGATTGGGATTCGAATGGCTTTGGGCGCAACGCGCAGAAGCGTGATTGAGATGGTGATGCGCGGTGCTTTGTGGCAAATTCTCATCGGCTTGCTGCTCGGCATTCCGGCTTCGCTCTATGCCGGCTACCTGATGAAGGTGATGCTCTACGGCGTGGATAGTTATGACCCGGCTGCGATGCTCGGCGCGCCACTGATGCTCGTCGTCTTCGCGGCTGCTGCGGCGTTCATTCCCGCGCGCCGCGCCGCATCGATTGAGCCGATGGAAGCGTTGCGGACCGAGTAATGGCCAACCGGGAGGCAAGTGAAAGATGAACTCGCTGCTGAACGATCTTCGCTTCGCTCTGCGCCAGTTGCGGCTCTCGCCGGGGTTTACCGTCACGGCGGTGCTCACACTGGCCTTCGGCATCGGCGCCAACAGCACCATCCTCAGTTGGATCAACGCTACGCTCTTCGATCCTATCCCGGGTGCCGCGCATACGGCAAACATGGTTACGATCCAGCGCGGCGAACGCAGCGAGCATCCTTCGCCCCCGTTCTCATACGATGACTACGTCGAGCTGCGCAACGGCGCGACGTCGCTCTCCGGGCTGCTCGGCTATCACGACGACTTCATGGCCATCACCGGCAATGGCAAGCCCGAGCGCATTTTCGGGGCGCAGACCAGCGCGAATTACTTCGAGGTTCTCGGCGTTAAGCCCATCCTGGGCAGAACGCTCGCAGACACCGTGGTGAATGAGCGCGCCGGAGCACCGGAGGCCGTGCTGGGCTACGACCTGTGGCAGCAACACTTCGCTGCCGACCCGAGCATCGTTGGCAAGACCATACAGATCAATAGCCATACCTTCACGATTGTGGGCGTGGCCCCGCGCCGCTTCGTCGGATGCAAGAGCGGGCTGCGGACTGAGATCTGGCTTCCGCTGGGCATGGACCGGCAAGTGTGGGGAAACGTGGGACGGATCAATAACCGCGGCAACTCCTGGCTGAACGTGCTCGCAGTGCTGCGGCCCGGCGTAAGCCGGCAGCAGGCGGAGAAGGAACTGAACCTGCTGATGCAGCGCATCGCCGACCGCTATCCGGAGTCGCACCAGGGCGACAACCGGCTCTCCACTGACCCGTTATGGCGCTCGCCATTTGGCGCCAATGTTTATCTGGCAGGCACGCTAACCATCTTGCTCGCGCTGGCTGCGATCCTGCTCGTGCTGGCCTGCGCCAACGTCGCCAATCTGCTGCTGGTGCGAGCGGTTGCGCGACGGCGAGAGTTTGCGATCCGGCTTTCGATGGGGGCCAGCCGAGTGCAGCTCTTCCGGCAGCTCATGGTCGAGAATCTCTTGCTCGCGGCGGGTGGCTGTGCCATAGCGCTGACCATTACCTTCTGGACCGCTCGGGCACTGGCCGCATTCATTCCCACCCTGACGTTGCCGCTTGACATCAATGGCAGAATGGATGGCCGCGTGATCGTCGCCACGATCGTTGTCGCGGTGCTGACCGCCATACTGGCCGGCGTGCCGCCCACGTTGCGTTCTTCTGCTCTATCTCCCGCCGCCGTGCTCAAAGACGAATCGCTGAGCACCTCCGGAGGCCTCCGCAAGTCGAGGCTCACTTCCAGCTTGGTGGTGCTTCAGGTCGCGCTTTCGCTTGTCCTTCTCACTTGCGCATCGCTTTTTTTCGCAGCCTCCAGAAGGCGCAGGGCCTGGATCCCGGTTTCGATCCCGATCATGTCTATCTCGTTTCGTTTGACTTAAGCCCGCTGAACTACTCCGATGCGCAAGCGGTGGAGTTTCAGCGCCAGGTTCTGGCG
Organism: uncultured Acidobacteriaceae bacterium; assembly: GCA_963841365.1. Taxonomy (GTDB): domain Bacteria; phylum Acidobacteriota; class Terriglobia; order Terriglobales; family Acidobacteriaceae; genus Telmatobacter. The sequence continues at coordinate 26,126 of CAWJDG010000097.1, forward strand.
CGCGTAAGAGCGCTGCCGGGCGTACAGGCGGCGACCTTGGCCGACTTCTCGCCATTAAACTTCACCATTCACTCCTCGGGCATTCTGCCGGAGGGTTATGTCCCGCGCCCGCATGAGTCGGTGGAAGCCGACCGGGGAACGGTGGCGACAAACTACCTCGAAACCATGCGCACGCATCTCGTGGCGGGTCGCGAGTTCAACGCATCGGATGTAGATGGAACGCAGCCGGTGGTAATGGTCAACCAGGCTCTCGTCGATCGCTTCTGGCCGGGCCAGGAGGCAATTGGGAAACACATTCAGGTTGCCGGCACCAACTACACCGTTGTAGGCGTGACGGGCAATGCGAAGTACCGGCGCTTGATCTACGATCCGGCTCCGCTGGTTCTGTTTTCGCTGATGCAGCGGGACGCAAACGAGGAACTAATCCTTCACGTGCGCGTGGCGGGCGACCCGATGGCGTACGCACCGGCCATTGAGCGGACAATCCACAACCTCAATTCGGATTTACCGCTGTACGGCATCACCACCCTCAAATCGAGCGTGCAGATGGGCAGCGTTTTCGAGCGCCTTGCAGTGGTCTTCGCGGGCGTCCTTCGGCCTGCTGGCCTTGGTTCTGGCCGCGGTGGGCCTCTATGGGGTGATCGCCTATACGACGCGGCAGCGCACGCATGAGATCGGCATTCGCATGGCGCTCGGCGCCAGCCGCGGCGACGTCTCCGGACAGGTCCTTCGTCAGGGTCTAGGCCTTACGCTGGCCGGACTCGCCGCCGGTTTCGCGGCATCGCTGCTCTTTGCCCGAGTTCTGCGCGGAGTGCTTTTCGGAGTCGGAGCCAGCGATGGACTGACTTTTGTGCTGGTTCCCGCCGTGCTGCTGCTGGTTGCGCTGGCCGCCTGTTATCTGCCCGCGCGCCGCGCCGCATCGATTGAGCCGATGGAAGCGTTGCGGACCGAGTAATGGCCAACCGGGAGGCAAGTGAAAGATGAACTCGCTTCTGAACGATCTTCGCTACGCGCTGCGCCAGTTGCGCAGGTCGCCGGGGTTCACTGCAACGGCCGTGCTGACCCTGGCGCTGGGCATCGGCGCAAGTGCGGCCGTATCGAGCGTGATTCGCAGTGTCGTGCTTGAGCCGCTGCCTTACACCGATCCTGATCGTCTGGTCGGCGTATCCTTCACCTACCCTTTTGAACTGCCGAATGCCGATCAGGCAGGAATCACGGCCGATTTTATCCGCGAGCACAGCGCATCTTTTTCTTCAGTTGCGATCATGGACGATTCCGGTCCGGCGGTGAATCTCTCCGTGACCGGAGGGCGCGCAGTGCAGGTGAATGCTCTTGGTGTTTCTGAAGGCTACTTCAGGACGCTGGGGGCCACTCCTGCTCTGGGCCGTACCTTTACTCCCGACGAAGATCGGCCGGATGGCGGGCGATCAGTGATCCTGAGTGATGGCTTGTGGACGCGCGTCTTTGGCCGCGATCCGGCTATCCTGGGCCGCGCCATTCGCATCAACCAGGAAACCTTTACCGTAGTGGGCGTGATGCCTGCAAGTTTTGCGGTTTCCATCGAGTCAGCGCCCGGAGTGCTGGGCACTCCCGATCTCTGGCGACCACTCCAGCTTGGTCCCAAATCTCCGGGATACGAGGGCGACAACTGGGAGATGATTGCGCGCTTACGCCCGGGAGCGACTCTTATGCAAGCCCGGCAGGAACTGACGATTCTGCAGAGCGCTTTTTACCAGCAGTTTCCTGCGTTCAGGAAGGCATACACCATTCGCAACATTACCTACCAGTTTCGCGCATGGGCGCTTCAGGATGTCATGGTCACCGGAGTGCGCCGCAGCCTCTTTACCGTCATGGGTGCGGTGACTGCCGTGTTGCTGCTTGCCTGCCTGAACCTCGCCGGGCTGATGATGGCGCGGACATTGCGCCGTTCTCGTGAGCTCGCCATGCGACAGGCGTTGGGCGCTTCGCGGATGCGATTGATACGCGTGATCGCTTGCGAAGGACTGTTGCTCGCTTGTGCTGGAGGTCTGCTTGCCGTGCTGGTGGCGCGCGGATCCGCCAGCGTGCTGCTGCACGCCACGCCGCTGGCAATTCCGAATCTGCGCGGTGAGCCCAGCCTATGGCTCCTGTCGGCGATCGTCTTCGCGTTCGCGCTGGGTGCGACAGCCATCTTTTCTCTGATTCCCGCTTGGATGGTTCTGCGCGCAGGGAGCACGCAAAATAGGTTGTCGGGTTTCTCCTTCGGCGAAACAGTTGCGCACGCGCGGCTTTCGCGCGCGCTCCTCATGGGGCAGGTAGCGCTGGCCATGCTGCTGGTTTCCGCGGCATCCGTGCTGTTTGGAACTTTTGTCAAGCTTCGCACGCTTCCCTCGGGCATCGTACCCAAACAGGTGACGGTTTTCCAGGTCACGCTCAAAGGCGATCGTTACGCAAGCACGCGCCAAACCACGCAGTTTGTTACTACAGTTCTTGACCGCTTGCGCGGAACACCGGGAGTGGATCGTGTTGCGGCGATCAATGGGTTGCCGCTCGATCGTGGTTTGAACATTGGCGGAAATCCTGCTGGCCGCGGAGATCAGCATCGTAATGTCGAATTTCGGACCGTGACACCTGGCTACTTTGAAACCATGGGGCTGCCTCTCTTGGCCGGAAGGGACTTCGCGGACAGCGACCGGGTCGGAAGTGACCCGGTTGTGATCATTGGCGCATCCACAGCCAAGAAATGGTGGCCCGGCCGCTCTCCGGTCGGCGAGAGCGTGCAAATCCAGGGCGAAGGCAACTGGCGCATTATCGGGGTTGTTCCTGACGTCAGGATGCATTCCCTTGTGGAGAGTGGCGGGATCGAAATTTATGCCCCAATGGCGCAGCAAGCCGATTCCTTCACCAGGATGATCAATGGCTGGTTCCCGACCAGTTTCTCAGTACGCACCGCGGCTCGCATCAACCTGGCGCAAGCGGCGCAGAACGCGGTTGAGCGTGCCGATCCGGAGATTCCAATGGCCCGCATGGCCACGATGCAGTCGGTGATCGACTCGACCATTGAGGAGCCACGCTTCCTGTCGATTCTGGCAGGAGGCTTCTCGATCTTTGCCCTGGTGCTGACCGTGATCGGGCTTTTCGGATTGCTCAATTACCAGGTGACGCAAAGAACACGGGAGATCGGCGTGCGCATGGCGCTGGGCGCAGATCGAGTGACGATCCTCCGCGTGTTCCTTGGGCGCGGCATGGCCGTGTCGTCGCTTGGAGTTGTGGTCGGGCTGATTGCAGCCTGGCTCCTGCGTCCGGTGCTAACTAATTTGATGGCGGACGCGGGGGTTGGTTCATCGGCGACTGCGCAAAGCATTGTGATGAATAGCGCGATGGCTGCCGTATTGGCCGCACTCACAATTCTGATGACAGCTTTAGCGGCAAGCTGGCTGCCCGCACGCCGCGCTGCTTCCATTGAGCCCATGGAGGCGCTGCGAAGCGAGTAATTGAAATTGAGCGTTTGAAGATTGGAGACGGCCTGGCATCATGATCGAACTCAAAAATATCGAACGAAGCTACAAGAACGGCCATACCGAAGAATGGGTGTTGCGCCGCGTCGGCCTCACCATACGCGAGGGAGACTTCGTCACCATCATGGGACCGTCGGGAGCGGGAAAGTCGTCGTTGCTGAACGTCCTCGCGCTGCTCGATGACGGCTGGAAGGGCGAGTACTGGTTCGGCGATGCCGCAGTGCACAGAATGAACCGCAAGCAGCGCTCCGATCTCGCCCGCCAGCGCATCGGCATGGTCTTTCAGAGCTACCATTTGCTCGACGATCTCACGGTGGCAGAAAACATCGACCTGCCGCTCTCGTACAAGAATCTGCCTTCAAGGGAGCGCCAGGGAATGGTCGCCGATATTCTTGACCGCTTTCAGATCGTGGCCAAGAAAGACCTGTTTCCCTCGCAGCTCTCCGGCGGCCAGCAGCAATTGGTCGGCATCGCGCGCGCAGTCGTGCATGCACCCTCGTTGCTATTGGCCGATGAGCCCACCGGTAACCTGCACTCCACGCAGGCCCGCGAAATCATGCAACTCTTTTGTGAGCTTAACCGCGCGGGAACGACCATTGTGCAGGTGACACATTCCGAGGAAAATGCGCGTTACGGCAGGCGGATTGTCGAACTGCGCGATGGATGGATCACTCGCGATGAAGCTCTGCAGGCAGCGGCAACGGAGGCAAAGTGAGCGACAATCCTACACGATCTATTGGTGAAACATCCATGAAGCCCCGCTCCTCGAAATCGGCTGTTTTACATCTACAAGCCATCGCGGCGATTCTCCTCATGCAAGTGAACCTGGCCGTCGCGGCCGAGCCTCCGCAAACGCAACCTGCGCCAGCAAACTCACAGGCACAACCCGCGCCGGAAGCTCCGGCGCCCGCGACCAATGGCGTTCCCGCACCGCCTCCTACTCTGGCGCAGCAGATGCAACAGACACAGCTTGAGGCGATTACCCCGCAGCGGCCATTTCATGTGGATCTTCCGCACTCGCACAACCCGCTCGCACCCTACAGGCCCAGCGACGCACCCCCGCTGGATCTTACGAACTCGCCGCGCCTTGAGAACCTCATCCGCGATGGGAAGCTCTACATTTCGATGCGCGATGCTATCGCCCTGGCGATCGAAAACAACCTCGATCTCGCCTACTTCCGCTATAACTTCCCCATTGCGCAAACCGACTACGCGCGTACCAAGGCGGGCGGCAGCGTGAACGGCGTCAATACCGGAATCGTGCAATCGTCCACGCAGGGCGGCTTCGCCGCGAGCAATACCGGTAGCGCCGGCGCCAGCTCCGGGTCGGCTGCTGCCGGAGCAGGCGGCCTCGTGACCTCGACGCTTGGCGCCGGCACCGCAGTCTCTTCCTTCGACCCCTACTTGAACTTCAAGGGCTTCGGCGATCACGACGTCACCGAGGAAGGCAATGCCTTCCAGAATGGTGTTCCTATTTTCAAACAAAACACCATCGAAGCTCTGGCAAATTTCTCGCAGAACTTCCCAATGGGAACAGGCTTGACCGTCAACTATGAAGGCCAGCGCTTCGCCAACAACAGCCCGCACGAAGCGATCAATCCCACGCTCTACTCGAACTTTCAGGTGATCCTCACGCAGCAGCTCCTCGCCGGTTTCGGTATTTCAACCAACGAGCGCTACATGCACATCGCGAAGAAGAATCTCCAGATCACCGACCTGGCCTTTCGCGCGCAAGTGATTGCCACCATCACGCAGGTCGAGAATATTTACTGGGATCTCGTGAATGCCTATCAGGACGAGCAGGTCAAGGAGCGCTCACTCGCCTTTGCACAGCGCACTCTTCAGGATGACCAGAAGCAACTGCAACTGCAGGCCATTCCAGCCATGCAGGTCGACAAGGACGAGTCGGACGTAGCGACCAGCGAAGGCGACCTGACCGTTTCGCGCGCGACTCTGCGGTTGAATGAACTGCTCATCAAGAACGCACTGACCAAGACCGACGATGCAGCCATCGACGAAATGCCGGTCGTTCCCATCGATCGCGCCGGACCGCCTGATCCCAACGCTTCAAAATCGATTGACGATCTGATCGCCGATGCCGAAAAAAATCGTCCCGACGTCACCCAGGAGGAGCTCGCAATGCAAGTGGCGGAGATGAGCCTCAAATCGATCAGGAGCGAGTTGTTGCCCACGTTAAACGTGTATGGTTTCTATGCCGGGGCAGGCATTGCCGGCCCGGCAAACCCGAACTGCAACCTGGGCGCCGCCGAGTGCGCATCCGATCTGCCCACGGGGTTCGGCAGCATGTTCCAGAACACGTTCAATTACTCCTCCCCGGAATATCAATTCGGAATGAATCTGTCGATCAACCTGCGCAACCGCGTTGCCAAGGCCGATCAGTTTCGCGCCTCGCTGGAATTCAGGCAGCGGCAGATCACCTTTGAGGAGCAAAAGAAAAGCATCCGCTTCGACGTGCGCAACTCGCTGTTCGCATTGCAACAGGCGCAGGCTCGCGTCGACGCCGCGACAAAGGCCCGCGACCTGGCGCAACACACATTCGACGTCACGCAGCAAGAGCGACAACTCGGAGCCAAGTCGAGCAGCGATACGTTAGCCGCGGAACACGACTTGTCAATCGCCGAATCGCTTCTCGTGGCCGCGCAAACTGCCTCTGAAAAGGCAAAGGTGGACATCGACCGGGCCACCGGTGAGACACTGCAGCAAACCGGAGTCTCGATCGACGATGCGAAAATGGGAGTGGTGTCACATCAGCCTTAGGGCCACCTTGCTCCACGACAGGTAGTTGTCGCCGGGGCCAAAATCAAGTTTCATGGAGGCACGCCATCTCGAGTAAGCAAGACAGGATTCGGGTTTTGGTTGCCGACGATCAACCGCATGTTCTGGAGGCAGTCGAGCTGCTGCTCAAGCCGCAGGCGATCGATGTGGATTGTGTGCGATCACCGCGGCTGCTGATGGAAGCGCTGGGCGAGCGCGACTACGACGTGGTGCTGATCGACCTGAATTACACCCGCGACACCACCTCCGGACGGGAGGGCCTTGATCTGCTGGCCGGCATCCAGGAGTTCGATGCGCGGCTTCCGGTCATCGTGATGACGGCATGGGGCAACATCGACCTCGCCGTCGAAAGCATCAAGCGCGGCGCGCGAGACTTTATCCAAAAGCCTTGGGAAAACGAACGGCTGCTCTCTCTCATCCGGATTCACGCGGAATTGCACCGGGCGTTGCGCCTTGCCCGCCAACTAGAACTCGAAAACCGGCTGCTCCGAGCCGAAGGCATGCCAGACTTTGTTGCCTCAGCGCCCTCAATGCAGCCGGTGCTCGAACTGATTGCGCGAGTTGGCCCATCCGAAGCTAATGTGCTGATCACCGGCGAACACGGCACAGGAAAAGAGATCGTTGCGCGCCTGCTCCACGCCGCGTCGCCGCGAGCCCGCATGCCGCTGGTGACGGTAAACGCTGGAGGTCTGCCCGAAGGAACCTTTGAAAGCGAATTCTTTGGTCACGTGAAGGGCGCGTTTACCGATGCGCGTGCCGATCGCGTGGGCCGCTTCGAATTCGCCAACGGCGGCACTCTTTTTCTGGATGAAATCGCCAACGTGCCGATGCGCCAGCAAGCCAAACTGCTGCGCGTGCTGGAGACGGGCGAACTGGAGCGCGTGGGATCGTCGCAAACCCGGCGGGTTGACGTACGGCTCCTCTGCGCCACCAATGCCCAACTGCACGAAGAGGCCAAGGCAGGAAACTTCCGCGAGGACCTGCTCTTCCGCATCAATACTGTGGAGATTCACCTGCCTCCGCTGCGCGACCGGCGTGAAGACATCCCGCAACTCGCGCAGTATTTTCTTTCCCGGCTGCGCACCCGTTATCGCAAGCAAGTGAACGGCTTCTCAGCGCCCGCTCTGCAGCAGATGATGCAGTATCCCTGGCCGGGCAATGTGCGCGAGCTGGAGCACAGCATTGAGCGCGCTTTGCTCCTCTGCAGTGGCGAAGAGATTGAACCGGCCAACCTGTCCATCGGCGGTGCGCGCCCGACGGCATTGTCACTCGAAAATATGAGTATCGACGAAATGGAAGCTATGCTGATCCGCAAAGTGCTGCGCCGCTGCGACGGCAACATCTCGCAGGCTGCCGAATCCCTGGGGCTAAGCCGTGCCGCGCTCTATCGGCGCATGGAAAAGTATGGCCTATGAGACGAGACCGCGCAGGCGCCCCCGCCAGGCCATTCGCCGGGCGTGGCTCTACTCCTTCCTGCTCTGTTTGCCCGCGCTGATCTTTCTCGCCGTCTTTTTCTATGAGCGCCAAATCGACGTCCTGCCCGCCATCCTGATTGTCGTCTGCCTGCTCATTTACGTCGCGATCTGCGCGTCCGCCCTTGTGGATGGCTTTATCCGCCCGCTGCAAACACTTTCCAACGTGGTTTCGTCACTGCGCGAAGCCGATTACTCTTTCCGCGCGCGTGGCGCCTCGTCCGGCGATGCGTTGGGTGAGCTGGCCGCAGAGATCAACGCGCTGGCCGATCTGTTGCAAAAGCAGCGGGTGCATTCGCTTGAGGCAACGGCGCTGCTGGCGCGCATCCTGGAGGTGATGCATGCGCCCCTCTTCGCTTTCGATCGCGAGAACCGACTGCAACTTGTCAACAGCGCCGGTCTCAAACTACTCGATCGCCCTCATGCGCGATGCATTGGACATTCTGCAAGCGAATTGCGCCTCGATGACATGCTCGGAGCGCCAGACCAGTCTATTCGTTCTTTCGGCGCCGCGCCTGCGCGCTGGCTGCTGCGCAAAGCAGCCTTCCGACAAGATGGAGCGCCCCACACACTGCTTGTTCTGGCTGACGTCAGCATTCCGCTTCAGGAAGAGGAAAAGGCCGCCTGGAAGCGCTTGATTCGCGTGCTGGGCCATGAGCTCTCGAATTCGCTGGCACCGATTAAATCGATCGCCGGAAGTTTGCTTGCGCGGGTCGAAGACCTGCGCGGCGACGAAGCCGTGACGAACGATTTTCGCCGCGGCCTGGGCGTGGTCGAGAGCCGCGCCGACGCTCTCCACCGCTTTGTGCAGTCTTACCGGCTACTGGCCCAATTGCCTCCGCCGCGCCTGCGGCCCGTTGCGCTAGGACCCTTGATAGAGCGCGTCACACTGCTCGAACAACGCCTTTCAGTACAGCTCGACCCTGGTCCGCCCGTCAATCTCGACGCCGATCCCGATCAGTTGGAACAGATGCTGATTAATCTGTTGGCCAACGCAGTCGACGCCTCCTTGGCCAACGGGAACCAACCGGTACGTGCAAGTTGGATGTCAGCCGACGCAAATGTTCACATCGTGATTGAGGATCGCGGATTGGGAATTGCCAATCCGGAGAACCTTTTCGTTCCCTTCTATACAACGAAGTCTACGGGCAGCGGCATTGGCCTTGCCCTGGCGCAACAGATTGCCCGCGCTCATGGGGGTGAGATTTCGCTCATCAATCGAGAAGACGGTGATGGAGCCCGTGCGATTGTCCGGCTGCCTCTGGCTTCAGTGGCGAGCGAGATGAAGCTGGCCGATGCGTTGTGAAGGTTGAAAGACGCGTACACAAGCCGGGACGAAATCTGCGCGACCGCCTGCAGGCCTAATCCGCGCGCAACGCCCGCATGTGATCGACTTTCGAGGCGCGCGCAGCGGGCAGCCACACAGCGAGCAGAGCAATTGCAGTGAGAATGAGCGGCGCCGATATGAACACGGTGGGATCCCAAGGCTTGACGCCGAAGAGAAAAGTGGACAGGAGGCGAGTAAGGCCGAAGGACGCAGCAATGCCGGCGACTACGCCGACTAGAGCGAGCCGCATTCCCTGCCACATCACGAGCCTGCGTATCGTGTCGCGATCCGCGCCGAGCGCCATGCGGATGGCCATCTCCTGGGTGCGTTGCGCGACGGAGTAGGCCATCAAGCCGTAAATGCCGATTGCGGCTAGCAGCAGCGCCACCGCACCGAAAATAGTAAGCAGCAGCATGTTAAAGCTTTGCCGCGCCGTAGAATGCCCCATCACTTCGTCCATGGTGCGGATGTGGGCCACGGGGAATCCGTCGCTCGCGATGCGCAACTGCTCAGTGATGGCGCGGGTGGATAGGTGCGGGTCGCCGCGGGTCCGCACCAGCCAGAAAAGCGGCTGGATGTTGGAGTAGGCAGCGGTATAGCTATCGGAGACCTGCGCAATGGGAGACATCATCATGGGATCGGCAGGCCTGGCGAGGCCGCTCGAGTGGAAGTCGGCGACGACGCCGATGATCGTTTCAATCCTCCCTCCGCGCCTCACGTGCTGCCCAATCGGGTCTTCGTCCGGCCAGAATTCCCGCGCAAAGGCCTCGTTGATGAGATCTACACCGGGCGCGCCGGCGTTGTCGTTTTCACTAAAATCGCGTCCCCGCAATACGGGGATCCTGAACAGGCTCAGGTATCCCGGAGTAATGCTCATCCACTTGCTTACGCAGCAGCCCTTCTCGGTCGTTCGCCCCACGAATCCGAACTTCGTATCGTCTTCAACGTCGTCAGGTAACCAGTACCCGGCAGCCGAAGCCTCCACTCCGGGGATCGCACTTACGCGCTCGCGCCCATCGCGCAACAGTTGAGTCACGCCGGCTGCGTTCTGGTACCGCTCGCCGTTGAGCGACATTTCCATGGTCAGAACGTTGCGCGCATCAAAGCCCGGGCCAACACCGCGCAGTGCGACGAAGGTGCGAATGAGAAGCGCCGCGCAGATCAGCAGCACCAGGGCCAGAGACACCTCGCTGATGACCAGCAGCGCGCGTGCCTTGCCCTGGCGGAATCCGGTGCCGGAGCGGCTACTGCTCTCTTTCAATGTAGAGCTCAAGTCAGAGCGCGAGGCGCTGAGCGCAGGAAAAAGTCCAAATAGAATGCCCGTGAGCAGCGACATGCCAAGTGTGAATCCCAGCACGCGCCAATCCACTCCAACCACCGAGCCATCTTCGCCAATACGGGGCAAGCCTGCTGGACTGACGGCCAGCAGTGCGCGTACACCGGCGAAGCCCAGTGCCAGGCCAAGAACGCCCCCGGTAACGGAGAGCAGCACGCTTTCAACCAGTAACTGGCGCACGATACGCCCACGTCCGGCTCCCATGGCCGCGCGGATTGCAAACTCGCGCTTGCGTCCGGTGGCGCGAACCAGCAGCAGATTGGCAACATTGGCGCAAGCGATCAGCAGCACCAGGCCCACCGCGCCCAGCATCAACAGCAGCGAATTGCGCGCGTCGCCGATAATGCTGTCGCGCAGCAATCCCACCGCAAATTGCCGTTTTGGATCGGTCTGGGGGAAGTCGCGGTGGAACTGAGCCGTCGCCAGCTTTAACTGCGCGTTGGCCTCTGCCAGGGTGACGCCAGGCTTAAGTCGCGCGCTCACGCGAAAAAAGTGGTTTGCGTCATTGCTGGCGGGGTCAAACTGAAATGGCAACCAAAGATCAGCAGCGGGATCGGAGAGGAACTCTTTACCAAGCACTCCAACAACGGTGTAAGACTCGTTGCCGAGTTGGAGGGTGTGTCCGATGATCGATGGATTGCCGCCGAACCTACGCTGCCAAAGGCCGTAGCTCAATATCACAACCTTGCCGCCATAGGGCAAATCTTCCTGCGCGGTGAAAGTGCGGCCCAGCTTCACCGGCGCTCCATACAAGCGAAAGTAAGCCTCGGTGACGTGAATGCCATGGAGCTGCTCGGGCCGGTCGCCGGTGAGATTGAAGCCGGGACCGGCGATGTCGTAGGCGGCGATATCCTCAAAGATGCTGGTCTGCCGCTGATAGGCGTGAAGCTCGCGAACGTTGGTCAGGTCGTTGGCAAGCAGAGTCGACGGGTCAAGAAACTGGACCATGCGACCGGCATCGGGATAGGTGAGCGGCTTGAGCAGCACCGCGTTGACAACTGAGAAGATGGCGGTGTTCGCCCCGATGCCAACCGTCAGTGCAGCAAGAGCGGCAAGGGTGAAGCCGGGATTGCGCCGGAGTTGGCGCAGGCCGAAGCGCGCATCCTGCCAAAACAACTCCAGGCCGGCGCCGGCGCGATGATCCCGCACCGCCTGCTTCACCTGTTCGACGCCGCCGAATTCGGCCAGCACGGAGCGCCGGGCCTCGGAAGCAGACATGCCGGCGGCGATCCGTTCATCCGCGATCATCTCCACGTATGCGCGAAGTTCCTGTTCAAGCGGGTCCTCTTCAAGGTGATCCTTGCCGCGAGGCTCGTGGAAGAGATTTCGGAATGTGCTTTTGAGGCGAAACCAGAGCTTCATTGCTCTTTCCTTATGTAGCTTTCAGAGCATTGCCCATAGCGAGAGCCACTGCTGTCCATTGTTGGGTTTCCGCTTCAAGCTGGCGTTTCCCCGCCTTGGTGAGCCGGTAGAACTTCGCGCGCCGGTTATTTTTACTCTCGCCCCAGAACGAACTCAGCCATCCAGCTTCCTCCATGCGGTGAAGGGCAGGGAACAAGGAACCGGGCTTGACGAGAAATGTCCCTTGCGTGATTTGCTCAATGCGGCGCGAGATGCCCAGTCCGTGGAGTTCTCCCGTGGCAAGCGCCTTCAGGACCAAGAGATCAAGCGTGCCCTGAAGGAGATTCGTGGATTTGGATCTCAAATGGGTCAGTCCTATCGAATGTCTACATAATCATCGATTTCTTCCTACAGAATGTCAATAGGAGGCGAACGCAAACTAGCACATACGCGGCCACCGTTGCGCGGTGGGCTAGCTGTCTTGCAGGCTGATACCTTAAGCCGACGGCTTCTGGCGCGCCAATTGAGGATGTTATCGGCGGAGCCTAGCTATTCCATCCGCAATGCCCGCATTGGATCGACGGATGCGGCGCGTCGCGCCGGGAAAATGCAGGCAGCCAACGCGATCAACGCCAGCACAATGCAATCGCTGCCAAGCACTGCCGGATCGGTCGCACTAATATCGAAAAGAAGGCTCTTCATGAACCGTGTCAGCGCCTCTGTTTACGCGCTTACCAGGTTCGCCAGGCAACGACTTCAGGAGCGGTCGGAGCGTCATCCACGATCCGCGTCTCGAGAACAAACTGCAGGTTCTTTCGGGGCCAGTCCGGAGGTGCGTGACTCAACGCCCGCGCCAAGAGGTCAGGCCGCGTCAAAAAATATCCCGCTGCACGGCTGCCGAAACCTGAAATCCCTGCGGCTGTTACCAGAAACTTCCCGGTCTCTGAATCCACCAGGCGAGAGACCAGCGCAAAATCTTCTCCCGTTCTGCCATCGGCGCGCAGATGCGGAGGAGTCCACTGCCGGTGCTGCCCGTCCCGCTCTTCGATAAGCCGGTCTGGACCTTTCTGCGCAAAAATGAAAGGCTCCTTGCTTACGCTCTGCAGCGTCCAGCGATTCGTGAAGGCGCCGATCAACACTGTTGGCGCATCTGAAATCTCGCTGTATGAAGTGTTCTCAGAAAGACGGAATTCCGATGCCTTCCTGAGCCGCCCGAAAAGCGCGCTCAGCAATACAGCAAGATTGGCATCACCGGCCCCTACATATTCCGCCTTGACCGGAAGGATCACGCTGCCCGGAATGGTGCCCTTTTGTGGATCAATCGTCCACTGCGGCTGGAGGTTCGGATCGATGCTGTGCTCGCGCACATAGTTTCCCTGGAAAGACCCGCTGTAGGTATAGGTCGTCGGCGATCCAATACAGATGAGGACAGGTTTCGAATCCTGGATGGCCGGCTGCCAGAACTGCTCCAGTTGCGTCTCATTGGCGTCGGCAAAGACCTTGACCTGGTGTCCCGCCGAAATCCTGTACGCCGCCAAAATCACTGCTGGCACAGCAACGAGGAGCGCAGCCATCCTGAACCGGAACCAGCCTCGCTCCGCCGGAGGATGCGACACAGGGAGGCCCGATGAAATCGGCTCGCCGGCCACCGCCTCATCTTCTTGTGTGGTTGCATCCCAGGGAAGGAAGTGCGGGATATAGGAGCCGGGTGGAATTTCGATACGGCAAGCATTTGAATGCGGGAAGCTTGCGTAATACTGCGACAAGCGCCTACGGACCTCCGTGGCGCGGACACGCACCACTGAATCCGCCTCGGTAAGGTAAGAAGGGTTCCGGCCGAAGACCTCGATGCCGATGATTCTCTCTTTCAATTGCTCTTGAAGTCCCTCTAGCGTGTGCTCCACGACGAAGCGCAGGAACTGCCTGCAGCGCGGACTGGCTCGGAAAGACTCACTGTGGAGAATGCGCTCCATTTCCTCGCGGACGGTCTTCTTCTGTTCGTCGCTTCGCAAGGCAATTTCGCCTCCTTCCGCAATCGCGCATGCACCATTGAGTCTCATTTGGTCCCTTCGGCCTCACTGCAAACATAGCTAGAAAACGTGAATGAGATATAAATCCGTGAACGCTCCGTGAATCCTCTCCACAGATGCGCCGGATGCTGTTTTCCTGAAGTGCTTTCTCTGCAGCGATTTGCAGCAGCCGCGTAACCGTTACGAACCGCGATGAGCCTTCCCTAATCGCCGCCACTATAGCATGCTGAGGCTACGAAAGACCAGAAGTTCCCGGCCTCGTCCTCGGGCCGCCCGTGGCGGGCGTCTCCGGCAGAAACCGCAGGTCCAGGAATCAAGGACGAGGCAATTGCATGCAGCAAATCCCTCGTAGATCTATTCGGTTCTCACAGTGCCTATGTGTGGCGCCCGCCCAGCGCCACCATGACGCATCAGACAAAATGGCACAAAGAGGTCATACCCGGGGTATGAAAACAACAAATAGTGTGCGGTTGATCGTAACTCGAGGAGGAGTGATGAAAAGCCCAGGTTTGGAATACGTCAGCAAGAGTCGAAGCACATTTGCATATGCGCGTGCAATTGCCGTTGATCTGTTTGTGCTGTTGCTTCTTGTGGCGGGTCACTCGGGCACACTGCAGGCGCAGATTGATACCGGCACGGTGCTCGGCGAAGTGACCGACCCGAGCGGCGCGGCAATCGTCAACGCCAGCGTGTCGATGCAGAATGAGAAGACCGGCCTGGTCTTGCAACAACAAGTGGAAAGTAACGGGAACTACATGTTCAACGCCTTGAAGGTGGGCACCTATACGGTAAAAGTGTCTGCGCCCGGGTTTGAGCCCAAGTTACTAGAGCATCTGGTGGTCAATATTCAGCAGGAATTGCTCATCAACATCCAGATGCAGCCTGGAAAGGTGACTTCAACGGTTACGGTTACAGCGGGCAATGAAGTATTGCAGACGCAGGATCCGTCGGTCGGACAAGTGGTTGGCGAGTATATGATTGACAACCTCCCACTCAACGGTCGCAATTACACGTTGTTGGCGCAACTGGCGCCGGGAACCACCACAACGGTTTACGATTCCGGCCACGGCGAGCTCCAGAGCGGAACCTTCACGGCCAACGGAGTGACGACGACTTATAACGACTACCTGCTTGACGGCATTACCAACAACAACATGACGACGGACTTTGGCAACGGCAACTCCTACACGCTCTTGCCTCCGCCCGACGGGCTGGCCGAGTTCAAAGTCGAAACCGGAGACTATTCCGCGGAGTACGGGCGCTCGGGGGGCGCAGTCATCAATGCTGTTACCAAGTCCGGGCAGAACTCCCTGTTCGGCGATCTCTGGGAATTCAACCGTAATCGCTATTTCGATGCGGACGATTATTTCCTGAAGCGCGCCGGTCAGCCCCGGCCCAAGTTCAACCGCAACCAGTTCGGCTTCAGCCTGGGCGGGCCGGTAATGCTGCCTCACTTCAACGGCCACAATCGCCTGTTCTTCTTTGTCGATTACAACGGCCTCACCATGCGACAGGGCCAGGCGTACACCTCCTCCGTTCCGACGCAGACCGAACAGCAATCGGGCTTCACGAACTTCAGCGATCTGATTACGTACCAGACAGGCACGCAGACCGACATCCTTGGCCGCACCACGCACGTCGGACAGATCTTCGATCCCGCCACCACGCGGTACCTCGGGACGGGAGCCATCGATCCGGTGACCGGTATTCCAGCGACACGTGCGGGCTACGTGCGTGAGCCCTTCTCCGGCAATCTCATTCCGCAACAGCGCATTTCGGCGGTCTCCGCAAAGCTCCTGGCTCTGTTCCCCGCGCCTAACGCGAATAGCGGGAACATCGTGAACAACTACGTCAGCGCTCCGGTGAACCAGGTAACCAACAACACCTTCGACGCGCGCGTTGACCAAAACATCTCCAGCAAGGATCAGATGTTCGAGCGTGGCAGCTTTGGCTACATCCCGCGCCTCATCCCCAACCCTTGCTCTACGGCGGCCAATTGCGGCGTATCGGCCACTAACGGAACGGAATCTGACGTGGTGCTGGGTGTTGCGGTCGGTGAAACGCACATTTTCTCGCCCACGCTACTGAACGAGTTCCGCATAGGCTACAACCGCATCCTCATGGATCGCGTCCCGACCTATGGCAACGATCCAACTCTCAATCAGCAATATGGAATTCCGGGCATTCCGACCGCCGACGGAAACGGCGGCCTCGCGCAGATTAAAATCACCGGCCTCTCGGAGCTGGGCGAGCACAACAACGCTCCGCTCGACGAAATCGGCGCCGAATCCACCGTCATGGACAACATTTCACTGCTGCGCGGCAAGCACTCCATGCGCTTTGGCGTGGATTACGAACGCATGAAGAACGCCATCAACAGCGCGCAGTTCCCGCACGGCAACTTCGGATTCAGCGGCGCATATACCGATCTGCCCACGCTTTCGAGCGGAGCGGGAGGCAACGCCGCGAGCACCGGTATTGTGCAGTTCGCCGTCGAGCCAATCAAAACGACGGTGCCGAACTGCACGGTGATCCAGGGCGCCGCGGCCAGCGGCACGGGCTGCGAGACCTATAACTACGTCGGCGGCTCCAACCAGATTCAAGGCTCGCCGATGAGCCAGCAGGATTACCGGCGCCCTTACTTCGGCCTCTACTTCCAGGACAACTGGAAGGCGCTGTCCAAGCTTACCTTGAACCTCGGGCTCCGCTGGGAGTACTTCGAGAACGGCATTGACCATTACGGGCACGGCGCGAACTTCGTTCCGGCATTCGCGAGCGGCAATGGCAAGTCGATGTATCTGATTGACGATCGCGTGAAGAGTACCCAGCTCTCGCCGACGTTTATTTCGCTGCTGGCGCAAGAGAACATTGCCCTTGTGTATACAGCCAACCACCAACTTCTCAACCTTAATGAGAACAACTTCAGCCCCCGGGTTGGCTTCGAGTGGCAGGTGCTCAACAAAACAGTGCTGCGCGCCGGGTACGGCATCTCCTATGCTGGCATTTACGCTCGCGGCGACGGTTACAATCCAGGCGATAACTACCCGTTCTCTTTCGCGGTCAACATCACGTCGAGCAACAATGGGGGATTGGCCTCCGATTCCGGGAACACCATCGGTCCAATCGATCAGGGGCTCGCCGGAGTTCCTTTAACGCCCTCCCAGGTGCAGGGATATCAGATTTCGCCGCGCGGCAACCAGTACAACGCGCGAGTGCCATACGTGGAGTCGATGAATCTGACCCTGCAGCAGCAACTCACTGCAAACCAGTATGTGCAGATTGCCTACGTAAGTACACTGAACAAGCATATCGAGAGCACTATCGACAGCAACAAGGTCGACATGATGATCCCGACGACGTTCTCGGCCAGTCCCGTTACCCCCGGCCCGACGTGCAATGACGCAGGCCTCTATCACGACAACAATCCCGGCAACCCTAATCCCACGACGGAAGACAAGAGCATCTACTACGATCAGTACCCGTGCCTTGCCCAGAACAACTACTACAACTGGAACGAGGGATCGAACAACTACAACTCGCTCCAAGTGAAGTACGAGAAGCTGACCGGCAGCGGCAGCGCGCTCATCGCCGATTACACATATTCACGCTTCCTGGGATTCGGGTCGGACTCGGATCTGTTCAACAGTGAAGGCTATCGCGGTCCGCTGATCCCGAACTTCGGGATGAAGGGGGAGTACGGGCCAGAAGACTTTGAGTCGGAAAACGTCGTCCACATGGGCGGAGTCTGGACGCTGCCCTTCGGCCGCGATCGCCGCTGGATCAACCACAACAGCCTGGCGGATGCTGTGGTCGGTGGCTGGAGCCTCGGCGGTATCTTCACTTTCCAAAGCGGCCAGCCGGTTAATGTCTCGTGCACTACGAGCCATGCGGCATCCGTCGGTTGCTACTCCATTGCCAACCGGCAACAGATGTTCGCCAACGCGCACACGCTCACGCACTGGCTCAACGCTGCAGCATACGCGGATCCTACCGTCAACACGACTACGCCCAACGTGTCAGACTTCACGCCGATGGGGGCGAAGCCTGGGAACGGATTCGGCCCGATGTTTCACCGCGGTGACCTCAGCCTGCAGAAGACATTCCACCTACCCTTCGAGAGAACCAATCTTATCGAGATCCGCGGCGATGCCTTCAATCTCACCAACACGCCTAACTTTGGGCAGCCGGGCACACTTACGCCTTCGAGTTCGGCATTCGCGGCCATCACTTCGGAAAGAGACTCTCCGAATGACTCGCGCGAATTCCAGTTCTCGTTCCGCTATCTCTTTGGCCAGGGTGGGCAACAATAGCGCCCGGCCGGGAGTCCGCCTCCTTGTGAACCACTCCAACCGTGCGAACGCTTCAGGGGAATTTTCCTCCTGAAGCGTCTCGCTTCGCTCCATTTTGAATTCGAGAGGAAAAACGCGTGAAGCGCCGCAAGTTTCCGTTTGTCGGCTTTCTTGCTTCCTTGAGCATGCTGCTCGCGATTGTGCTCCTGGGGCCCAGGCTGTTTGCCTGGGGCGGGCTCCCGCACCAGCAGATCATCGATGGCGCTCTTACGGCGATTCCGGCCGAGGACCACATCTCTCTTCGGCTGGGCGAAGAGGCCGGGCATCTCCGCGACACCGTTGAAATGGGCGATTGGATGAATTCGCTTATCGTCGTCCAGGAAAACTGGCATGTGACAACGGAGGATTATCCGCAGGTTGAATCGGAATACTTTGGCAATGATTACCTGCTATTTCCCGAGGCGCCTCACTTCTTCAATCACATGATGCCCCAGGTGCACGATACCTACGCCCCCTTTTTCCTCAGAGCCCTGCAAGCCCTTAGAACAGAAGATCAGGCCAACGCGGTTCGCTGGATGGGAAGCCTGCTTCATTTCGTCACTGATTCAGGCTCTCCGCCGCACACTATCGGCCTGAAAGGCCCCGACCATACAAAGATGGAGAACTGGCTCGACGCGAGCAGGATTGACCTGCGTGGCTATCAACCGCGGTTGCTGGGAAGCACCGACGAGCAGGCGGTGGAGGGACTGCGCAAGCGGATGGACGCGCTGATTGCACGCAACGGGCAGATCGCCAGGCGCATGGTGCCCTATGCCCAGGCCAATGACCGCGCCCACATTGAGCCCATGGCTCTTGACTGTGCGGAAGAAACTGCTAGGGTCTCGGCCGACGTGATTCACACGCTGCTCGTGCTTTCCGCGCAACCTGCTCAGAAGGATGCCGCCTCAATTATCGCGACGGTCACGGCGCCGCCCATCCCTGAACATCCGTTGCTGCCTGCCAAGCTTATCCTGCTCGGTACTAATTTCAGCACGTTAAGTTCTCGCGGCGATTCGTCTCCGTGGCAATATTCGGGAGCCTTCATTTTGCGGGACCTGCCGGCGGGAAGCTACAGCGCCGCGATCGAACGCCCAGGCGCGGAAACGCTCTTTATTCCTTCTATCACCCTGCACAGTGGAGAACAGGCTCACTTCAACTGGCGGCTGCAAGGCACAACTCCACCTGGGAATTTGGTGCAGAATTCGAATTTCGCGCTGCGCTGGCTATCCTCTTCCTCTCCCGATCACTGGCACCACGATTCCGACTGCCATTGCTGGCTCTCCGACAACATTCCGGTCATTCACGGAAACTCCTATCGATCGTATGTTGTCCCGAGCCAATCTTCGACTCGCGAAGCCACGATACAGTGGATGGCAATGCACTGGAAAAGAACGGACGATCCGCCCGTCAGCATTACAGCGGTGCAACAACCTTCTGACGCCGCAACGGTTACGTCGCCGCCCGCGGCGGTGTATGGGCGCATTGCGATTGCCGGTGACGACCCGCCGCAGAACACGCTGCGCGAAGTCGTCATGATTCCAATCGCAAATTCCGGCCCTTCCCATTAAAAGGGAACAACCACGGGAGCGATTGATGCATTCCTGAAAAATATCGATGCGTTCCTGAAATATCAATGGATTATCGTTGTGATCGGATAAGTCCTTGGAACACTGTAGACAACCGAAGCTCCGGATGAAGTTGATCTCCCCGTGCATGATCCTGCTTGCGGTGCTGATGGCGCCACTTTGCGCGCATTCTCAGTACGAGAATCCGGTGCTGCGAGGCATGAATCCGGACCCGTCGATCGTACGCGTCGACCACGACTATTACCTCGCGACCAGCAGCTTCGAATACTTTCCGAGCTGTCCCATTTATCACAGCCTTGACCTGGTGCACTGGAAGCGGATTGGATATGCGCTCTCACGGCCCTCGCAGTTCGCAACTCTCAGCCCGCATCCATCCACTTACGCCGCTACATTGCGTTATCACGAGGGAATGTTCTACCTGATCACGACCGATGTCCGCGGCGGCGGCAACTTCTACGTAACAGCAAAGAATCCCGCTGGGCCGTGGTCCGATCCGATCAAAGTAGATCAAGGCATGTTCGACCCAAGCCTCTTCTTCGATGATGACGGCACCGTGTACTATACGCGCCGCGGGCCCAACAGCCACGAAAACATTGTGCAAGCTACCATCGACAACCGTACTGGCAAACTTACCTCGCCCCTGCGCACGATCTCCAGAGGCATGGTCACGGACGATGCCGAAGGTCCCCATCTCTTCAAGATCAATGACTGGTATTACCTTATCGAGGCCGAAGGCGGCACACGCTTTTTGCACATGGAAACCGTGGGGCGCAGCAAAAGTCCGTGGGGCCCATTCGCGCCCGATCCGGCAAACCCGTTCGTGTCCCAGCACATCTCGTGGGATTATCCAGTGAAGTCGGTCGGCCATTGCGACTGGACCGATACGCCGGAAGGCAAATGGTGGATTGTATGTCTTGGTACTCGGCACCCCAACTATGCCAGCTTCAGCTTGGACCGCGAAACGTTTCTCTATCCGATGGAGTGGCACGACGGCTGGCCCCAGGTGAAACAGCAGGATATCGACCAGTTGCAGGTCAGCGAGCCCGCACTACCGTCACAGGCTTTGCCTCCGCGGAATGCGCGTGATGATTTCAGCTCGGCGAAGCTGGACGACGAATGGAACACGATCGGTCCGCTCGGAACCAGCACGTGGTCGTTAACGGAGCGGCCGGGATTCCTGCGCTTGCACGGCCAGGAGTCATTGCTTTCGTTCAGCGCGACGACCGCCTTCGTTGGCCGGCGGCAGACAGAGTGGGCGAGCCGCTCGGAAACGCAACTGGAATTCGATCCGCAGTCTGAGAATGAGGAAGCAGGGTTGACGGTACTGATGTCGCCGTCCTTCCACTATGAGATCTTCATCACCATTCGCGACGGCCAGCGCACTGTCGTGCTCCGAAAGCAGGCCGGGGATATGCAACAGGTCGCAGCGCAGGCTCCTGCGCCGAACGGACCGCTGCGTCTTCGCATCGATTCTGATCCTCAGAAGTACAGCTTTTACTACGCGGGCGTAAATGGCGATTGGAAGCTGCTCGGGACAGGACAGGAACGCCTGATATCGAGCGAAATCGCGGCCGTGTGGAGTGGCGCTTACATCGGAATGCACTCGAGCGGAAACGGCAGCAAGTGCGCCGCGCCCGCCGACTTTGACTGGTTTCAGTATGAAACGTCCCAATAATCCAATGCGTATACCGGCTTTTTCCAAACTATTCGTTGCCGCTCTCCTGCTTCTGCTCGCAGCGAGCCCTCTCCGGGCGCAGAACAGCGCGCCGCAGCCGCACCAGTGGGTCCTGAACAACGGGATGGTGAGTCGAACGATCGCCTTCGACGCGCACGATGGACTCGTGACGCGGAGCTGGCAGAACCTTCAGGACGGGAAAGAATTCATCGACCCCAACCAGGAAACGATGGACAGCTATTGCCGCGAATTCCGCTTTAGTGTGAACGGTCACGCGTACACCGGCAGTCCTGCGCAGTTCACACTCACAAGAGCCGAAGAGAGCTCCGACGCTGGCGGTGGACGGCATCTTGACCTGCGGCTTGCCTCGCGCGATCAGGCTGTTGCAGTTACGGTGCACTACACTTTGCCCGCGGGCGCAACGGGCGTCCGGCAGTTTCTTTCCATCCACAACAATACCGGGCAGCAGTTTGCACTGAGTCATCTGTCCATCGCGTGTGAGCCGATTGCACCGGCCCAGCCGGATCATTTGCTCACGTACGGCGGTTATGGCGAAGAGCCGCGCGAAATCTTCTTTACCGGCCGCACTGACGATGTCGCCATCCTGCTTGAGAACGCCACCACCGGCGACGGCGTCGCTGTACTGAGCGAAGTTCCCGGCGTACTGCGCCGCACCGAAGTTGGTGTCATCGGCCGGTGGCATCAATGGGAGCCGGGTGTCGACGCCATGTACGACACTGACCTTTTCCCTTTCGAGCGCACGCTAGCCCCGGGAGAGACCTTCACCACCGCTGCCGTTTCGTTCGTTCTTTACCAACGCGGAACGGCGCAGGATCCGCACTGGCTGATTCCGCAGTATGTGCTCGCCAACATCGCGCGTCCTGAATCGAATCCGCGCTGGATGTACAACGACTGGGAGCCATTCGAAACAAAGATCGATGCAAAGTGTCTCGAAGACGTAGAAAGAGCAGTCGCACAATCCGGCTTCGGCATCTTCGTCATCGACGATGGATGGGAGAAGATGCGCGGCGATAACGCCGTCGATTCCGCGCTATTTCCGGAGGGGCTTGCACCGATAAAGGAACTCGCGCAGCAAACCGGAATGCAGTTCGGTCTTTGGTCTCCGATGGCGGTCGCCAGGCCTGATGCCCCCGTCGTGGCGAGTCATCCCGGGTGGGTTTGCCACGACCAGAACGGCAACATTCGTCTCATGGCTGGGATGGTTCAGATGAACCTTGCCTCGCCGTTTCGCGACAATGAGCTCGATCGCCTATCCGCGCTCATTCGCCAATATGAGCTGCGCTACGTCAAGCTCGACCTGACCACCGTGTTCAACACCTACGGCGAACAGGCCGGTTGCTATGGACCCGGCGGTGAACATCAGGCCACTCCAGCCGATCACGAGTTCATCCCACGCGGCTACGAAGCGCTCGCGTACATCGCGGATGGGCTGCACCGCCGCTTTCCCGGGCTGCTGATCGACTACAGCTTCGAGCTGTGGGGTGGCAAGCACCTGATTGACTACGGTCTGCTCCGCGACGCTGATCTCGACTGGATGAGCAACGTTGCGGATCGTATCGCCACCGACGCCGGACCGCGCGCTGCCCGCATGCTCCTTTATCAGCGCGGCATGGCCATCCCCGCCGACTCGATGTTGATCGGAAATCTGCAGGGCGACACCAATTCCTGGCGCGTGCGCGCCGCGACGGAAATGGGTTCACGGCCGCTGCTGCTGGGCGATTTCCGCAAAGTCTCGCCCCAGGATCGGGCACACTACACCGATTGGATTGCCCGCTATCGAACTTTGCGCGAACAGGTCCCTCTGAATCAGTCGTTCTTTCCTCTCGGCGCGTGGCGGCAGCCGCGCAGCGATCAGTGGGATGGTTTCGCACGTCTTTCCAGCAAGGGCGAAGGGCTCATCGTGCTATTCGGCAACGATTCGCGTAAAGCAAATGCGCATGTTAGCATCCCCGGATTTCCGGACGGCGCCGTTACTGCACATGTCTGGGATTCCAGCCGGACCTTTTCCTGGACAGGCGAACAATTGCGCCGGGGAATTGACATTCCTCTTTCAGGCATCGATTCCGAGGTCGTTGAGCTAAGACGTACCCAGTGAGTCGCCTGCAACCAATGCTTGTCTTCACACTCTCACTGCGCGGCAGTGCGGCGAGGTCGAAGCATCATTTGGATGCGCCATCCTGGCTTGGATTGTGCCAATTGCCGCTAGGGGCGATGAGTGCGTCAGCCTCTTTCGGCCCCCATGTGCCGCGTTTGTATCGGCGAACAGGGAGATGGACCTTCAGGACCCGATTGACCACTTTCCATGCAGCTTCAACCGCGTCTTCACGCGTAAAGAGCGCGCCATCGCCCTTCATGGCGTCACTCAAAAGCCGTTCGTAAGGCGTTTCTTCTCCCGGCTGTTCGTCTGACAGGAAAAGTTCCTTTTCTTCTCCAATAAATTCCTGACCCGCAAGCTTCACGCGCGCGGCCAGCGCGATAGCCGAGCTGGGAGAGAGCCGGAAGCGCAGATAATTCGACCGGCTATTCGCCTGCACCGCGTCGGCAAAGAGCTTTTGCGGAGGCTGCTTCAGCTCCACCAGGATCTCGGTCGCGGTGGTTGGCAGATACTTGCCCGAACGCAAATACCACGGCACCCCCTCCCAGCGCCACGAGTCGATGAAGAGCCGTAATGCGCAATACGTTTCAACGTCGGAACGCTTCGCCACATCAGGCTCCTTTCGATAGCCGGCATACTGGCCGCGCACCACGTCGCCGGGCTTCAGAGGGAGCATGGCTTTAAAGACTTTGGCTTTCTCATTGTGCACTTCTCCAAAGTCCCGGCCCGCGGGCGGTTCCATGGCAAGCAGTGCCACGATCTGGAAAAGATGGTTCTGGATCACGTCACGCAGACAACCTGCCGTCTCGTAAAATGATCCGCGCCTGCCCACGCCGAAACTCTCCGACAGAGTGATCTGAACGCTGGCCACATAGTTGCGATTCCAGAGCGGCTCCAGAAACGAGTTGGCGAAACGGAAATAGAGGATATTCATGATCGCTTCTTTGCCGAGGAAGTGATCGATGCGGAAAATCGAGTCTTCAGGAAACGCCGCATGCGCAACCCTGTTCAGCTCGCGCGCCGAAGCCAAATCGCGGCCGAAAGGCTTTTCGACAATCACACGCGCATTCCTGGCCAAATCTGCGGCTCCCAGTCCTTTGATCACCGTTTCGAAGAGCGCAGGCGGAATCGCCAGATAATGCGCCGGCCGCTTTGCCTTTCCCAGCGCTTGCTTAATTGCTGTGAACGTGTTGCTGTCTGTGTAGTCTCCACTCACATATTTCAGAAGAGACAGCAGGAGTCGCAGCGCGCGTTTGTCGTCGATTCCGCCAGCTCGCCTGATGCTGTCTGTCGCGCGCCTGCGCAACCGCTCGAGGCTCCATTTCGGGAAGGCCACGCCGATTACCGGAACCTTGAGTGTGCCGCGCTTTACCATCGCGTAGAGCGCCGGAAAAATCATTTTATGGGCGAGATCGCCCGTTACGCCAAAGACCACCAGGGCGTCAGACTGCGACTCGGCCATCAGGCGCCTTCTTTCTGGTCAGCGGCTTTCTCCACATGGCCGCCGAATTGAAATCGCATTGCGGATAGCAGTTTGTCGGCGAATGTATCCTCGCCGCGCGAGCTGAAGCGCGCATAGAGCGCAGCACTCAACACAGGGGCAGGAACCGACTCGTCAATCGCAGCGGTAATCGTCCAACGTCCCTCACCCGAGTCTGACACGCGGCCGGCGAACTTTTTGAGATCCGGACTGTTGAGCAGGGAGATGGCAGTCAGATCCAGGAGCCATGACGCGATCACGCTGCCGCGCCTCCAGACTTCGGCAATGTCGGCAAGGTTCAGATCGTACTGGTAAACCTCGGGGTTGCGCAGAGGCGTCGTTTCGGCGTCCGCAGTTTCTTGCTTCTTGCCGACATTGGCATGATGGAGAATATTCAAACCCTCCGCGTACGAGGCCATAATTCCGTATTCGATTCCGTTGTGCACCATCTTCACCAGGTGGCCGGCACCGCTGGGACCGCAGTGCAGATAGCCGTGCTCGGCCGTTCCGCCCATCTTTTCTCGGCCAGGTGTGCGCGGCGCCGAGTCGATCGCCGGCGCCAACGCGGAAAAAATGGGGTCGAGGCGCTCGACCGCATCCTTTTCGCCGCCGATCATCAGGCAGTAGCCGCGTTCCGCCCCCCACACTCCGCCGCTGGTGCCAGCGTCTACATAGTGGATGCCTTTCGGTTTCAGTTCCGCGGCGCGACGAATGTCGTCGTGATAATAGGAGTTTCCGCCGTCAATCGCCACATCGTCCGCTTCGAGCAGCGGGGTCAAGCCTTTGAGCGTGGCATCCACCACGCCGGCCGGTACCATCATCCAGACGGCGCGGGGCTTTTTCAACTTCTTCACGAAGTCTTCGAGTGAACTCGAGCCAACCGCGCCTTCCTTGGCAAGCGATTGCACGGCTTCCGGATGAATATCGTACACAACGCACTTGTGCCCGGCGCGCATAAGACGCTGGACCATATTGGCTCCCATCCTGCCTAATCCGATCATGCCCAGTTCCATGAAAATCCTCCCGATACGGTATTGGATGCGGGTCAGGGAACAATTGCGAACGGGTTTCTGCCCGCTTAGTCTTCCGAAAGCTCTGGTCCAAGATACCGCGATGCACAGCTCGTAAGATACCGCAGGCTACGCTCCTCTGCGCGCAGAATCGTAGAGCACCGCAAGTACTGTGGCGCCCGGTCAAGGCACCGCTACATTGGCCAATCCTCCGGGCCTCCGTACAATGGTTACAGAAACCAGAGAGGGATTGCGATGCCGGCTTATGAATACGAATGCGCAAAATGCAGTCATCATTTTGAGCGGCGCCAAAAGATGTCGGAACCGCCGATTGCCGATTGCCCCGAATGCGGCGGCAGCGTGAAACGGCTGATCAGCGGCGGCGCCGGAACGATTTCAAAGGGGAGCGGGCAATCGCCGTCTGATGCGCGGCAGACGTGCGATTTTGGCGGATGTTGCGGCCAGAACGGTGGCTGCTGCGGCAATATGGCCTGCGAAGACTAGATTTTTGACGGTAACTATATCTATTTCAAACCCCCTTCAAACCCACATCGCTTTTGCGAGGAGCCTTGGTCCGATCTTCCCGTCGCTCATTGGGCGGGTGTGACCCGCGTCATAGCGGGAGGTATTCGTACTCGCGCACGCTGGTCGATAGGGGATGCGCAGGCTGAAAGAGCTATTGGCGCCCGGCGCGCCCCGAATGCGGGAGCGAAAGACCATGAGCCCCAAACGAGTGATTATTGTGGGTGGTGTTGCCGGCGGAGCGACGTGCGCGGCCCGTCTGCGCCGCCTCGATGAGAACGCCGAGATTCTTGTTCTGGATAGAGGTCCGTATGTCTCGTTCGCCAATTGCGGCCTGCCTTACTACGTGGGCGACGTAATCCAGGACGAGAGCAAGCTGCTGCTGGCGTCGCCGGAGTTCTTTCGTAAACGGTTCAACATCGAAGTGCGCACCCGGCACGAGGTTGTCGGGATCGATCGCAAACGGCGCACCGTGACGGTGAAAAATCTGGAGGCAGGAACGGAGAGCGAAGAGCCCTATGACGCTCTAGTGCTCTCACCCGGCGCCTCGCCCATTCGCCCATCATGGCCCGGGATCGAGTTGCCGGGAATCTTTACCCTGCGCAGCGTGCCCGACAGCCGCGAGATTCGAAACTGGATTGAGACCAGAAAGCCACGCCGGGCTGTCGTGGTGGGCGGAGGCTTTATTGGGCTGGAGATGGCGGAGAACCTGATGCACCGCGGCATTGCTGTGACCGTTGTTGAGATGGCGAAGCAGGTGATGCCGCCGCTCGATGCCGAGATGGCCGAATATGCGCGGCAACGCCTGGAGTCGCACGGAGTGAATCTTGTTTTGGGCGAAGGCGTTGTGGGATTTGAGCAGAACGGCGACAGCGGTCTGATTGTGCGCACACAAAGCGGAGAGGCGTTTGAAGCCGAACTGGTGGTGCTTTCGATCGGTGTGAGGCCGGAGACCCAGTTGGCGCGCACCGCGGATCTCGAGATCGGCGAGCGGGGCGGAATCCGCGTGGACGATCAGATGCGTACCAACGACGCGAACATCTGGGCCATTGGCGACGCGGTGGAAGTGAAGAACTGGGTCACGGGGCAGTGGGAACTCATTCCATTAGCCGGACCGGCGAATCGCCAGGGGCGCGTGGCAGCGGATGCCATCTGCGGCCGCGATACGAGATTCAGGGGCGCGCAGGGAACGGCAGTCTGCGGCTTCTTTGGGCTCACGGTTGCGTTGACGGGCGCGACAGAAAAGTCACTGCGCCGAGCCGGAGTGAAAGATTTCGAAGCGGTTTATCTGCACCCGATTCACCACGTGGGCTACTATCCGGGAGCGCAGCCAATTCATCTGAAGCTGCTGTTTCGCAAGTCCGATGGATTGGTGCTGGGCGCGCAAGCCGCAGGCGAAAAGGGTGTCGAGCGCCGGATCGATGTGCTGGCCCAGGCAATCCAGATGAAGGCGACCGTTTTCGATCTCGAAGAGGCTGAGCTTTGCTACGCGCCGCAGTATGGCGCCGCCAAAGATACGGTGAATTTTGCCGGGATGATTGCCTCGAATGTCATGCGGCGGGACATGGAACTTGCTCCGTGGGATGACCTGGGTTCTACCTCTGCGTTCATTCTTGACGTGCGCGAGCAGCACGAATTCCGCGCCGGTTCAATTGAAGACGCCGTGAATATTCCGCTCGGCGAGCTGCGTGCGCGCATCGGAGAATTGCCGCGATCGAGGGAGATTTGGGTGACCTGCCAGGTGGGCCAGCGTGCTTACTATGCTTGCCGAATCCTTTCTCAGCATGGTTTGCGCGCCAGGATTCTCTCGGGAGGATATAACACCTACCGCGCGCTCCATCCCGAAGGAGTGCGGCAGACTACCAGCGTGTGAGCGGCACAAGCACCGCCTGATCCACAATGAATTCGTTCGGCAGGAACGGACGAAGCAACAACAGCATACGCTCGTTTTCCGGCGAAAGCGGTTCCACAATTACCGAAAGCCGAAGCAGCAGCAGCCAAGTGGGTTTTTCCTCAAGGAAAACCCACCCTGCGAGACGGCCAGAGGCGCCACATAAATTGTGGAAGCGCTCTATTCCTTTGGATCCTTGACCCACTTGGGCGTGAACTCGTTGCTGGCCGCCTGCTGCTCGATCATTCTTCTCGCCTCAGCCACGTGCATGCGCATGAGCCTCTCCGCTTCATCAGGGAAGTTATGGTCGATGGCCTCGATGATGCGCAAATGTTCTTCATACACGACGCGCGGATCGCGCGATGCCCTGACGGCCATGCCCAGTACGCGGTAGCCTTCAGCAAGGCGCAGAAGCACCTTGTTGCGAGAAAGATCCATGATGCGGAGGTGAAGCGCCCGGTCGGCGGCTCCCATCTCCTCTTCCTTGTTTTCCTTCGACAGGTTCCAAATGTGATCGGCGGTGTTTCGCAGCGAGGCGACATCGGCGCGCGAAACGCGCTCGCAAGCGAGACGCGCGGCGAGTCCTTCAAGAAGCTCCCGCACCTGGTAAGCTTCGCATAAGCGCGCGGCGTCGAGCTTGCCCACAAATACGCCGAGGCGGTCAATCGATTCGACGAGCCCGAGCCATTGCAGCTCGAGCAAGGATTCCCTTACCGTGCCTTGCGCAACGCCGAGCTCCCTGGCCAGGCTTTGCTGCGTGAGCCGTTCTCCCGGTTGGCTTTCTCCGGACAGAATTCTACGCTGCAGCTCCTCGCGAACCTGGTGTCTTCCAACGGGTGATTGAACTGGCATATCGAGCGTGCCTTCCATTTAACAACTTGAGATAACTCGGCCTTATGAAGTTACCGAGGCGATGTTGACGTGGTGAAAATTCTCTTCGATTCCTCGTCAAGCACGAATGCCCTTCAAATCGTCCCAGGCCCCCCGCCGCGATGTTTTGCGGCGGAGAGACTCAAAAGCCCGGGTGGACAGGAAGAACAGTCAAGCAAGCCTAGAAGATGACCTTCAAGGCAAATTGCCACACGCGTTGCGTGCCAACCGGCGAAGGTATGTTGACCGTGCCGGTGCTGCTGTCGGTGGCGGTGATCACGCCAAGGGTCCCGCTTGAAGATGCCGATGACCCTGGGTTGGCGAGGTTGGTGTGATTGAGTACGTTGAAAGCTTCCGCCTGGAACTGGCCGTGAATGCGACGTTCGGGAGCAATGTCCTTGAACAGCGAGGCATCGATATTTTCAAAGCCAGGTCCGCGCAAATAGTTGCGGGGCACGTTGCCGAAGGTGCCGGTGGCGTTCTTCTGGAAGGCAGCGGGGTTGAACCACTCGTTGATCTTTGAGGCTCCGGCGGGGCGCGAGGTGCTGACGCCTGGGACAAAGTCCGCACGGTCGTTGCCGACGCCGGAGATGGAGTTATCCACGCCGCTGGTGATGTTGATAGGTAGCCCGCCTTGCGAGGTGAGAATGCCGTTCGCCTGCCATCCGTTGACAAAGGAGCCGGCAACACCATTCACGTTAAAACGGGGCAGAGCATAGTTGACTGAGGTGGTGAAGCGCAAAGCCTGGTCGAAGTCGGCAACGCCGCGATTGCTTTGCAAGTTGAACGGGTTCGGGGGCCCGGCCTGGCCTTCGGTTCCCGAAGAGCCGTTGTCGATGGTCTTCATCCAAACGACGTTGGAAAGCAACGAGAGGCCGTGATAGGCGCGGCGAGTGACGTTGACTTCCACGGCGTTCGTCATCGCGTATTCATAGGAGTCGGCTAATTCCACCGCGCCCAGCCCCGGAAAGATGCGGTGCGTGTTTTCCTGGGCGACGGTATAGCCAGTCTGATACACGGCCGGGTTGAATTGCCGCGACGCCATCACGTGCTCAGCGTGGTTGCCCACATAGCCAACGTTCATAGCAAAGCCATGGCTCAGGTCCTGCTCGATGGTGAAGTTGTAGGCCTGCGTGTATTCCACCTTGGATGCAGGATTGAGCACGCCGCCTGCGAGTGGCGTGATGAACGTATACGATTTGAACTGGGAAGGACCAACGTGGCCGCGCGGGAAGGGATCGCCGGTGACGCCGGGGGCTGTAAATCCGGCATAGACATTGTCCCACTGCGGAGGAGCTGGGATGTTCAGGTAAAGGTCAATCGGCTGCATCGCATCGGTTCTCTGATAGAGCAAGCCTTCAGGGAATCCGTAGAACAGACCGTAGGCGCCGCGAACCACCGTCTTGCCATTGCCGAGCACGTTATAGGCAAAACCAACGCGCGGGGCAAAGTCTTTCCAGTTGTTGTTGTAGATCGCGGATTTGGTTCCTGGATCGCCAACAAACATCAGCCCCTTGGGCGCTCCGGGGGCAATTGTGGATTGGAAGCTCGGGTTGGCGAGGTTGAAGCCGACCAATGTGCCGTTGTCGTCGATCGGAGGCATCCAAGGATCCCAGCGCACGCCGAGGTTGAGGGTCAACTTCGAATCAACCTTCCAGTCGTCCTGCACGTACAGCGACGGACGGAGTACGCGGAGATAGGCTTTGCGGCCGTTGTCCTCAAAGAAGCTGGACTCGTAACCGGTATAGAAGCTCGCAAAGGCGTTACCACTGGCGGTGAACCCGGAAGGCAGAGTCACCCCGGCCGGCGCTTGCGTCTGCTGGGCGCTGAAGCTGTTGTCGCCAGGCGTGTAGGAGTAGTCATCCATGTCGATTCGGTCACGCTCGATATCGCCACCAAAGGTGAGGGTATGCGTGTGCAGAACCTTGACCAGCTGGGCAGTGAAATCAAACGTGGTCGAGTCCTGCGTGAGCGCGCCGCCCGAAAAGACGTTGATGTAGGACAAGTTTGCGCGGACACCCGGGAATGGCACCAGGCTCTCGTTGGGGCTTCCGTAATTAATGGTCTGGCCCAGGTCCTTGAGCGTTTTAAGTCCCGGCGCTTCGGGAATCTGCGTGCGGCCGCCGCGATAGAAGCTGGCATAAACCGCGCCCGTGAGCGTATTTGAGAAGACGTGCGCGTCGCTGATGGTCAACGACTGGTTGCGGAAGAGGTTGGCCGCATAAAAGCCCAGCGGAGCGGTGAACGGGCGCTGGAAGTTGTCCTGGTTGTAGAAGTACCGGCCGCTGAGGTGGTCGTTCTGCCCAAGAGAATCGTCGAGGCGAACCAGGTACTGCGTGCTGTCGATGTTGTTGTTGGTGCTGGTTGACAGCGTGTTGTAGATGCCGGCGTTTGCCCCGGTGGCCGCGGAGGACGCATTAATTTCCGACTGCAGGTACTGCTTGGTCACCGCGGCAGAAAGCGTGTCCATGGCAGTGGGGATTTTGTCTGTAATCGTACCGCTGCAAGCCGGCGCGGTTCCTGTTTGCCCATAGCCGCAGCCGGTTACCGGATTGTAGATCGCGATGCTGTGCGTCGCCAAAGCTGAAAAGTCGCCGGTCAGCTCAGCCGGAGTAGGCACCTGAATGGTGATCGGTGTAGGTGCCGAGCGCTGCTGCAGGTCTTCAGCCGAGAAGAAGAAGAACGCCTTCTTGCTCTTGAATAGAGGCCCGCCGACCGTGCCGCCAAACTGATTGAGCTTGAAAGGAGGCGCCGCCTTTGAGGCCGACCAGAAATAGTTGCGCGCGTTCAGCACTGTATTGCGGAAATACTCCCATGCTTCGCCGTGCAACTCGCTGGTTCCAGAGCGGGTCGAGAGCTGCACCAGGGCGCCCGCGCCGGCGTGATCGGCGCTATAGTTCGACGCCTGGATGGTGAACTCCTGCAATGCGTCGGGATTGGGCATAGTCGGAACGGAGTCAAAGAAGCGATCGACGTAGATGGTTCCGTCGAGCGTGTAGGTGTTTTCTGTTGCCCTGAGGCCGTTGACTGAGAGGCCGGTATTATCCTGCTGGGTGCTTTCAGTGCCGGCGGTGGTGAGCACAGCGCCTGCCGTCAGGGTGGTCAGTTGCAGCGGGTTGCGGCCATTGAGAGGCAGATCGCGCATCTGTTGCTGGGTCACCGACTGCGCGACGGTCGACGTGGAGGTGTCGATCTGCTGAGTCTCTGAAGTAACGGTGACCTGTTGCGTCTGCGCGCCAACCTTCATGGTGACGGGCAGATCAATGACTTGGCCGGTAATCAATGTGAGGCCAGGCCGATTTTGGGTGGCGAAGCCTGCCGCAGAAATCTTCAGAGAATATGAGCCGATGGGCAGGTCAGGGAAGACGAAGATGCCGCTGTCATTGGTGGCTGCGTCGCGGCTCAAGTTGGTGCTGGTTTCCGTTGCCGTCACCGAAGCATGGGCAATTGCGGCTCCGCTGGGGTCGGTCACAGTTCCGCGGATCACGCCGGTAGATTGCGCAAAGGCGCGGGACGCAACTCCCACGGAGAGGAGCAATGCGAAGCTGGCGAAGAGTAGTTTGCGAAGTGTGTTATTCATCCTGTCCTTTCGTAAAAGAAGCGTATCTGGGAACGCTTCTCGTCTGCTGGTTATTTTGTGTTCGCACCATTTGCGTTGTCTCGGAATTCAAAACAGGCGGTGCTTGCATCCGGTTCCGCCGGCGCGAATCTTCGACAAAGTCTCAGCCGTACGATTTCTGGCCAGTCACCGTATTGCCGTCGCAGACCACAAATTGTGAAAACGCCTCCCAGGGAGATTTTCGTTGGTTCCGGCCACGGGTACAGTACAGGTCCCGACCTGGTTAGCGCGTTGTTGTTGCCGCAGGTTGAAGAAATCATGCGGGGCCTCTAAGTGAGTTCCGTACAGAGCTTGTGCGACCAGTAGGATTCCAGCGCCATCATTACGGGCACGCTGGCCTCGAGTCCCGTCGCCAAAGGAGCATTGATCTTGTCGCCCTTGACGATCGCATCAATAAAGTTGCCGGCGTGGGCCTGCTCGAGACTCTGTGTCACCTTCACCTCGACAGGTTCGCCGCTGTTGGGGGTGAATACATAGCCCTCGCGGGTGATGTCGAGGTTTCCCTCGGTGCCTTCGAAATACACAGAAGGGCGCGGATTGCGAACAGAAAGTACCGTCGACTCGAAGTTCAAGTTCCAGTTGTTGTAGCGGACGACCGCGCTGACCGTGTCGGGGTTCGTGAGGTCGCCCTGGAGCACGAAATCGCCGCCCAGCGCCGCGGCGGTGACAGGCTTGGCGTCGTTGAGCATCCACTGCGCCACGTCGGCCCAGTGGGTCATGATGTCGGCTAGCAGGCCATTGCCGTAATCGTGGTAGGAGCGCCACGAGCTGTATCGGGACATCTCGAAGGGAACTTTGGGCGCGGGACCGAGGAAGAGATCCCAGCGCAAGCCCTCCGGCTTGGGCACGTCGGGAATGCTGCGGCGCTGCCAGGGAAAATTGTCCAGACAGCGCGAGCAAACACCACGTGGCCGAGTTTGCCGGCGTCGAAGATACTCCTGCCTGGCTTGCATGTAATGCGCGCCGCTGCGCTGCTGCATGCCGCACTGCATGATGCCCTTGCTGCTTTCCGCTGCCTTCTTGAGAGCTTCTTTTTCGTGCCAGCGGTGCAGGGTGGGTTTTTCAAGATAGAGATTTTTGTTGGCTCCCAGGATGGCGGTTGCGATCTGACGTGCAGGTGATCGGGCGTGGAAACGTAAACCGCATCCACATCTTTGCGGTCGAGCATCTTTTCGTACTCAACCGACGACTTCGGCATTGGCCACGTGATCTTTGAAGCGGCCCTGAAACGCCTCTGCCTGCTTGTCGTAGATGTCGGCAAAGGCTGCGGAACTCGACGCGGGGATCCTGTGCAAAGGCGCGGCAAACGTCGCTTGCGCGGCGGCCAAGACCGATGACGCCTAAGCCGACACGATCGTTGGCGCCGTCGATGGCAGAATAGGCGCGGGCGTCCATGCTGCGTGCGGTTACAGCAGCGGCGGCTGGCTCCGGCATAAAGAAATTCACGGCGATTCACGATGTAAATGCCTCCTTGAGGGCCTTAATGGCTGGGGCAATCACTTTCAGACCGCCCTGTGAATGGTCTGCACGCTCCTCTTCGTTCTCCACCCATCCCTTCCAACCGATCTCGATGATGGTGGCGGCAATTGGCCGGAGCGGGAAGTCGCCCGTGCCGAGCTCCACGTAATCGCCGTTCTTGAAGTCGCGCATGTGGAAACCGACGATGCGGGCGGAATGGGCGCGGATGAATTCCGGTACATCTGCCCCTGCATGAAAGGCGTGGCCGGCATCGAGCACAAAGTGCACGAGCGACGGATCAGTCTTTGTATACAGAGCTTCAATCTCGCCGATCTTCGATTGGAACTCCCACCAGTGATTGTGATACGCCGCGCTGATACCGAGGCTTTGCGCGAACCGGCCGGCGGCATTTAATCCCTCGATTTTGTGCTCGAGCTGCTCGGGATTGGCGGCAGGCGCGCCGCTCAGAATGAGATGCTTGGCGCCCAGCGCCGCTCCACCACGGGCCACAGGCTCGTAGAGTGAGGGCGCCGCGATTCTGGTGTTGGGATCGTACATTTCAAAGCTCGGCAGGAAGATATGAATGCCGAAGAAGGTGAGGCCTGTTTGCTCGATCTGGCGACGCGCCGGAACGGGATCGCCGAAATGCTCGCTGACATTGCGGAAACCCGACTCGAACCCTTGGTAGCCGACCTGCTTCACTTCTCCCAGTGTGTCGATGAAGGTTTCAAATCGCTTCGGGTCGATAGGAAAAGCGTTGAGCTGCACGCCAAAGTGAATCCCTGGCGGAACGTGTCCCTCCTCGGCGTGCAGGCGCGGCAATCCTGCAGGTGAAAGCGCCTCGCACGCAGTCAAAGCCGCTATCGCTTGCAGAACCTCTCTACGCGTTTTCATTTCTGTCATCTTTCTCATGATCCTGATCTTGTTTTCCGAGCGGTCAGGAATATTGCAAAGGGCCCTAAAAACTGAAAACCCACCTCGCCGACTGGCGGGTGGGTTGCCGGGATTCAGAGTTCGCTTCTGAAATCAGCCCGAGGCACACACCCGCACGGCGCAGAGCAAGCTGCAGCACATACACATCGCGGGAGTGATGGTTGAATGCATCGAATCCTGAACCTGAAGTACCTGCCTCCCGGGCAGTGGAACGACATTGCGCTCGACCCGGTAATGACACTCTAGGGTCGTCATGAGACCGTGTCAAGCAGCGCCGTTTTTTTTGCTCAGATTGCTTCATCGCAAACGCCAAAAATTCCGTCAATCCGAAGCGTTGAGTTGGTGCGTCGATCAAAGGGCTAGCGGACAAATCGCACGCGACCCGATCCCAACGGCGAAGGATTTTTACGGTGAGATTTTGGGGCAAAAACAACGGTCTCTGATTCGGGCGAATTATAGGCAGACGGAGGAACGGCTGTCAATCAATTTCAATCGATTTTCTGAAGAGCGGCGCAGATGAAGAGTTACCGGGCGAATTGGTTGACATCGATCGCATTGTAAGCCATTGAAAATAATAGTGATATTTTACGCGAGCTCCGGTCTCCGATTGTTCCGTCGGTGTGCTCGTGCTTGCAGGCCATGTCTCAGAGTCTGGCTCATGAGTGGTGTTTTTAGAGCGGTCGCGTTCCGGGGCATGGCGAGGGAGGCACGGCGTGAGTCGCCTGCTGGATGCAAATGTTGAACATGAGATCGATGGCGGATTTCGCCCTTTTACGCCTCAGGATGGGAAATGCATGAGGTCTCAGTATTTTGAAGCGGTGCAATGGGCAGACGATGCGTTCAGGGCGATATCGGGCATGTAAACGAATCATTGATTATCATTCGTAATCGATTGACACTTGAAAAGAAGTTTCGATATAGTCGGTTGCGACCCGCTGGAGGAGCCTGAATCGTCGCGAACGTGCGCCTGCTCGCTCATGAGCGGAGTTGCGCATCTGCCGGCGAAGGCTCGGGTTGTAAAACTGGTATGTGGAGTGCGGCAGCCCACGGAAAGTGTTGCTGGAGGAAGTTTGATCGAAGCTGACGAGATGGACCGGGCTGACAGCAACCCCGCGAAAGAGGCCTCGGCAAGCCGGCACCCCTGGCTGATCCTCACCCTGCTCTTCTTTCTCACCGTCATCATGTTCATCGCCCGCCAGGCGCTGTCTGTCATGGCTCCCGTGCTGCGAACGGTATTTCATCTCTCCAACGCCGCTTACGGAAGAATCGTCTCCGCCCTCGGTTTCGGGATGATGACGGGCGAGTTCCCCATGGGTTATCTCATGGATCGCCTGGGTGCGCGCCTTGGGTTGACGGCTGCCATCTGCTGGTGGTCGACCGCGACGGGCTCGTTTGCGCTGGCAGGCTCGGGGTTTTCGCTGGGCCTCTCGCAATTGTGGAAGGGCACCGGAGAATGCGGCGCCTACACTGGCGGCGTGAAAACGATCACGCGCCTTTTTGAGAAGAAAGACCGTACCCTGGCCATCGGCATCTTCAATGGCGGCAGCGTGATCGGTGCAACTCTAGCAGTGCCCGTCATCGTTTATCTGCTCGAACACTACGGCTTCCGCGTCGCGTTCCTGGTGCCGTCAATTGCCGGGTTTCTTTGGATTCCAACCTGGTGGTTCTTGTACGGCAAGGAAGCGAAAACCACGGCTCACTCTTCGCGGCCTCCGATTTCCGCGCGCGAGCTCCTCGGCAACTCCTCAACATGGGCTGTGATCCTCTGCCGGTTCTTCATCGGGCCCGTCATGCAGTTTTACTGGTACTGGACGCCCAGCTATCTCTACAACGCCCGCCACATGACGATGGCGCAGATCGGATTCGTCGCCTGGATTCCGTTTCTAATGGGTGACGTGGGTGGCATCGCGGGAGGTTGGGCCGCGGGCCTGATGATTCGCCGTGGATTTTCCGTGCGCAACACGCGACGCCTGCTGATGTATGGCAGCGCACTGGTTTGCCTGCTCAGCTTCACCGTACCTTACCTCCATGGAATAGGACCCGTCATGGCGATGCTGTGCCTGACCATTGCCGCCGACAACTTTCTTTCCGCACATATGTTCGCGGCCGTCACTGACCTTTTTCCCGAGCACCAGGTGGGTCGTGCTACGGGCCTGATGGGTATCGCCGGAGACTTGAGCGGCGCGTTGTTTCCGCTGCTCACGGGCATCCTGGTCGACCGCATCTCCTACACGCCTGTCTTTTTGCTGATCGGGCTCATGCCTCTCGCCGGCACCGCTGCACTCTTCGCCGTCGGCCGCAAATATCGCACCCTCGACAGGCCTGCCGAGGCCGCATAGTCCTGGCCTGACCCTAGCCTCGCTCGAAAGGACCAGATGCACCCTCTTTCACGCCGCGATGTTTTTGCAATGTTGTTGGCCGCTCCGGCGGCTGTTCATGGCATCGGCGAGGAACAAGGGGAATGGATTTCGCTCTTCAACGGCAATTCGCTCAACGGATGGAAGGCTCAAGGGCAGGCGGGCGCGTTCAAGGTTGCTGCCGATGAAATCGTGGCGCAAGGCGGCCCCGCCCGGCTGTTCTATGTAGGCCCTGCGCACCACGCGGACTTCAGAAACTTTGTATTCACCGCGGAAGCGAAGATGCGGCCGGGCGCGAAATCCGCCATCTGCTTCCATACTGCGCCGCAATCTTCGGGCTCGCCTGCGCCGGGATTCCAGGTGCAGCTTGCGAGCGGCGATCGCGGCCCCGATGGATCCATCAACCACAGAAAAACCGGTTCGCTGCTCGGCGTGCGCAATGTCTACAAGCGGTTCGTGAGCGACGACAATTGGTTTACGATCAACATCCTGGTGCGCCAGAAGCAGGTGCAGGTTCGGCTCAACGAAATGCTCGTTGTGGATTACATCGAGCCGGCCCAGCCCTTCTCGGCTAACCCGAACTTCCGCTGCGTCATCAATCACGGCGCGTTTGCGCTGCAGACACTTGATGCGCAGAGCACGACAACTTTCCGGAACCTCCGCGTTCGCCCGCTGCCCGATAACATTGCACCGCTCTCAAACGAACAGCCTGTGGTGGATGACATCTATCGCGAGATCATTCGCCTTGGCGCCGAAAACTATCCCGTGGTGGATTACCACGCGCACCTGAAAGGCGGACTGACGATTGACGCCGCCCTCGCGAACTCGCGGCGTGTCGGCATCGGCTACGGCATCGCCATCAATTGCGGCATGGGTTTTCCTGTGCACGACGACGCCAGCGTGCGCGGCTACATCGAAGGCATGAAGGGCCAGCCCTGCTACATGGCAATGCAGGGCGAAGGGCGCGAATGGCCTACGCTCGTCACGCTGGAGTCGGCGGCCAAATTCGATTACATCTTTACGGATGCGATGACTTTCAGGGACGACACCGGCAAGCGCATGCGCATCTGGTTACCCGAGGAGATAGGTGTCATCGGGGACAAGCAGGCGTTTATGGAGATGCTTGTGAAGCGCATTGAAGGCGTGATGCGCGAGCCGATTGATATCTACGCCAACGCCACGTATATCCCGGATCAGATTGGCGCGGAGTACGATGCGCTGTGGACTCCGGAGCGGATGCGGCGCGTGATCGACGCCGCGTTGAAGAGCGATGTTGCGATTGAGATCAACAACCGCCGCCGTATTCCAAGTCCCGCCTTCATAAGGATGGCGAAAGACGCCGGATGCAAGTTCTCCTTCGGCACCAACAATGCCGAAGCCGAACTGGGCCGCCTCGAGTATCCGATTCAGATGGTGAGAGAGTGCGGCCTCGCGTGGCAGGATATCTTCGTGCCGCGGCCCGACGGGCAAAAACCGATCCAAATCCGCAAGTAGCGAAGATCAGGACGTAACGCGCGGCATCGGCACCGTCCGCTTGACGGCATTGATCGCGGGTTTTCCCTCGAGGACACGCGCGACATCCTCACAGATCGCCGCGGTCACGCGGTCCTGCGCTTCGCGCGTAAAGGCCGCGATGTGCGGCAGCAGAATCACGTTTGGCAACTTCTCGAATTCGCCAACTTGCGGTGGTTCCTTTTCTCGTACGTCCAGCGCCGCGCCCCCTACGATTCCAGCTTTGAGCGCTTCGACGAGACCCGCTTCGGAAACCACTTTGCCACGCGAAGTGTTGATGAAGAATGCGCCGGGCTTCATCTTGAAGAAGCGCTCGCGATTCAACAGACCCACGGTTTGCGTAGTGGCTGGCAAATGGCAGGAGACAACGTCGGCGCGCGCCAGCAATTCATCGAGCTCCACCAGTTCAGCCTGCACTTCGCTCAGCAGAATGTTGTCCTGGCTCAGGAAGGGATCGTATGCGATCACCTTCATCCCGAAGGCCGTGGCGCGGCGCGCGGTCAGGTAGCCGATCTTTCCCGCGCCGACGATGCCGAGGGTTTTTCCATAGAGCTCAGTACCGACATACCGCTGCCGGTTCCAGTTGCCTTTTTTTGTGTCCGCATCGGCGGTGGGAATGAATCGCGCCAGTGCGAGCATCATGCCAATGGCGATCTCGGCAACGCTAATGGCATTCTGATCGGGCGTGAACGAAACCACGATTCCCGCCTGCTCGGCGTGCTTGTAGTCAACATTATCGAGACCCACGCCCGCCCGGCCGATGACGAGCAGATCCGGTGCTGCGTCAATGAAAGCCGCGGTGACAGGCGTCTGGTTACGCACGATCAGCG
Organism: uncultured Acidobacteriaceae bacterium; assembly: GCA_963841365.1. Classification (GTDB taxonomy): domain Bacteria; phylum Acidobacteriota; class Terriglobia; order Terriglobales; family Acidobacteriaceae; genus Telmatobacter. The sequence continues at coordinate 66,112 of CAWJDG010000097.1, forward strand.
CGCGGCAGCCTTTCACTTTCTCTGCCAGCAGCGCTGGATCCTTCCACAGATCCGGTTGGATGAGAACCTTGAATCGGGAACGAAGCGCATCGACGGCAGCGCCCTGAACATTTTCGGATACTAGGATATCGGGCATAGCTAGCAAACCACCTCATGACAATTGAACTCGATATTCAGGCGCGAGCACCACTGTTCCAACTCCGCAACGATTTCAGGCGAAACAGGAATGCCCTGTGCGTTGTTGATGGCGGCCTTACGCGCGGAGCGCTCGCCGGGAACAAGAATCTCTTCCACGCCGGGGCGTTTTTTTGAGGCCTTGATGCGGTCGATGGTCTCATCGATTCGCTTGAGGTATTCGGGGTAGTCAAGGAACGCCCTTACATCAAGGAGGCAGAAGAAATGACCCACATCCTGCTTGCGGTCCATGTTTTTATACATCGATCCCACATCGGGGCCGATCGCCGCGCCCGACAGAACGCCGCTGAAAAGTTCCACCATCATCGCCAGCGCATAGCCTTTGTGGCCGGCCATGGTGAGTACGGTGCCGAGCAGCGCCTGGCTCGCGTCAGTGGTGGGGTTGCCGTCCGGGTCCAGCGCCCATCCCAGCGGAATCGACTGGCCCTTCTTTTGCGCGGCGATGATGTTGCCGCGGGCGACGCCTGCCGTTGCCAGATCGATCTTCACCGGAAATCCCTTGCCGGTAGGGAATGAGGCCGCGATGGGATTGGTGCCGAAGAAGGCCTCGTATCCGCCTTCAGGCGACATGGCCGGCTCGCAGTTTGTCATGGCCAGAAGCACCATTTCGTTGCTGGCGGCGTAATTGCAATACCATGAGAGCGCGCCAAAATGCTGCGAGTTGCGAATGGTCGCCACAGCCACGCCATTCTGGTGGGCGAGGTGCGTCAGCAGATCGAGAGCCTTGCGGGCCTGCACCTGGCCGAGTCCGTTGCCTGCGTCGAGAACTAGCACGCTTCCCGCGCTGCGGTCGATTGCGAGCTTTGCCTTCGGGTCGATGAGCCCGGCTTCAATGCGCTTCAAATAAATATTCAGGCGGGAGACGCCGTGGGTCGAAACGCCGTGCAGGTCGGCATCGACCAGCACCTCGGCAAAAAGCGCGGCATCCTCGGCGCGCACACCCATGCCGGATGCGAGTTGCGCAACCAGGCTTTGTAATTGTTCTTTCGGATAGCGGTTCATCAAGGCCTCGTAACGAGAGCTTCGTGGTATCCCAGGTCTCATCCGCCGCGGCGAACGTGACCTGGGGCACCCCGATGTGATTACAAACGCAACCAACTACGCGCTGCGATAGAGCTTGGTCATCACGAACTCGCGATGGCCCAGCGCCTCCGCCGCGGTAAAGCGGCCATTTGCAGTGCGCACGATAACATCGATCAGCGCATCGCCAGCCTGGTCGAGCGTCATCTCCCCCTGCAGGACTGGCGCCACGTCGAGGTCGATGTGATCCTTCATCAACTTGACGGTCTTCGGATTTCCCGAGAGCTTGATGACCGGCTCAATGGGATTGCCGATGACGTTGCCCTGTCCGGTGGGGAACAGGTGCACGACCGCGCCCGAGGCAGCCCACAAAGTGACAGCTTCTGCCGCTGCGCTCGATGTGTCCATGAACCAGAGTCCCTTGTCGGTGGGCATTTCTGCCGGCTTAAGGCAGCCGACAAACTTCGTCTTCTTACCCAGCTTCTCCACGTTGCCCAGCGCCTTCTCTTCAATCGTTGTCAATCCGCCGGCTATGTTGCCCTTCGTCGGCTGCGATTCGGACAGGTCGTTGGTCTTTTCGCCGAAGACAAGTTTCTGGTAGTCGTCAAAGGCTGCCTGGAATTGCTTGCGGACCGCTTCGTTCGCGGCCTTGCCGGCAACGATGTGCTCGGCTCCGGTCAACTCCGTTGTTTCACCGAACGAGGCCAAGCCGCCATTAGCGCAATGCTTGTCAATCACATTGCCGACGGCGGGGCAGCTTGCGAGGCCGGTCGTGGTGTCAGACTCGCCGCACTTCACGCTGATATAGAGCTCGCTGAATTTGCATTCGGTGCGCTGCAGTTCGGTTGCCCACTGCACAAACTCCTTCGCCTTTACTGAAGCTTGCGCGACGGTAGCGATATCGCCCTGGCCTTCGATGGAGAATCCTGCCACGGGCTTGCCGGTCTTGGCGATGCCGTCCACAATACGCTGCGTCCATCCCGGCTCGATGCCGATCACAATCGCAGCGGCCACGTTGGGATTTGAGCCTGTGCCGATCATGGTGCGGAAAAACAGCTCCAGATCCTCGCCGAACTGCAACCGCCCATAGGCGTGGGGCAAGCCGAGCGTGCCCTTGATGTTGTTGGCCACTGATTCGCACGCGGCATTCGAAATATCGTCCACCGGCAGAATAATCACGTGATTGCGCACGCCGACACGCCCATTTTCACGCCGATACGCGTAGATTGTCTGATCCTTCATTACGCCCACCTCTTCGTCTTCAGGTTATGCACATGCACGTGTTGCCCAGCCCTGATTGGCTGCACTACTTTTCCAATCTCGTTGCCATACTTGATCACTGTTTCGCCCACGGCGAGGTCCCTGAGCGCCAATTTGTGGCCCAGGGGAATATCCTGCGCCGACTTTGCCGTCAGTGCCTTGTTGGTTGACAGATCTCTGCCGGTCAACTGCGTTCCGGCCGCAATATCCACGACGGCCACGCCAACCGTGTCCGCTGTATCGTGAACAAGAAAGTGAATCATCGTCTTTGCTCCTTCATAAACTTCTCTGTGAAATTTCAGGATTTCATATCAAGTCCCTAAAACCGCAAATCAAATCCCGCCAAACGAGACATGCTTCGTCTCCAAAAAAGCGTCCAGTCCTTCGCTGCCCAACTCGCGTCCCCAGCCGCTTTGCTTCACACCGCCGAAGGGGCTCTGGCTTGTGGTGGGCGCGCCATCATTGATGCCCAGCGTTCCTGCCTCAATGCGCTCCGCCAATCGGAAGATGCGCCCGATATCGCGCGTCATGGCGTAGGCGCTGAGCCCGAAGTCGCTGCCATTTGCCAACTCGATGGCCTCGTCTTCCGTTTCAAAGGTCGAAATCGGCGCGACGGGAGCGAATGTCTCTTCGCGCATGCACAGCGCGTCGCCCTTCACGCCATCAATCACCGTCGGCTCAAGGAAATAGCCATTCGATCCGGCCATTCGCTTACCGCCGCACAGTACCTTGCCGCCATGTGCCGCCGCCTCTTCGATCTGCGCGAGCGCCGCGTCAAGTCCCTGCTGATTGATGAGTGGCCCTATGTCGACGCCCGGCTCCAGACCCGGTCCTGTCTTGAGCTTCCGCACACCGGTGACAAACCGCTTGAGGAATTCATCGTGAATAGACCGCTGCACATAAATTCGATTCGCCGCGATGCAGGACTGACCCGTGTTGCGAAACTTGGCGATCAGCGTCTCCTGCACGGCCTGGTCGAGATTGCAATCGTCGAACACCAGCAGAGGCGCCAGTCCGCCCAACTCGAGCGAGAGCGGCTTGATCGCTCGCGCTGCGCCGCGAATCAGTTCGCGCCCCACTTCGGTGGAACCGGTGAACGTGATTTTGCGGCAAATGGGATTGGTGAGGAACTCCTCGGCGATCATGCGCGCGCTGCCGACCACCACCTGGAATACGCCGCCCGGAACGCCGGCAGCTTCAACGCACTCTGCGAAAGCGATAGCGCAAAGCGGCGTCTGCGACGAAGGCTTGAGCACCACGGGGCATCCTGCAGCCAGAGCCGGCGCGGCCTTGCGTACGGCGAGCACCAGCGGAAAGTTCCACGGTGAGATGGCGCCGACCACGCCGATGGGCGTCTTGACCACCATGTTGCGTTTGCCCTGCACCTGCTGCGGAATCAGGCGCCCGTATGCGCGGCGGCCCTCCTCGGCAAACCAGCGCAGGTGGTCCACTGTCATCGCCATTTCGCCCTTGCTCTGCGCCAGCGGCTTGCCGTTTTCAAGCGTGATGGTGTGGGCAATCTCATCCGCACGCTTTTGCACTTCGTCGGCCACGCGCAGCAGCAGCGAGCCGCGCTCTTTTGCCGTCATGCCGCGCCACGCGGCAAACGATGCCTGCGCCGCTGCAAACGCCGCGCTCACATGATCGCGATTGACCGCGGCCACACTGGCGAACGCCTCGCCGGTCGCGGGGTTTTTTACATGGATCTCTTCCCCGGTCGCGACCCACTTCCCATCGAGATACACCTTGTGCAGCTTTTCCTGAACCTGACTCATGCCATTCGCCTCATTGTGTTGGGCACTGATTCTGCGCCATCTCTAACAATTTCAAAGACCGCTCGATTGTCGCGCATTCTACGACCACCATTCCACCCTGAGCGCGCGGGCAAGCCTGCGCAGCGACTCCGCATTCTTGCCGAACGACAGAATCACATGATGCGGCATGCCTGCGTGCACCAGCCGGTCGAACCGTTCCGGCACGCCGCCACTTTTAGCCACCTCGGACTCCGCAAGCTCAAAGAGCACAAAATTGCCGGTCACTTTGCGCTTTGGCGCAACGGTGCGACCCTCAAGCGCCGTCATATGGTAACGATTGTCGCAGCGCCATAGCCGCGCCACGGTGACATCTTCGTTGATGCGGATCTGCGCATCCACCACCATCGGCTTCACAATGTTGAAGTGTTTCGCCAGCGTTGGTCCGCCTTCGCTGCCGATGGCATTGCACATATCCATCGGCGCCATGCCCGGGTGCCAGAAGAAAATCGTGCTGCGGTCATGCTCCAGCCAGTCGGTCAAGAAGCCCGGTCCCGTTCCCAGGTTGCAGTTCATCAGGCTCTCAATGGCACCATCCACGTCGCCCTCAATCGAGATGGGGAACCCCTCGGTGCCAAGACGCGTTACGGCAAGGTAAGGCCACTGGCCGATCATGTTCGGCAGCTCGGGCCAGCATTGAATCGTGAGCGCATCAAGACTCTCTTCTTCGATGAGATCCCGCATGGCCAGGTAGCAGCGTGAATTCATCGGCAAATCGTCCGCAGTTACGTCGCGCATCGGCAGCTTGAGATCCAGCACGCGCTGCACGTCCTTGCGAACGGCATCTTCCGGAACGGCTCGCGCACGCTCCATAAATTGCGGTAGGCTGAGCGGGTGCAACTGGATGCCGAGGGTTCTGCGTAGCAAAAACGGATCGGCCGCAAGATCGATGAAGCCCGGTGCATACGTGCCGATGACGCCCACCTTCGCCTGCCGCAGAACGGCAACAGTCCGTGCCAGCGCAACCGCGCGCACCAGTTCTGCCCGTGTTGTCTTGTCGTCCGGATCGCCGTAGACCAGTTCAAATGCGTGTCCCGCCTGGCGCAGCGAGGAGCCCCAAAGATGCTGTCCGACGAGCGAGCAGGAACTGACTTTTCCATCGCCCGGCCTCTCGGGGGTCGCCCACAGAACCACGGGATCGGGCCATTGCTGCGCCACCGTGAGCGCCAGTTGCCCGTGTCCCATCGAGGGCTGCAGCATCACCATCGCCGGGCAACCGGCCTCGCGCAGCTTGTCGAGCGCGACCTTGATAGTGGCATCGTCCACAACCGGCGCTTCGGCGCCCACCGTGGTGTAGCCAAGACTCTTGAGCGCGGCCACAGCTCGGCTGCAGATAATCTGGTTCCATTCCTGATCGAATCCGGGGCGCTTGCGGCCAAGAATCATCACGCCAAGCGGGGCGGCAGCAGTTTCTTTCGCGGACTTAAGCATTTCTTTCCTTTCCAACATGAATCAATTCGTAAAACGTATGAAATAGGGCATGAGATCGCCCACCAGCGGGCGCACATACTCAAAGAATTTGTCGCTAACGGGAATCGCCGCCTCGCGCATCCATTCTGTGGGAAACTGCCGCTCAACGTCTGCGACCTTGCCCAGCGGGACGAGTTCGTATCCGCATTTGCTTAAAGCTTTCAGCGGCGGAAGCGAAACCATCTTCTCCGTTTCACCGCTGGCCAGCGCGCGAATTCCTGCGCGGCCAACAAGCTCGGCGTCTTTCTGATCCTGGGCAGATACGTGCGCCATCGAGGCCCGTGCAATGAGGCCCGGCTTTTCTGTGCGGCAACGGATCTTCAGATGTTCCCCCACCATGTCCGCCATAAACTGCCCCACACCGCCGGTCATGGGCCGCTTCAGCGGATCGAGATGCGTGGGGTCGGTCAGCTCATACACTAGGCTGCCGTCGGCGTTGCGGATCCCCTCGCTCGCCACCACGATGGCCCAGCCCAGCCGGGTCACGATCGCGTCCAGGTCGGCAAGGAATTTGTCCGCCTGGAACGGCCGCTCGGGCAGAAAAATAATGTGCGGTGCATCTGCTTCGGTTTCCTTGGCAAGCGCGGTTGCCGCCGCGAGCCATCCGATGCTTCTCCCGATCACTTCAAGGATCGTCACAGGCTGCGGCAGCGAGCGAATGTCCATGCCCAGGTCACGCGTCGACTGCGCCATGTACCGCGCCGCGCTCGCATAGCCGGGGCAGCGGTCGGTCATGGCGATGTCGTTGTCCACGGTTTTGGGCACGCCGATAATCTGAATCTCAAAGCCCAACTGACGGCAGCGCTCGCTCACCAGTGCTGCACCGCGCATGGTGCCGTTGCCGCCCATAAAAATCATCTGCCGCACATCGAGCCGCCGCAGAGTCGCCACCATGCAGTCGAAGTCATCGAAGTTTGGCTTGTAGCGGGATGATCCCAGCGCAGCGCCCGGGCTGTTGTGCAGAAAAGTGAGTTCGCCCGCCGTCAGTTGGCCGAGCTCCACGACATCGCCATGCACCAGGCCCTTCATGCCGTAGCGGGCGCCATAAATGCGTCCCATTCCCGGCTGGCTGGTTGCCTCAGCAATCGCGCTCGATAAGCTGGCATTGAAAACGGCTGTCGGTCCGCCGCCCTGTACGATCATCAAATTGCCAGCGCCCATGGCGGTCCCCACTCCTCATTCTCCGCGGGCAAAACAAAAGTCAAAAAAAACAGAAACTCGGGCCACGCCTTCAAAAACAGCGCGCTCAGGGTTACACGGTTGCCGCGGCGCGCGACTCCAGCTCGGCAAGCCGCTTCACTAGCAGCGTTTCCAGCTCAACCAGCGCGGCAGAGAAGCCTTCAATGCCTTCCCTCAATTTGTCAGTGGCCATGCGGTTGGCGGCAAGCAGCCGCTCAAAGGTCGCCTTGCTGTCCACAACAATTTTCTCAATGGGCATCGCTTTGGCGGCCTCGGGATCGAGCTTCCGGGTCAATTCACCCTCGGTGCTTTCGAGCTCCAACAGCACTTTGGGTGCAATGGTCAGCAGGTCGCTGCCCACCAGCTCGCGCACCTGGCCAACATTCCAAAAGCTCGCGCCCATCACCACCGTTTTGTAGCCGAACTTTTTAAAGTAGTTGTAGACCTTGGTCACCGAGATCACGCCGGGGTCCTCGGCGCCGAAGTAATCCTTGCCTGTCTCCTTCTTGTACCAGTCAAGGACGCGGCCGCAGAAGGGCGAAACCAGCGTGGCTCCAGCCTCAGCCGACGCAATGGCCTGGAACACATCGAAGATGAGCGTGAGGTTGCAGTGGATGCCCTCTTTCTCCAGCACCTCGGCAGCGCGCGTGCCCTCCCAGGTGGCCGCAAGCTTGATGAGGATGCGGTTGCGGCTCACACCCTGTTCCTCATACTGCGCAATAATGCTGCGGGCCTGCGCGATGCTGGCCGCCGTGTCGTACGACAGGCGCGCATCCACCTCAGTCGATACGCGGCCGGGGACCACGTCGAGAATTCTCTTGCCCCAGGCAATGGAGAGTCGCCGGAAGGCAAGATTGGCAACGGCCTCATCGGTTGCCCCCGCCCCCAGCTCCTTGCGCGCATTCATCAGCTCACCATCCAGGATAGGCTGATACTTCGGCATCTTCGCCGCGTTGGTGATGTGCGAGGGGTTGGTGGTCGCATCCTGCGGCTTGAACCGCTCCATCGCTTCAATGTCGCCGGTGTCGACGACGATCACACTGTACTTGCGTAGCTGTTCAAGCAGATTCTGCGGCATGATTCCTCCCGGGAATGGCGCACTTACCATTTTGGAGTCCGGCATGAGTGGACCGCAAATTGGGGCCGTTTCCCCAACTCGAAGCCCCAATAGGATGTAACGGAAGGGGCGTACCCCTCCTAATGGCCGAAACAAAATAGTATTATCGATTGCAAACGATTGTCAAATGGAAGCGTTTGGGCGATTCTTTAGAGACCGTATGGGTTTTCGCCGATTTGTTTCCACGCCGCTCCGCCAAGATCATCTGCCTTCGGGTTATCTGGATAGACCGATCTTGACATCGGCAATCAATCGTAATAGATTTTCTCCTGCCTTCACGTTCCTCGTTTGCCAATCAATGAAGAAGGCGCACCTGCACATGTTTTTGGGAATGGGCGTATTTGAGAAACGTAGGCGCTCGCCTCGTTTATAAGGGGTTAAGAGGAGAAATTGCGATGCTGACACGGAGAGAGTTTCTTGGAGATGCGGCTACCGGGCTGGCTGCGGTGGCTTTGGCGCCGGGCGCTTTTGCGAAGAAGGTCGATCGGCCGCTGGGCGTACAGCTTTATACCGTTCGCAGCGTGTTGCAAAACGATGTGCCGGGCACGCTCGCGGCCATTCGCAAAATTGGCTACCGCACCGTGGAAGCCTTCGCGGCGGAGTACAAGATGCCCGCAAAGGATTTGCGACAGGCGATCGTCGACGCCGGCCTCGAAGTGCCCAGCGCGCACTTCGGCTACAACGACATGGGAACTCACTTCGATTACGCCAGGGAATTGGGTGTGGAGTGCATGGTCTGTGCCTCGATTCCCGCGACGATTGCCAACTCCGCCGACGGATACAAGCGGGCGGCGGAGCAGTACAACGAGTGGGGCGCGCAGGCAAAGAAGGTGGGCATGAAGTTCGGCTTCCATGACCACGACACGGAGTTCAAGGAATTCGGTGGAGTCACCGGGTTCGACATTCTGATGCAGAACACCGACCCCGCTTTGGTGCAGTGGCAGATGGATTGCTATTGGGTGGCGCAGTCCGGGCATGACCCAGTTGCAATGCTGCGCAAGCACGGCAAGCGGATGCAGTCGCTGCACCTGAAAGATCGCCTGCCGAACGCCCCGGTCTCAACCGACACTGGGCCGGGCTCCCAGTACTTTACCGAGGTGGGCGAAGGCACCCTGGACTGGCCTGCAATTCTGCGGCTGGCCGACCAGTTCCACATTCCCAACATGTATGTGGAGCAGGACAAGACGGAAAGGCCGCCGCTCGAATGCCTGCAGATCAGCTACACCAATCTCGTGAAGTTTTTGAGCGCCTGATCAGCAAGACCAGGAGATCGGCGCCGGCAACTACAGCAGTTTCGGAAATAACGGCACGGCACTCACGGCATTCAAGTCTGAGAGACCATTAGGGAGCAAAGGCCTTGGTGAGCTCTTTGACTATGCAGTATTTCCGAAACTGCTCAAGAATCGCTCCCCCACGATTGCAAGGAGGTTGAGTTGTCACAATGGGAATCTTCCGGGCTACCCGCAACTCGCGCTCAGCGAATACTCGTGGCCGCCCTGATCCTTCTGGGGCTCGTCGTTTCGTTCTATGCCATTTTCCGCATTGACCCGCGGCCGGCGACCCTCCCCCCGTCGCGGCTAGGCGCGCCAGTGCAAATCACCGCGGGAGCAAAGCGGCCTTGACGGATATTCACGCGCCATTCCCCGAAGCCGGCACGCCCGCAATCCAGAAGCTGATCCGCGCACACACCGTTGCCGCATTCGTGGGCCTGTTGATTTCGGCCCTCTTCGGGCTCCTTGTTTCCATCAAGTTTTATGCGCCTGAGTTTCTGAGCGGGCACGGCTGGGATACATGGGGCAGGCTGCGCTACGACCACACGCAGGGCATCCTTTACGCCTGGCTCGGCAATGCGTTCATAGCATTCCTGTATTACGCGGTGCCGATTCTCACCCGGCGCAGGATTACCAGCGTGCGCCTGGGATGGGTGATCTTCTGGGTCTTCAACGTGGTCGCGGTGCTGGGTGGATGGAGCCTCGTGCTTACGGGTCACAGCCAGCCTCTCGAATGGGCTGAGTTTCCACTCGCCATCGCAGCGGTCATTGAGCTGTCGTTTCTCCTGCTCATTGTGCAATTCGGCATTCCCTTCTGGAAGTGCGGCGCATCGGAGCTGTACGTCGCCGGATGGTATCTGCTAGGCAGTATCACGTTCACGGCCCTCGCCTATCCCATCGGCAATATTCTTCCCAACGTGCTTCCCGGCGCCATGGGCGCGGCCTTCAGCGGTTTGTGGATTCACGACGCCATGGGCATCTTCGTAACGCCCTTCGCCACGGCGATCGCGTACTTCGTGATTCCCGCCGTGACGCGCCGGCCCATCTACAGCCACTTCTATTCCATGATCGGTTTCTGGCTGCTGTTTCTGGTCTATCCGCTGAACGGCATCCATCACTACATCTATTCGTCGTTGCCTATGGGCGCGCAGCATGTGTCTGAAGTCGCCTCGATCTATCAGGGCATCGACGTCATCATCGTCGTCGCCAACCTGCTGCTCTCCATCGGCATCGCCACCGAGGGCGTGGTCCTCCGCGACGTTCCGCTGCGCTATGTATGGACTGCGGTGGTGCTCTACCTCGTCGTCAGCCTCCAGGGCTCGGTCCAGGCCGTCATGGACTTCAACCGCTTCATCCACTTCACTGACTGGGTCATCGGCCATTCGCACCTTGCGATGATTGGCTTCGCGTCCTTCGCCGCGATGGGCGGCCTGGCCCACATCTGGCAGCGGCTGCCTGGTGTCCGCTCCAGCCGGCGCATGCTGGCGTGGTCCTATTGGCTGCTCACTATCGGTCTCGCGTTCATGGTCATGGACCTCACGAGCGCCGGCCTTGTCGAGGCCAATCTCTGGCAGCAACACATTCCCTGGATCGACTCGGTGCGGGCCGCGCGGCCCTACTGGATTGTGCGCAGCGCCGATGCTTATCTTCTGCTCGCGGGATTCATCGCCTTCGGCCTCAGCTTCTTTGTTGGAGAAAAGCACGTCGCGCAGGAAGAGGTGGCTGCTGCTATAAGTTCTTTCCCGCATGCGCCCCCCAATCCGCGCACCGACCGCTGGATCGCGACTGCCTACGCTGCCACCTTCGGCGCCGGGCTGGTGTTCTTTTTCGCGTCGTTCACGTTGCTCGGCGTTTTACCTGCAATGGAACTGCGCAAGGCTATCGAACGCAACACGCCCCCAGGAGCCCATTTGGCGCTCACCCCGGCTGAAGAGCGCGGCAAGCTGATCTATGCACACGATGGCTGCGCCTATTGCCACACCGAGCAAGTCCGCTTTACGCCGGCCGATGAATGGCGCTTCGGTCCGCCAACCCAGGCGTGGGAAACACACGGCGAGTTTCCCCAGATGTGGGGCACACGACGCATCGGGCCCGATCTAGCGCGCGAGGCGGGCAAGCGCACTGACGACTGGCAGCTTGTCCATCTCTTCAATCCGCGTTTTACCGTCCCCGACTCGATCATGCCCAGCTTTGGCTGGCTCTTCAACGGTGCGCCTGATAAACCAACACCGGACGCGCGCGATCTGGTCGCTTATCTCAACACACTCGGTCGCGCGGCCCAGCAAGCCAACCCGCAACCGGCACAGCAGACCCGCCTGACCTTCGAGTTCGCCGCGTGTCAGGGAACGTCCGATTTGGACGCAGGCAAAACCGTGTTTGCGGCGAACTGCTCGGGATGCCACGGTGCCGATGGTCACGGTCGCACGGAAGGCGGCAGCGCATTGCGGCCAGTCGCCTTCGATCTGGCCGATTTTCGCTTGCCAGCGGCAGAGGTTTGGCGTGTGCTTGCGCAAGGCGTGCCGGGGACGGCGATGCCTGCCTGGGACGATCTGCCCGGTTCGCAATTCCGCGCCGTGGGAGACTATGTGCTTTCTCTGCCCGCCGCGCCGCCTTTGCGGCCGGATGAACAATGGGCGCCGGAACCTGTGCTGCTCGAGGCCGGCCAGCGCGTTTTTGATACGCACTGCACGAGATGCCACGGAACGAGCGGCGTGGGAGACGGCCCTGAGGCCAACCTCTACAAGCGCCCGCCTGCAAACTTTCATCAGATGCAGGTTTCATTCGCAGGCGCATCGTATGTGATCCGCAATGGCGTTCCCGGCAGCGGAATGCCCGCGTGGCCTCTGCTCACTCCCGCTGAGGTTCAGGCTGTCACTGTGTATATGCGGTCGCTCTATCAGCCGCCAATCTCTTCGTGCGCGGCGCCGGTCCCCACGCAGGCGTCGGGCGCCATGTCCGGCAATATGTCGGGAAGGGAGGGAGCGCAATGATTGCCTGGATCATCGGTATCGTCACTCTCATCCTGCTGGTTTTCATTTTCTGGCGGAAGGCATCGAAAACCTTTCGCGAACGCGTTGAAGAACCCAAGTATCGTTTTCTTGAGAACCTCGGCATCCCCTCGCCGGACGAAAAATCGCCGGCCCAAACCCACACATCCCAGGAGGAAAAGAATGGATCCGCTCAGCCCTAGCACGCTCACACGCAGATCGTTCGTATCGAAAGCCGCCGCCGGTCTTGCCGCGCTCGGCATGGCTGCCGAAGCCCCGCGCCAGGCCGGCGCGCAACTGGTTTGGAAAAGCGCGCAGTGGAAGCTGGCGGAGTTCCGCAAGCTGGTCGAGAACCCCGCACCCATCAAGCAGGTCGTGAACGTGACCATGATTGGCGACGGCAAATTCCTCAACGGCATCAAGAACTCTCTCAACGGCCTCTGCTATGGCTTCGATGTTCCCAAGGAGAACATCAAGATCGTCGCCGCGCTGCACGGTCCGGCCAACATGGTCAACTTCGACGATTCCATCTGGAGCAAGTATCAGATCGGCGAGTGGCTCGCGGTCACCGACCCCGAAACCGGCAAGCCTGCCGCGCGCAACATTTTCTATCAGGCCAAACATCCGCTTGACGCGGCTGCATTCGCCAAGGACCCCAGCGATCGCGATTCCGCATACCAGGACATGAGCGTGCAGGCGCTCCAGGCGCGCGGCGTGCAGTTCCTGAGCTGTCATACGGCCACTGAGGAACAGGCGCGCGGCCTCATCGAGCACAGAAAGCTCACGCAGAAGCCCGAAGAGATTGTCGACGACTTGCTCGCGCATACGTTGCCTGAAGTTCTCGTGGTCGCCTCCATGGTGGCCGCCATTGCGCTGCTCCAGACACACGGCTACTACAGCTATCTCAACGCATAACCCTTGAAGGAGGCAGAAACCCGTGCGACTCCAGCGCCAGTTCATCGCCGCTCTTCTTTTTTCCGGTTGCGTTGCCGGCATGCACGCTCAGACCATGCCCCCGTGGAGCAATGGAGCGAACGACCCCGCCACCGATCAGGGATACACGTTTCGCGTCACCGACATCGACAACGTTCCCGATCTGCACGGCAATCCCGTCGATGCGCGACTGGTACTCTTCATCGGCGGCAATCAGTTTTTTGTGCTTCCACAGCTCATCGCTGCCTTCGAACGGCAGCATCCGGAACTCAAGGGACATATCTTTTACGAAACGCTGCCACCAGGGATTCTCCGCAGGCAGATCGGTGCCCACGACACTCTCACCCTTGGCAACCTGACGATCCAGATCAAGCCCGATGTCTACGAAGCGGGCATGCGCGCCGTCAGCGACATGCAGAAGAGCGGTCTTGTCGAAGACGTCGTCCAGTATGCGACCAACGATCTTGAGATCATGGTTCGCGCCGGCAATCCCAAACACATCAATTCGCTCAACGATCTCGGCCGGCCCGATCTGCGTTTGTCCATGCCCAACCCGCAGTGGGAGGGCGTCGCGAACCAGATCGAGGACTCGCTGCGCAAGGCTGGCGGCGACGCGCTTGAAAAAGTTGTCTACGACGGCAAGGTGAAGGCCGGCACAACGCAGCTAAGTGAGATTCACCACCGGCAAACACCCATGCGCATCATGAACGGGACCGCTGACGCGGGCGTTACATGGGCCTCGGAGGTGCGCTTCCAGCAGAGCATCGGCAATCCCATTGAAGGCGTCGCAATTCCGGCCGCGCGGAATACGATCGCGATTTATGCCGGCGCCAGGATGAAGGACGCGCCGCATCCGGCTGCCGCGGCGCAATGGCTTGCCTTCCTGCAAAGCGACGAAGCGCAGGCCATCTATCATCAATTCGGCTTCAAGCCTGTGGAGCAGGGTCAGAAGTAGTATGGTGCATTCGAAAACCAATTTCGGCTCAACCCAACACCTGCCGCTCGCGTTGTCCCTGGGCGCCGCACTTGTTTGCGCGAGCGTCGCGGGCTGCCGCGGGCGTCAGGACCGGCCAGTGTCACCCGCGGCCAGCGGCTCAACCGCAGAAGCCGCCAACAATGCGCTGCCGTCTTTGGTGCAAAAGGGAAAACTCATCTTCGACGAAACCCCAAAGTACGCCCCCGGTTATACCGGCAACAAGCTTTCGTGCGCCGATTGCCATCTGCAAAGTGGAACTTCCGCGTTCTCCGCGCCCATGATTGACATGGCCGGCCTCTTCCCCATGTACAACAAGCGAGCGGGGCATATGATTTCGCTGCAGAACCGCATTCAGGAGTGCTTTGCGCGCAGCGAGGCTGGAGAGCCCCTGCCCGAAGACAGCTCAGAGATGCACGCACTCGTAGCGTATGTTGATTGGCTTTCGCGCGACGGCGTGAAAGGGAAGACCTACAAAGGCCGCGGGCTGGTGAAACTCGCTGAGCTCAAGGGCGACCCCGCCGCCGGCAAGGCAATTTACGCTGCGCAGTGCGCCGCGTGTCACGGGATTGACGGCGCGGGAGTTCCGCCGGTGCTGCCTGCGCTGTGGGGAAACAACTCGTATAACGACGGAGCCGGCATGAATGATCCGGCCAAGATGGCGTCGTTCGTGATTTACAACATGCCGCAGAATCATCCCGGCACACTCACGCCGCAACAGGCGTACGACGTGGCCACATATATCCACACCAAGCCACGGCCAAAGTTTAATCAAGCCTACAAACACTACTGAGCGCCGCACGCAACTCGCCTCAAATTGCTCTAATGCAGACGCCCGGGCAGAACGTAGTGCTCGGCGCAGCGTGGCTCGTATGAGTCGCCCGGCATCTTGATGGGGCTGTCGAAAGGCGCGGACTTGCCGTCGATCAGCCGCTGTGAGTAGAGAGCGCGGGCTCCGCAACTGCAGTAGGCCATGCACTCGGTAATGCTGCCGCCGTATGCATTCACAAGCCAGGTAAGGTTCAGCATCTCGCCGAAGGGCATGGCGCGGAAGTCGAGATCGAGGCCGGCCACCAGCACATCGTGTCCCGCATCAAGCAGAAACTTGGTGAAGAGGAAAAGCTGATCGACAAACTGACCCTCGTCGATGGCAACGCACTCCACGCGCTTGCCGATCTCCTGCTCCTTGTCGCGGATGGCTTGGAGCACTTCCCACGGGTTGGTGGAATTGAACTCGAAGGCGCTCATCTTGCCGCCGCCGTTCGGATTGCGGCTCTCCACGACTCCGGGACCTCCCTTGGTGTCGTCGCTCGGCTTAAGAACCATCACAAATTGTTTTGCATATTGACGGCGCATATCGGCACGGCGCAACAACTCCGCGGTCTTGTTGCTGCGCATTGGTCCCATCATCAGTTCGAGCTTGCCCTGCACTTGCATTCTCCTTTTATCCAGAAAAAAGCGGAGCCGCGATCAAAAGGACGCACGACCACATTCGGCTTTTCATCATAACGCGGCAGAGGGTTGAAAGGCTGTGCCGGGCACCGAGGTTTGGAGCCGGTTTTCCACCGTGCGCTTGCACGGCTCGCAGCGACGATGGCGCAGCGCATGACGTTATCGCGCGGATTTCATTTCGGCGTCCACGGCAAACTTCATCACGCCGCAGTTTTCAAAGAAGTGAACCAGGTCGGCCGAGAGCGCGCCTCTGCGTACATCCGGCACGGTGGCAAGTTGCATGGCGCCGAGCTCAGATGAGACGGGTGCCTGGTATCTCACCGTGTCCGCGGAAAAAGCCGGAATCGTCGGCGCAGCAGATTGCTGCAGAGCATCGGCCGTTTGCATGGCGCCGCCGCCCTGCGCGTCGAGGATGAGCGAAGTAAGTTTGCGGGCCAGAGGAAGCGCAAAGCTCTCCGCGACAAACACCAGTTTGCCGCGCGTCGTGATGACCACCGGGCCCTCGTCGGTTGAGTACACCTGTTCCACATCTCCCGACGAAGTGGCGGCTCCGGCAACCGAAACCTGGCGAACGCTTGAGTACTTACGCGCCAGATTACCGGCGTAAAGCTTGGTGAAGACCTTGGCGGAGTCGGCATTCCTCCAGACCGAAAGGTAGAAGAGCGCCAGCGACTTCGTGCTGCCTTGCTCGGCGGGGGTGGCGGCGCTGCGCAGTTGTCCTGCCCAGTAGACGCCGCCGTTCCAGGCCGGTGTCAAGTCACGGGCTGACGCGTCTCCGCCAAAAAGCTCGGTGATAATGTGCACGTCAAGCTCGCCGATCTGGCCGATGTCGTAGGGCCGGTAGAGCGGGTCAACGAGTGGATGAATGTTGGGCAACAGTGGAATGGCCGGAATGCGTTTCTCTTCGTACATCCGCGGATTGATGATCTCCCAGCTCGAGGTCGGCGGGCGATCGAGGGCGCCGGCGAAAGCCGCAGTCTGTCCCTGATCCATCCACACGTCCTGCTCAAAGCTCAGACCCTCCCGGTAGGGAAAGAGCATGGATTCAGATAGTAGCAGAGGCGCGCGCGCCATCACCGGCGAGTCTGAGCTCGAGTTCATCTGCGACTTCACGACATCCAGCACTTCGGGATCCTTGATGAGGCTTTTGCCCATGGGCTTCAGGATGTAATCGAACATCACGGCCGTCGCCTGGCCCTCGGCCACGGAGTCGCGCGCGGTGTCCATCTCGTCTTTGGTGAGGTGATCCTCGTCGCCGGCGGCGTCGGTTGAGACGTCGTCAGGCGTCTGGTCGTCCCATTTCTCCAGGTCGGAGTGCTGATCCTGCAGCGCGTGGGTAAGCTCGTGCGCCATCACCGGCTTCTGTTCGTCGGGATCGACCCAGTCGAGCAGGTTCACGGTCTTGGTCTTGGAGTCGTAGTAGCCTTCGATCTGCTCCTTCAGGAGCGAGAGCAAAAAGGGCTTGAGCTCGAAATCGCGATCGATCAGGCCAAATTTCTTGAGCACAATCTCGTCGCGCTGCAATCGCTTTGCGCTCTGGTCCTCATTGAATTTCTCCTCGAGATAAGCCTCGACGGCGGCACGGGAAGTGAGCTGGCGCTTGACCGTGCTTTTGATCGGCAGGCCGGTTTCCTGAGAAGAAAACTTGATCAGCTCATCGACCAGCGCGAAGAGCTGTTGCGCCTGCTCGGGTGTGATGTGCGTGGCGGATTTGGCGCCTTGATCATGAGACGGGGTGGAAGGGGCCTTGCCCAGGGGCGGGGCGGGCGAAGCCGGTGCGGCAGGCGGAGCTGAAGGGCCGGTTTGCTGCGCGCCGGCAGCGGCTGCCACCGCCATGCACAGCAGGAGAACGAGGGCCCGTCCGCCCTTGATCCATTGACCAACTGCAAGTTGCGTCTTCATCCATTCTCCCCGCGGTGACTGGTTTTGCTCCGGGTTCGCTGGCCCGATTCCAGCGTCTATTTCCAAGGCTATAATCAGGATGCGGTTCCGCGCCAAGTCTTTGCGGAAATCCCATGCCGAACCGCGGAAAAGTCCCCATGGCTGAGTCCGATCTTGCCACAAACCTGCAGGCCAGCGCTCTGGCTGCAATGCTCGAATCTAAACGTATACGCCATGATCTTGCCGCTTATCGTGGCGCGTTGACCCCACGGGAGTTGGACGCGCCAGAGGCGGAAACAGCGGCACTTACCGCCGGAGCCGCAATCCACGACCTGGGTTGGATGCGCCGCGTGGACGTCCGCGGCGGCGACCGTTTCCGCTGGCTGAGCGGCATGGTCACCAACACCGTCAACGATCTTTTTCCAAACACAGGGGCCTGGAACCTGGTGCTGAACGCGCAGGGCCGGATCCAGGGCGACCTCACGGTGTGGCGGGGAGGCGAAGAACTCTCGCCGCAGCGGCGAATCCCTTCGGGAGCAGGCTCGCAGGAGAGTGATCGTCTTTTGGGAACGCCCTTTGCCGGGGAATCCGGGTTGGAACTGGAGATCGCGGCCGACCAGATGGAGAAGCTGCTCGCCCACCTCAACCGTTTCATCATCATGGACGATGTGGAACTGGTCCCGCTTGGCGAAGAGCAGGTGGGCGAAGCGGGTTCGGAGACGGCAATTGGCTTGACCGGGCCGCTGGCCGGCGAGGTGCTGGAACGCGTTGGGCTGCCCGTGATCAGTAGTCCGATGGCGGGAACCAGTGTGGAATGGAACGGATGGGAGCTTAGGATTCTGCGCGTCTACGGCGTGCTGGCTCAGCACTACGAATTCTGGCTGCCGTCGGCGGGGCTGGCCAAGCTGTGGTCATGCCTGCGCACAGGTGGGGCCACACCCGTCGGTTGCGCCTCGCTTGAGGCATTTCGCATTGCCGAGGGAATCCCGGTATACGGGATCGACATGACGGAGCACGATTTGCCGCAGGAGACGGCGCAAATGCGCGCGCTGCACTTCAGCAAGGGCTGCTACCTGGGCCAGGAGATTGTGGAACGCATTCGGTCGCGCGGCAACGTGCACCGTCATTTGCGGCCTCTGGAATTGTCTGGGCCAGTGCCCGCTGGTGGCACTGAGTTGATCCTCGAAGATGAATCGCCCGCCGGGCAGATCACCAGCGCAGCCGTATTGCCGCTTGCCGGCGGCAGGCGGGTGTTTGCTTTAGGCATGATGCGTGCGGAAGCGGAGGAAAGCAGCCAGACCCTCCGGTACACTGCCGCTTCGGCTGCCGGGACGGCCAGTATTCTGGCCGCGCCTCCGAAGCTCGCTAAATGATCAGGTAGACAGTCAGCCGGGCCGTGCAAACAAAGGTCGTCCGGCGCAGGATGGAGCAAGTGCCAGTGAAGGTGAGAAGCTTATAGATATGAGCGAAACGCCAAAATTCGAAGTGATAGACCGCCGCAAGATCAAGGCGGAAGAGGAAAAAGAGGGTCGGCAGACGCCGGAGCAGTCATCGGCGTCCACGCCATCGGCGCCCACGCCGGCCGAACGAGCACCGTCTGAGCCCTCGCCAGGTCCGCACCTGGTTGTGAATGAAGCCAAACGCGAATCCCAGCCTGAGCCTCAGCTCTCCGCAGAAGAGCAGCAGTTGGCTGACGCGTTGCCTCCTCCTCCGACCGCCGAAGAGAGCCGCGAACAGAAGGTTGCTTACGATGCGTCGGCGCAACGGCTTGAAGATCTGGTCCGCGCGCAGAATCCGGCTGCGGGCCCGCAGCCACAAGTTGGCTTCGATCACTTAGTGCAGCAGTTTTACGTGACCGCCATGCTGCAGATGGGCGCGGGAACGCAGGAAGGCCAGCGTCCGCGTGTCGACATCATGGGCGCGCGCGCCACCATTGACCTGTTGGCCATTCTGGCCGAAAAAACCCGTGGCAACCTGACCAGCGCCGAAGATCGCGTGTTGCAGTCGGCGCTGTTTGAGGCACGCATGGCATTCCTGGAACTGACCAGCATGATGAGCGTGCAGCCCGTGCCGCCGCCTCCGCCGACGAAGAAGTGAATTGCAGCTTTCAGCGATCAGCTTTTAGCTCGATCATCGGGAAGATGGCTTTGCGTCACCCAGTTTCGAACAATGGAAGCGAAGCCTCGATATCTTGTCGGGCTCTTGGCGCAGGTCAAAGTGCAAAGCGAACAGCAAATTGGCCGGCTGAGAGTTGATAGCTGAAAGCTAGAGGCAGGCGGCTAGGAGCAAGAGACTTTCGGATGCAAGGCACCCTCACATTTCTAGGCACGGGGACCTCAATGGGGGTTCCGACGCTGGGTTGCGAATGCGCGGTGTGCAACTCGCCGGACCCGCATGACCGTAGGCTGCGGCCGTCGGTGCTGCTGCGCTGGCGGGAGCCCGCTGCCGATGCGGAGCGTATTGTCGTGATCGACACCGGCCCTGATTTCCGCGAGCAGGCGCTGCGCCAGCGCCTCAAGCATGTTGACGCTGTGTTCTACACGCATGGGCATGCCGATCATATTCTGGGGTTGGACGATCTGCGTCCGCTGAGCTTTATCGCTGCTCGCCGCGGGGGGCCCATTCCGCTCTATGCCGATGCGGAGGCAGCCGAGGTGCTGGAACAGGTCTTCGAATACACCTTTTCGCCGCGGGCCACGTATCCTACGCGCGCCCGAGTGAAACTGGAACCGCTGGCCGAACGCAATACCGTGCATGGCATGGAGCTTGTTCGCATTCCGCTCGTACATGGCAATCAGAATATCGCCGGATTCCGCTTTGGCAACGCTGCTTACATGACCGATGTGAGCGCGATTCCTGAGCCGAGCTTCGCGCTGCTCGAAGGGGTTGAAGTACTGGTCCTCTCTGCGCTGCGTCACACGCCACACCCCAGCCACGCCACATTGGAGCAGTCGCTCGAGTGGGCGAAGCGCATCGGTGCGCGCCAGACCTGGTTTACGCATATTGCGCACGATCTGGGTCACGAAGAGACCAACCGTAGCCTGCCCGGGAACACCCAACTGGCTTACGACGGGCTGAGCGTGCCTGTGACGCTATGAGCTTAGATCCATTGCGTCATGCCCCCATCGCAGCGCCGCGCAGTCTCCGCGAAATTTCTCTCTTCCGGTCGCTCAACAAAATTCCTGCTGGATTCGGTCCTTCGGTGGTTGCCGTGGGCAACTTCGACGGCGTGCACATGGGCCACCGGGAGATTCTGGGGGCCTTGGTTGAGGAAGCGCGGAATACGGGAGCGCGGGCGGTGGCCATCACCTTCGATCCGCACCCCGAGAGGTTTCTACGTCCGTCGCGTGCCCCCCTTTTGCTCACTCCGGTCACCGAGCGGTTGCGGCTGCTGGCTGGAACGGGGATCGATGCGGTGCTCGTCCTCACGTTCGACGCGGCGCTGGCGGCACTGACGCCGCGCGAATTTGTCCAGCGGATTCTGGTTGATGCACTGCATGCGAAGAGCGTTCATGAGGGGCACAGCTTCCGCTTTGGTCGCGGAGCGGCCGCCGGGGTAGAGGAGTTGGCAGCTTTCGGTGGCGAGCTGGGATTCGACGTCCGGGTGCACGAGGCAGTGCATGTGCGCGGTATGGAGGTTTCGAGCTCCGCGATTCGCGCTTTGGTGGCTGCGGGCGACGTACGCCGCGCGCGTTGGATGCTGGGGCGGCCGTTCGCAGTGCTTTCTACGCCGGCGCGAGGGCGAGGCATCGGCACGAAGCTGCTCGTGCCCACGGTGAATCTGGCGTCATATGAAGAGTTGCTGCCCGCCTTCGGCGTCTATGTGACGCGGCTCAAAATCGAGGGCCGCGCGTTCCAGGCAGTGACCAACGTGGGCAATCGACCGACCTTCGGCGAGGCGTCGTTCGCGGTCGAGTCGCATATTTTGGACTTCGAGCCCGTCGATCTTGATGAGCAGACGCCGATTGAATTGGAGTTTCTGTTGCGCCTGCGCGGAGAGCAGCAGTGGCCATCGCCGGAAGCGCTGAAGGCACAGATCATGAAGGACGTGTCACGCGCGAAGAGGTACTTTCGATTCGCGCAATCGATGACTGCCGGCAGGTAAAACGACACCAGAAGTAACTTCAGTCGAAACGTGTGCGATGCAACGACTGCGATCGACGAGTTGGACCAGCGTCGGGACCCGCTGCATCTGCTGAGTTTGTGGCAAACTCGCCAGTGAAGGATCGGCAACTCCGCAGAACACTGCGCCGAGATTGCGCCGCAAATGGGCCTCAGCGCGCCGCAAGGCTGTGGAGAATCGGCAATTGACGTTGCATCAAAGCGCGGCTAAACTCTGATCAGGTTTCCCCGCTTGAAATCCCCAAGTGAGTCGTTCTCGCCCCCCGCAGCACACTTGAGGTGATTCGAGTCAACGTCACGCCGAGAGATCAGCGAGGGCAATGCGACCACTCTCGGACGCGACGAAGCGATTTTTCAAATTAGACCTGATTGGGCCAACAGCTTTGAGCGAGGTTGCAGTCATGGATTCCCCAGTGACTCTGAATTTGAATCATCACAATCCCACGCGCAGCCCCAACGGCAGAAACGGCCACGCACGCGCTCTGTCGATTGCGGTAGTGGACCCGCTCCTCGAGCGCCGCAATGCGGTCGTGAGCATTCTGTGCGGGCTGCGCACCCACGCGGTCATGCCGAAGGTCACAAATCTCCAGTCGGCAAACTCCGAGGTCTTGCTGAGCCAGGGGTTCGACGTGGTCCTTCTGGCCGTGGACGGAAATCCGGAAGGCGCCCTGAAAACGATCGAAGCCCTGTCGCACTCCGGCGTAGTAACGCCAATGGCGTACTCAGAGAAGACGAATGATGACTTGCTGATTCGGTGTATGCGGGCCGGCGTGCGGGAGTTCATGATCTACCCCTTTGCTCCGGGCGTAATTGAGGATGCATTCAGCCGTACGCAGAGCCGCGGCCAACTGGCGCCGGATACGAAGAAGGTGGCAGGCAAGTCGTTTGTCTTTCTGGGCGCGAAGGGCGGTTCCGGAGTCACGACGGCTGCATGCAACTTCGCAATTTCGATGGCGCAGGAGTCCAGGCGGAGCACTTTGTTGATCGACCTTGATCTGCCGCTTGGGGATGCGGCTCTTAGCCTTGGGATGACGAGCGACTCCTCGGCGGTGGATGCGCTGAGAGATCCTCAACGGATCGACTCCGTGTTTCTGCAGCAGTTGGCGACGCAGCACAGTTCCGGCTTGTTTGTACTGGGCGCGCCGGGCAAGTTTCAGCGAGCCGAGATCACCACCGAGGCAGTCGAGAAACTGGTCATGGTTGCCAGCAGGACATTCGATTATGTCGTAATTGATGCTGGTTCAAGGTGGGACCTGGTGGGGACGAGGGTGTTCGACATCGTCTCGACAATTTACCTGGTGACGCAAGTGAGCATCGCCGAGCTGCGCAATGCCAATCGCCTGATTGTCGGATGCCTGCAGGCGTATTCGTCGAAGCTGGAAATCGTGCTCAACCGGTACAAGGCGGAAGTGTTCGGGATCGGTGTGGAAGCGATCGAAGGAGCACTTACCCGGCCAGCCGATTGGCGGATCCCCAACGACTATCCCGCGGTGCGTGAGATGCAGAACACCGCTGTGCCGCTGGCGCTGAAGCCTTCTGGTATTCAGCGCGCGATTCAGGTGATGGCCAGAATCGCGTCGGGATTACCGGCAGAACAACAGAAGAAGAGATTCGGCCTCTTCGGCACGACCTAAGAAGCAAGGGTTTTGCGTCAACGGCTTGATGTGAGTGCCGATTTTGCGGAGTGCGATTTGCGCGCCGCCTCATCGAGCGGCACTAAGTCCTCGTCGCCGCCGGGGAATTGCTCGTCGGGCTTGCCGGCGATGGCTGCGCGCATGAAGTTGACCCAGATAGGCAGCGCAACAACGGCGCCAGTCTCCTTTTTGCCCAGCGATTCGCGGCTGTCGTAACCCACCCACACACCACAGGTGACGGAAGGCGAGAAGCCCAGGAACCATGCGTCCGTGAAGTCGCTGGTGGTTCCGGTCTTGCCGCCCAGGGGATGGTTCAACTGCGCGGCGGCCGCGCCGGTGCCTCGCTCTGTCACATCGCGCAGCATCGTCATCATGGTGCGCGCGGTTTGCTCGTCGATGACCTCATTCACCGCCGGCGTATCTTGCCACAGCGTGATGCCATCGGCATTTGTGACCTTGCGGATGAGGCGAGGCGAAACACGGATGCCATCGTTAGGGAAGACGGCGTAAGAGGCCACCTGCTCTTGAAGCGTGATTTCAACTGCGCCCAGCGCCACCGGCAGGTAAGGCGGAATTGTAGAGGTAACGCCGAAGCGATGTGCCAGGTCAATGACGTTGCGAATGCCCACGCGAGAGGCCAACTTAAGCGCGGGAATGTTGCGCGACTCGGCGAAGGCAGTGGCGACAGTCATAGGGCCCCTGAAGTCATTTTCGTAATTATGCGGCGCGTAGTCGCCAAAGCGGATCGGCCCATCGACGATCATGTCGGTTGGTTTGACTCCGTCCTCGATGGCCGCGGTGTAGACATAGGGCTTGAAGCTGGAGCCGACTTGGCGCTCGGCCTGGGTGGCGCGGTTGAAGACGGAAAGCGCGTAGTCGCGGCCTCCCACCATGGCCAGCATGTCGCCAGTAGTATTGTCGATGGCCAGCAGGGCGCCTTGCGCGCCCGAGTCCTGTTCGAGCGAAGCGCGGCGAGCGCCACCCTCAGTGGCCGCGGTCAGACGCACGTAGATGATGTCGCCGGGCTTGACCAGCGAGTCGCCATAACGCTGGCCTGTCCATTGCCAGTCAGCGGGCAGCACAACGATCTCAGAATCCGGCTGATCGGGCGGACCGATGCGGGCGTGGATCTCGAGCGGAAGCGCGCGCGTGACCAGCGCGTGAACATAGTCGCCGGGGCCGTATGCGATGGCCCAGTCGGGATGCGTGTAGCTGTCCAGCGTGTCGCCGCCCGCGAGGATGTTTTCGAGATGGCCCTGCCATCCGTGGCGGCGCTCGTAGACGGCTACGCCATCGAGCACGGCGCGGTTGGCCGCCTGCTGCAGTTCGAGATCGAGGGTTGTGTCGACGCGCAGGCCGGCCTCGTGCACTTCTTCAGTGCCGAAGTGCCTTTCCAACTCGCGTCGCACTTCTTCCTGGAACCACGGCGCCACTGCGCCCACAGGCTGCGCGATGTGCAGTCCCAGCGGAGCGGCTCGCGCCGCATCGGCCTGGGCATGGGTAACCACGCCGTCCGACTCCATCTCACTGAGCACCAGGTTGCGGCGGCGCAGCGCGCGCTCCGGATTGAGCACTGGAGAAAATGCCGCTGGTCCCTTGGGCAGCCCGGCCAGCAGCGCGGCCTCGGTCAGGGTCAGATCCTTGGCGTGCTTTGAAAAGAAATATTCCGAGGCAGCCTCAAAGCCGTACATGCCGCTGCCCAGATAAATTTGGTTGCCATAGAGCGTGAAAATTTGCTCTTTGGTGAAGGCCCGCTCGATCTGGATGGCGAGATAAGCCTCCTGCACCTTGCGCATCGCGGTGCGATCGGAGGAGAGGAAGAGGTTGCGTGCCAGCTGCATCGTGAGCGTAGAGGCGCCCTGGGCGCGCCCGTGGCTGCGAATGTCGTGCCAGGCGGCGCCGGCGACGCGGAAGACATTAATGCCCCAGTGCGACTCGAAATTCTTGTCTTCAATCGAGATCACGGCCTGGCGAAGGACGGGCGCAAAGCCGTCGTAGCCCACCACCTCGCGGCGCTGCAGTGCGAAAGAGCCGATGATGCGGCCCTTGCTGTCATAGAGATCAGTAATGGTGGAAGGGCGGTAGTGTTCGAGATCGTCAATCTGCGGCAGGTTGGCAGAGTAGACCAGCGTGAGGCCGGCCAGCGAGCCGGTAACCGCGGCAAGCACCAGCAGGACCACGATCGCGGAGCGCCCGGTCAGTTTGCGCCGGCGGCGTTGCGGATACGGCAGATCGGCAGAACGCCGCGCGCGCGCCGCAGTGCGCGAACGAAGCGGCTGATTGGATGTGGTTGCCAAGCGGATCTTGCCTCAAAGACATCTATGCCGCGGATGGCGCGGCAGGAACCCTTACTCTAAGGCTAGCATTGGAACGATCGAGAGAGACTCCGGCTGAAAAAGCGCGCACCAATCCGTGCAAGAGCAGGAAACAACATCCGATTGGGAAAATTAATGCAGCGAAACAGAATGCCGATCAGCCGTTCTTGGCTTTCAATAGCGACAGTGCCTGGTTGAGCTGATCATCAACGTTGGATTGCGGCATGGGCTCGCCATCATCCTCGGGCGAAGCGACCACGACGTTGGGTGTAACAGCATCGTCCTGAATCTTCTTGCCGTCGGGATCCTCATATTTAGCCACGGTCAGCATCAGGGCGGCCCCGTCAGGCAGGTCGATGGTCCGCTGCACTGCGCCCTCACCGAAGGTGCGATCTCCCACTACGTCGCCGCGCTTCGAATCCACAATGGCGGCGGCAGTGAGTTCAGGCGCACCGTAGGTGCCGTGATTAACAAGCACCGCCACCGGAGCATCTGTGAGGCACACGGCGGGATCGGCAGTAAAAGTCTGCAGCGGGAACTTCTGGCCTTGCAATGAAGCCAGCGTCCCCTGCTTGATGAAGAAGTTCGCCAGGCGCAATCCCTGCTTGGGGTCGTCGCCGGTCGTGTCACGGAGGTCGAGAAGAATCTTGCGCCCCTTGCCCGCGGCCTTGATTTTGGCGGCGATGTCGTCAACGCGAGCCGCGGTGAGAATGCCGGGTTTGAGGTAAAGAATGGAAGCGTTCTCGTAGAACTGCTCGCCGAGGGGTGGCGGCGCGAGCACCGCGCGGGTGAGCGTGATCTTATCGGGGTCGGGCTTGAAGGGGCGGACAACGGAAATCGCGATCGTGGTTCCGGGCTTGCCGGTGAGAATAAAACGGACCAGGGCGAGAGGCAGCTCGTGGGTCGACTGGCCGGCGATGAGATCGATCACGTCGCCGTCGCGCAGATGTTCCTGGTCCGCGGGCGAACCGGGCAGCACGTTGACGATGGTGGCGTAGCCAAAGCGCTTTGAAATGGTGAGTCCGACCTGCCCGTTATCGGTCGCGGGACGGTCCTTGTACATCTTGTACTGCGCCGGCGTCAGATAGCTGGAATCGGGATCGAGCGAATCCAGGAGACCGTGCAGCGCGCCGTTGGTTACTTCGGTGATGTTCGGATCGACCACGTAGTAGTTCTGGATCTTGCGCAGAACCTCGGCGTAGACCCGCATCTGGTTGTACGCGCCATCCTGTTCGTCGCCGGCATGAACGCCGACCCAGCCGAACTGGCCCAGGGCGAAGCCCAGGCCGAGAACGACAAAGATCGCAATGGACACCGAAAATACAGCCCGCTTGAAAAATTGGGACACACTCACCACCGGGGCGGCATGCCAGGGGAAGCCAGCCGCTCATATCTCATAGACGCAATGATACCCCAAGTGGTGCTCCGGGAGGCATTCAACTGGCGTTGGCGGAGGGGATGCGTGGGCAGTGTTTCGAACAGCAGCCTTTGCTTCAGGCCCGCCTTTAGCGCTTGGCCTCCCGAGGCAAGGTCTTGTATCAGGGCGCGACTTAGTCGGGCCGCAAGCTTCGACAAAACAAAGGGCTTTAGTGTCTGCGTGAGAACGCTTCAGCCGGTGTTTTCTGATGTTGTTGTACAGCGGTCTTGCGTTCTGGTTTCTGTTCAGGCTGCCCGCCTGACGTGCAGCCGGGTGATGTTGTAGGCCATTGTGGCCAGGGTGAATTCGTTTGCGACGTTGTTCAATCCACGGGTGCGAAATTGTCTCATTCCACGTTGTTGTTTCAGAACTCCGAATACCGGTTCGACGATGGCCTTGCGGCGTGCGTAGGCGGCCTGCCCGGCCGGACTTCGCAATTTGGCCCGCATGCGGCGATGCGCCGGGGCCTTGGCCCGGGTGCGGCAGCGCGCGCCCAGGTTCAGTGCCCGCGCCATGTTGGAGTCCGGTACATATCCGTCGATGTTGCGCTGTTCCATCTGCTTGAGGTTGTCGACCGAGAAGAAGCCGCTGTCGGCCAGTGCCTGGCCCGGCGGCGCACCGCAGCGCTGTTCGGTCTGGTCCAGCATGGGCGCAAGCGAGCCGTTGTCGGTCACGTTCTGCGTCACGCGCTGGGCCACGATAAAGTGGTCGTCCGAGACCGCGATTTCCGCCGAGTAGCCGAGCACGAACTTGTCCCCGCGCTGGCGCAGAAAGCGCGCGTCTTCGTCGGTGCGCGAGAGCCGCTTCAAGCCGCTCTTCTTCAGCCGCTCCAGCCGCCGCGGCAACTCGTCCAGCGCCCGGTTCAACTCGCCGATGGCCACTTCCAGCCCGCCCGGCTCGGCATCGTCGCGGTCGGCCTCCTTCTGCCAGGCGCGTACCTGCCGGCGCAGCTGCGCCCGCGTGTCGCGCAGCGCCTGCTCCGAGTCCACGCAATCCTTGCAGGCGTTGGCCGCGATGCGCGTCGAGTCCATCGCCACACGGCCCAGCTTCACCATGCCCCGCTGCTGCGCCCACTCCAGAACCTGCGTAAAGGCGTCGTTCAATGCCCGTCCGTGACGGCGGCGGAACGCGCTCAATGCCCAGTTGTCCACCCGCTCGCCTGCCGCCAGGTAGCGGAACGCCAGATCCTCCACCACCCGCCGTTCCACCTGCCGCGCGCTGCTGATGCCCAGAGCGTAGGCGTAAAGCCACACGCCCAGCATCAACTGCGGAGCGTAAAGCTCGCCACCCTCGGCCGAGTAGCTCTGTTCGAGCCCGCTCATATCCAATCGCTCGATCACCTCACGCACGAAAAAGCACAGGTGGCTGGAGCCCAACTCATCCCTCACACTCGGCGGCAGCAAATACGCTTGATCCGGGTTGTACAACTTGAATCGCGACATGCTTCTCTTGTCGCCTAACTCGCATGTGAATTACAAGTACCTTGTGTAGTTCTCACGCAGACACTTTAGCCCCTGCATGACGGCGCCGCCGCCCAGCCGTTTTGAAACAAGCGACTGGTTGAAGCAACAGACTCGGCAGCAGGCGAAATCAGCGAGGAATCGCCACGCGGACAGTGAGGCGATTGCCGTTCGCGAGGCGCCTGTAATCCAGACTGCCGGCGAATCGGCGCATGAGGCGGATGCCGTGCCCCCCGGGTCGAAGGCGATCGATGGGCGATGGCGGCGGCATTTCTGAAATCGCTGAAAACGCGAGGGGATCGAACGCCGGAGCCTGATCTTCGACGGTGAAAACCAGCTCCGTTCCGTCCGGCGCGCAATCGATCGTGATGGGGAAGCCGGGCTGCGCGCGATATCCGTGGCGGATGATGTTTGAGAGCGCTTCTTCAAGGCAGAGATCGATGGCAAACTGGGTGTCTGCGGGGATCGCGTATTCGCCTGCCAGTGCTTGAACCCAGGGCCATAGCCGCACAAGCTCTTCGAGCTGACTTTGCAAAGTCAGCCGGGGTGCGGGCGTGCTTGTGTGTTCCGCGGGCATGGCCGTGTTTTCTGCAGGCATGGTTGCCGTCGACGAGTCGAATGCGCTCATTGCAGTGCGGCCGTCGCGGCGGCCAGTTCATGGTAGACCGGCAGGATGACGTCGATGCCGCTGGTCTTCAGTACCGACTCCACCATTTCAGTGGGTGCGAAGAGGACGACCTTGCCGCCGCGGCCAAGGACCGCCCGCGCAGGAATGACAATGGACCGCAATCCCATGGAACCAAGGAATGAGACCTTTTGCAAATCGACCAAGAGTTTCCTGCTGCTGCCGGCGATGATGTTCATCTTGAGATCCACAACCGCCGCCCCGGCGATGTCGAGCCGTCCATCCAATTCGACCCTGGTGATGCCGCCTTCCATTTCTTCGCTGGAGATTTGCATTTCTGTCTTCCTCTTTGCGTCACGAGATGCTTGGGGACATGATGAACTCTGGCCCACCGGCAAAGAGTTCATCTCAAACCCAGGAAATCTCCCGTTCCTGGCCGGGCCCATTCACGGCCCGCGAAAGGCTGGCGGAAGATAGGGTGATCCTATCGGACGAATGTGACAGTTAGGTTACAGGCGCGCCAAAGCTCGCGGGGCGGCGTGATCACTTGAGGGAAAGAAAGATTTTGGCGGCACTGCTGATCGGTTCAGCGGATTTGGATGGCGTGGTTGCCTGATCGAGGAGATCGATCTTGAGGGTCTTGCGCTTTTTCGCTTTGAAATCGTCGCTTACGATGTTCGAGACCTTTTGCTGGCCGCCGCTTTTCACCGTGACCTGGAATTGCTGCACTCCCGGGGGCACGAAGAGATTGCTCAGGTCCTCGCTTTCCCCGGTGATGCCGCGCAAATAGACCTTGCTGTTCATCTCCACGGTGTAAGGCACACCGTCGGGCAAGTGAGTCAGTTCGATCTTCAATTTAGCGTTTGTATTTGGATCGGCTTTTCGAGGATCGAAGACCGCGACTGTCGAATGCGTGGCAGGCGCCGAGGCCGTAGGCGGTGGCGGAGGGGGCACCGACTTTGCCACGCTTGGGTTGGTTGCGGCAGGCGCAGGGGCGGGGGGCTCGGGTTTAGCGGGCGGAGTCTTGACTGTCGATGATTTGGCTTTGGCCGGAGCTTTTGCGGGCGACTTGCTTTCATCAGGCTTGGCGAGCGGCGGCTGAGGTGTCGCAGCGGCGGGAGGGGTCGGCTCCGGCGTCGCTGCGGGAGCAGGAGATTCCGGTGTCGCGGCAGGAGGAGCTGGCCCAGGCTGAGCTGCCGGAATAGCTGGCTTCGATACCGCAACCGGCTCTGGAGCGGGAATGGTTGCGGCCTGCTCTTGCGGCGGGGCAGCCGGTTTGTGATGGCGTTGGAGGAAAAACCATTCGCCCGCCACAGCCACTCCAAGGGCTGCAACCGAAAGCAGAATCACGGCAAAGATGGTCTCAAACGGCACCGGTTTGGCGTGGTTGTTCGCAGGCTGCGCAGACGTGGGCGGCGCAGCCGTCGCAGGCTTTTGGACCGTAGCCATAGCTGGGGCCGGAGGAATCGAAGTGTAGACAGACGTAGGCCCAAGGGTGTCATCGGCAGCTTCGGCGGCAGGTGCTGGAATGATGGGCTGCTGCGCCGTTGCCACGGCACTTGTGCGAATTGCAGCCAAGTCCTGCGCGATCTCTTCGCCGGTCTGATAGCGCTCGGCCGGATTTTTTGCCAGGCACTTCAGGATCACACTCTCCAAACGCGCCGGCACGGCAGGATTGAGTTTTGCCGGCGGTACCGGGTCGGTGTGAACTACTTTGTAGGAAACGGCGGTCATGGTCTCGCCCGGGAACGGCTGCTCGCCGGTAGCCAGCGAGTATAGAATCACCCCCAGTGAAAACAGGTCGGCGCGGCCGTCGATGGGCGCTCCCGTGAATTGCTCCGGGGGCATGAACGAGGGCGTGCCCAGCAATTGGCCGGTGGTGGTGATCTCGCTGGCCGCCAGCTTGGCGATGCCGAAGTCGGTGATACGCGGCCGCTCGCTGCCATACACCGCGCGCGAAGTGAGCAGGATGTTGGCGGGCTTGATATCGCGGTGAATCACGCCCTGGCGATGGGCGTAGCCGAGCGCTTCAGCCAGTTGCTGGCCAATTTCGCAAACCCGATCGAGCGTAAGCCGCTCGCCCTTTTTGACGGCGTCGGCCAGGGTTCTGCCATCCACGAACTCCATCACCAGAAATGGTGCGCCTTCGTGCTCGCCCACGTCGAAAACAGGCACGATGCCGGGATGCGCTAAAACTCCTGAAGCTCGCGCCTCGCGGTAGAATCGCGCGCGGTATTCGTCGCTCTGGCTGCCCGAGAGCGCCGCGGAATGGATGGTTTTGAGCGCAACAGTACGGCCCACAACGGGATCGCGCGCCTTGAAGACGCTGCCCATGGCGCCGCGGCCCAGCTCCTCGATAATCTCGTACCTTCCTATGACTTGGGGGGCGCTCATGGAGTGGATTGTATCAATCTCGCGCGGCGGTTTTCATCGGGTTTTCGGCCCGGTTTCGCCGCCGCCCCCATCTGCGGACCGGCAAAAGGTCGATGACGCATTTCAGGCTGTTGCGCGGTAGCGCACCACGAGCAGGGTAAGGTCGTCAGACTGGTGAGCGCCTCGGGTAAAGGTGCGCACCGAGTCCAGAATGGATTGCTGGAGCCCCTCAACCGGCACATTCCCCTTGCCTGCCAAGGCTTGGGAAAGGCCGGAAACCTCAAAGAGCTGATGATCGGGATCTTCCGCTTCCGTAATGCCATCGCTGAAAAGAACCAGGGTGTCATCCGGTTCGAGTTGCATCTTTGCTAAAGTGAACTCCGCCTCCGGAATAAGCCCCACGGGGAAGGATCCTTCCGTGTACAGCTCGCTGACTGTGCCCTGGCGTAGAAGCAGCGGCGATGGATGGCCGGCCTTGATGTACTCGAGCGTGCCGTCGCGCCCGATGGCGCCGATGAACATGGTGACATAGCGGCCGACTTCGGCATGGTGGCAGAGGAATCGGTTGAACTGGTTAAAAAGCTTCACGGGGTCGGCGCCAGTAGTCAAACCCGACAGAACGCCCGTCAGCATCGTGGTGACTAGCGCCGCTCCCAGCCCTTTGCCGCTGACGTCGGCAATCAGTATTGCTGTGCGATCTTCGCTGATAGGGACCACGTCGAAGTAATCGCCGCCCACTTCAGTGCAGGGATAATGAACGCCAGTGACGGCAAGGTGAGGAAAGTCGTTGAGGCCCTGCGGCAGCAGTGCCTGCTGAATGTTGCGGGCGATGGCAAGCTCCTGCTCGAGGCGCTGGCGCTCGCGCTCGCGCTCCACCAGGCGTGCATTGTCGAGGATGCTGGCGGCTTGCACGGCGAGTGCGTCCAGAATCTGGCGGTCGAGCGCTGAGAAAGCAGCGATGCGCCGCGAATCGAGATAGATGACGCCCAGCAGTTGGCCGCGCTCCAGCGGCGCGCCGGTGTCGGAAGTGGCGCGAGACGTTGAATAGAGCGGGATGGCGACAACGGCGCGCAGGCCCTGCACCACGATGCTTTGCGCGGCTTTCAAATCCAGGCCCGCCAGGTTCAAATCTTCAGTGATGACACTGGATCCGTGGTCAATCGCCTGATGGACCGCAGTCTGGCTCGGGTTCAGGGCGTCCGGCGGCAAGGTATCGCCCTTGCTGCCGTGCGCCAGGTGAACCTTGAGCGCGCCCGCGGCGTCTGGCTCAATCAGTAATCCGCGGTCGGCATGGGTGATAGAGATGGCGTGATCGAGCATGGTGCCCAGCACCGAATCGAGAGGAAGCTGGGAGTGCAGCAGCGAAGTTGCTTCCAAAAGAAGATTCAGCTTGTTCAGTCCACCCGATGTTGACGTTCCAGCGAGCTCCGAGAGGGTGCCGATGCGCGTCAAAAGGTTCTCGACCTGCGACCGCGGGGGCGGAGCGGAAAGCGATATGCCGTGGAAAATGACCTGGTAAGAGCCGTCGACGCCGAAGGTGATCACATCGCCATCGCTCAACGCCTGTTGCAACACTTTGGCTCCGTTCACAAAAAGGCCGTAGCGATTGCCGCGGTCTTCAAGGCGATAGCCGGATCCATTGGCAATGATGGCTGCGCACTTACGCGAGATGCGCCCGTCGGCGAGCTGCAGAGTGTTGTCAGTTTCGCCGCCGCGGCCAATGTTGAAGGGAGATTGCGTTACAGTGACGAACTCGCGTGAGCTGTCAGGGGCAATCACTTCAAGCGATGTTTCTGATGCTGGGGAATGCTCGTTCATGGGGCTCGATGTGGGCAAATTGTAACACGATGGATTGTGGGATCTTGAAGAAAAAGCAGGGATTGCAGAGCGATGGCGCGCGATTTGGCAGTCGATGGGAAGAACATGCTTGCGCCAAAGTACAATTGGGTCGCGCTTCGACATACGCCTCGATCGCGAGCCGATCACAAACCAGGCGGATTCATGAATGCGCTTAATATGATGCGGGTGTGGTGCGCGCGACGATGGGGAGGAACGGAACGATGGGATCGAAGAGGTTGATCTGGGCGGCGGCAGCGGGAGTCCTGCTCTGCGGCTCGTTGGCTGCACCTGCGCAGGGCGACCCAGGCCGCTGGTTCGATCCGCAAACGGCAGCGGTACGAAAGGCGGGAACGGTGGTGCGCGTCGACCTCATCGGCGATTCCACTCAAACCGATAACGCCGGATATGGCCGCGGGTTCTGCGCCAATTTCACCGCCAAAGTCGATTGCGTGAACATGGCCAAGGGCGGCGCCAGCACACGCACTTACCGGGAACAGGGATTGTGGGATCGAGCGCTTCAGACCAAGCCGGACTATATGGTCGTCCAGTTCGGCCATAACGATGAGGTCACGGAGCAGCGCCTTCCCCGGCAGGTTCCTTTGCCCGATTACGTCGACAACCTCAAGCGCTTTGTGACCGAGGCGCGCGCTGCGGGAATCACGCCAGTCCTGGTCACACCGCTTACGCGCAGATACTTCGGCGCTGACGCCAAAATCCACTCCGACCTGACCGCGTACTGTGATGCCATGCGCGGTGTTGCGCACGACATGAATGTTCCGCTAATCGACCTGCAGGAAGAGAGCATCGCCCACCTGGATCAGATCGGCGAGGCCGAGGGGACCAAACTCGGAATCACAAAAAAGGACACCGACGGCAAAACCATCCCGGACAAAACGCACCTGAACTGGCAGGGCAGCTATATCTTCGGGCGCATGGTCGCGGTAGACCTCGGCAAAGCGGTCCCTCGGATGAAGAAATATGTGCGGCCCAAACCGGCCCCGTTGCCGCCGGAAGGCGTGAAGGCCATGAGCATCTTCAACGGTGCGGCGGTCACCATCGTTCTGGTGGGCGATTCCACCGTCGCTCCCCAGGGCGGATGGGGTCCCGCCTTTTGCGCGGACCTGACGCCCAATGTCACCTGCATCG
Organism: uncultured Acidobacteriaceae bacterium; assembly: GCA_963841365.1. Taxonomy (GTDB): domain Bacteria; phylum Acidobacteriota; class Terriglobia; order Terriglobales; family Acidobacteriaceae; genus Telmatobacter. Next base: position 100,592 of record CAWJDG010000097.1, read on the forward strand.
ACGACGCGCTCAACGGTCGCAGCAGCAAGAGCTTTATCGACGAGGGCGCGTGGAAGAAAGCGCTCGCGCAGCATGGCGATTATTACTTGATCCAGTTCGGTCACAACGACCAAAAGCCGGATGCAGCGCGCCATACTGACCCCGACACGACCTATGCGGCAAATCTCCAGCGCTATATCGCCGATGCTCGCGCCATCGGGGCCATCCCAGTCATCGTTTCTCCGCTGGCGCGAAGGACCTTCCGCGACGGCAAGCCCTCCAACGCCGATCTGCAACTCTACGCCGACGCCGCGCGGCAAGTCGCAGCAAAAGAGTATGTCACCTTCGTCGATCTGCTGAGCATGTCCGACGCGCTCTTGAGCAGAATGACGCAAGCCCAGGCTGACGCATTCGATGCCACCGGCAACGCCGACCAGCATGCGGAAAATGGCTCCGCGCCCCTCGACCGTACGCATCTGAACGACGGGGGCAAGAAGGTCTTCGGCCGCATGGTCGCGGATGACCTGGTGCGTACATGCGTGGAACTCGGTCCGGACCTGATCGGCGTGCCGATGGCGCAGATGCAGCCTGGGCTGGCTCCGGCTACGGAATCGGCTCCAGCCACATCTGTCGAGCACCCGGCGCTGTTCCTGGTCGGCGATTCCATCATGCACACCGGCTCGGGAAATGGCGACACCGGTCCGTGGGGATGGGGCTCGGAAATCATTCCCTTATTCGATCGCGCGAGGATTCACGTCTACAACGACGGGCTGGGCGGCCGCAGCAGCCGCGGATACATCCAGGAAGGTGCGTGGCAGAAGATCGTCGATCAGTTGCGGCCCGGCGATTGGGTCATTATCCAGTTCGGCCACAACGACGCCAAAAACTCGCAGAATTATCCTGACCGCACCACGCTGATGGGCGATGGCGATGAAACCAGCGAGATCGATTCGCCCGCAACTCATCAGAAAGAGACCATTCATAGTTATGGCTGGTATCTGCGCCAGTACGTTGCCGACGCCAGGGCCAAGGGCGCGAACGTGATCATTTGTTCGCCGCCGCCGCGCGATCAATGGCTTGAAGGGCGCGTCATCCGCGGCCTTGACGGCTATGCCAGTTGGGCTGCCGACGCAGCACGCGTGAGCGGCGCGCGCTTCATTGACCTCAACACCATCACCGCCAACAAATATGACGCGCTTGGCCAGGAAGCTACCCACGCCGATTTCTTCGATTTCCAGCACAGCCGCAAAGCCGGCGCAAAACTCAACGCGGAGTCGGTTGCTGCGGGTCTGCGAGAGCTCAAGGATTGCGCACTGACCGCCGATCTGCTGCCGCCGGCCCAGTAAAGAGCAAGCCGCCCAAAATCGCTTCGCACGTCAGGCGCGCATGTTGATCCCAGGGATCAAGGCAACACTTGGCCCGATCATTGCCTCAATTCAGATACAGGCTGGATGCAACGCCGGACGCCTGACGGGACGCGATGCTCCCTTTATCAATATTGAAAAGGAGATATACATGGCAACAAAGAAAAGCTCGAAAAGAACTGCGAAGAAATCTACCGCAAAGAAATCCGCCGGGAAATCGACCCGCAAATATGGTCCCTCCGCCGGAAAACACGTGAAGACAGAGATGCACGAGATGAAGCGTGGCAAGTTGAAGAGCGGTCGCAGCGGAAAGAAAGTAACCAGTCGCAAACAAGCCATTGCAATCGGTCTTTCCGAGGCTCGAAAAGCAGGCGCGAAAGTTCCCAGAAAGAAATCCCAATAGACGAAAAAACGTGTTCCTTTAGGTAGCAGCGCGACTTATGCGAGCGCTCGGCGAGCGGCTGCCCCACGCAGTGTTGGTGGCGGAGGGCAGGATCGAACTGCCGACCTTGGGGTTATGAATCGAAAAACTAACGTATTATCAACGACTTACGCGGAACGGCTGGCAGCCTAAAGTACTGAAAAGAAACGAAGGGAAATGATGAGTAATCTGTATCGTGGGGAGATTGTGGGGATGGCGCGCCCTAAGCGGTTCTGCGACTCTCTGCTTTGATCTCCGCATCAAGTTCGGCCATCGCGTCACTGTGTTTGAGCAGGGCCTTGCGTGCGAACCTCAGCGCGGCAATTGCCACGTGACCTGTCTTTGCTGACCTGGGTACAGCGTTCAGCCTGAACGCCCGTATAGTCCCTTGTAGTACCCCCTTGAGAGTTGTAAGTTTGGTCGGACTCGAATCCGAGATGACCCCGGATTCGGGGGCGCTGCTCGTCTACGCTGTCAGGAGTTAGCTTGCGGCAATCTTTTTCTGAAAGCACTCGCGGCAAAGGACCGGCCTGCCGCGCCTTGGTGTGAAGGGAACCGTCGTCTCCGATCCGCATTCCGCACACATCAAGCGAGTCTCAGTGCGAACCGGCTTCCGGGCGTTATGATTGCGCTTCGAGCGGCATTGTTTGCAGTGTTTAGGGTCATTCAAAAATTTCTTGTCGCGAAAGAAGACCTGCTCACCAGCCGTAAACAGAAACGCGGCTCCGCATTCCATGCACTTCAGCTCTCTGTCAACAAAATCCATACGATCTCCAGACACACACTTGCGCAGAGGCCCGGTTGCGGGACGTTGTGAAGCTATTGTGCCGGGCGGAATATGAGACCGGGAAGTTGGATCGGTTATACGCCCTCGCCTAAGGGCGGTCAAGAGTGATTTAGATCACGTAGCTGATCCAAACGCGCTATAGTCTTTCCTGTGCGTGCCCTCAGGTAGGAAATTCGCCTGAGAAAAGGGGCCTTGCTATCGACCTGTAGCACCGGCCCGGTGTGCATTACCCGGGGGGTGGGCCTTGGAATCGATCAAGCGCAACCTTAAAGTTCAATCCCTGAAAGCGCAATTGGCACTGAGCCACAATGTCTGCTCCTCGCTGGCCCATGAGCTCGAAACCGAACCCTTGACTGACGAGCAGAGGTCCGAAATCACCCGCCGTCGGGATGAGTCGCTCAATGAAAGCCACATCTTGCAGCTTGCGATAGACCTGCTGGAGAGGCAGGAGGAGCAGGAGCGCGACAGTGTCGGCTCACCAATCCCCAGGGCATAAGCATCTTGCACCGGGAGTCCTTGGCCTGCAAACGTGAATCCTGGACTCCCGGCCTTTGGCTTTCCCGCGATCCTCTACCGGAACTACGCTAACGAGCCGCTGATGGTCGAGAACACGCTGTTGACTGCGGTGGCTACACTCTGGACGCCAGTGATACATGCGAGAGCAACTAAGGCAACCAGCAATGCATATTCAACCAAGTCCTGACCTTCTTCGCCGTTCTTCAGGCCCTGGAGCTTCACATACAGATTCAGAAACAGGTTCTTCATTTGTATCCTCTCCTTTGGCTCAGAGGTTTTTAAATAGAACGGCTCGGATTCGCTCGTCGCCCTGGTCCCTTCGCCAATGACGTACAAGTAACATTGGAGCCCGTTACCATATGGGTTCAATGACACGTTTGGTTGATTGCATGACGCACTAGTGCCATCAAATTCGTACGTCCTCGGTATTCTTCTGACCAGCACCGAGGCTGAGGCTGCATCACGCATGGTGTCCCTCTACTGCCATCCCGCAATGTTTCAACAAGCCCACTTTGCCCTTGAGACTGCGCGCGAGTACGCTGGTAAAGCAGAGAGGCCACCATGGTCTGTTCAAAGTGCAAAGGGAGTTCCAACTTCGGCCCGGCAAGCCAGGCTATGCGAATGTCTGCCCAAGCTGCGTTGAGAGTCCACAGGCACATGCCGAAAGGTTTGCACGAGAAGAACGGTTACACAAGGAATGGGCCAGGGCTGAGCGAGAGCATAGCCGCCAAATCGAAAGAACGGCGAGAAGCAAACGCATTATGGATTCGCTGGTTTCGAGATTGAAGGAAAGCCCTTCATCGTAAGAGTGCCGCGCTGATCCTAGCGCCCGATCCTAGAGCGTGTTTGCGTACGGATGCGAGCAGGAAAAAGGGGCAAACTGAAGCCCGGCTCAAGTGGGGCCGTGTTGCATACCCGTCTTCCGCTGAGCGGATTTCTTGATCCGGTCGCGCTAAAATGGCTGCGCATATGGATGAGTTGAATGACATTCTCCGCCAACTGTGGGTCTCGAACTGCATGCACAGCGGGAACTGCTCGAAATCAAGCGGGACACACTCATGCACGAAATCACTTCGCCGCTGACGAGTCAGGATCGCAGAAAGGAAGTGTTCGTGCTGCGCGATGAGCTAATGTCCCAATGGGCAGTGGTTGTGGAAGAATTGAAAATTTACGGGGGAAAATCGAGCGGGAATACCCAAGGTTCGGAAGCGTAGTTCGGAGTCTGACATGAGCGCAATCAGGCTGAAGGTCAAAATCTCCACCTTGAAGGAAATAGTGGTTCTGTGCAGGATCACTGGAGAATCGCTCCAGCGGTCGTTCGCGGCGGAGTGCATGGAGGCTCACGAGCGCCGTGCCATCTTGCCGAGTGGATCGATCAGGTGGAATATGGAATTGGCGGAACGACTGCTCTTGTCATGAGTCAATGATTGCCGCTGTCCGGCTGGCACGAGAAAAGATCAGCAGACCGTCGCCAAGGTTGACATCAGTGATTGCTGACAGCGTGCAACTGGCGGGAAGAATTTTTGAATTGCGGTTGGTAAATCCGTTATTGAATCACGGTTAGGTCAGTGATCTTGCAGTTGGATTGACAGCCTGCGAGTTGATAAAACCCATGTTGAATCTAGGGAATTTCTTGACAGAATGTGGGCGCACAACTTCGTAAATCGTCCGCGTGTTGCTGTCGATGTTGGTTCCGCTGTTGGCGAAGTGCTGGCAGGTAATCTCAAAATCCTTGATGCTGTGTTTGCTG
>CAWJDG010000098.1:0-42419 GCA_963841365.1 uncultured Acidobacteriaceae bacterium
AGACCCAGGAAGCCGACGAGCAACACTGTAACTGTCACTCCCACCAACAGGAATTCCGGGTAAGTTTGGGCGACCGAGGAGGGGCCCTCTCCATTCTGCGGGCCAAAAACGAAATCGGCCGTGAATAGGACAAGCACGGAGCACATGATCATTAATCCCCGGAGGTTTCTGCCGATCTTCGGGGTCGACTGATTCAAAAATAGACTTACGCCTGCGCCAAGAGCAAAGTACTGAAGTTGAACCAGTGAATTTGTCCAAACCAGAGGCGTAATCGGAGCATGGTGACGGCAAAGAGAGATGAGCGCGCCCTGACTGCATACCCAGCCTATGCAGCAGAAGATTGCGAGGTTGCGCTTAGTCGTGTACCTCACAAGCATCGGCCACACAAGATAGAACTGTTCCTCAACGGTGATGGTCCAGAGGTGCCCGATGCCAGCTGGAAGATACCCGTGGCGGCCGGTATACCAATTGCCGACGAAAAGCAGATAAGCTGCAAGCCCACGGACAGGGATTGCCCATCCAGAATGCAGACGAGAAACCAAGAAGCCGAACCCTAAGGCAAAGAAATATAGCGGCCATATTCGTAGGATTCTGCGAGCGTAGAATGCTCGCGCATTCACTGATCCGGTAATGCTCTTTTCACGACTCAACAACTCCGTGATCAGAAATGCACTCAAGGCAAAGAATACTTGAACCCCGAATGCACTGGCATTCGAAAATGCCTTGAGCCAGTGCGATGAACCTGCCTCAACAGGAATTGTGTGGGAAAGATACACCATGAGAAAGGCAACACAGCGCAAGACGTCCAATTCCGGACGGTAGTACCTGCCTGGCAACCCGGAAGGGACCGAAGTCGGTGCCATGATATGGTTCTTCCAATTTGCTTTCATTCATTAGGCTCGGACAGTCTGGAATGCTTGGCGCGCGGCGGCGAGGGTGGCCTGGACTTCGGCGTCTCCATGGGTGGCGGAGATAAATGCGGCTTCGAATTGCGAAGGCGGAAGCCAGATGCCGCGATCGAGCATTTCGCGGTGGAAGCGACCGAAGGCGGTAGTGTCTGAACGCGCGGCCTGATCGTAGTTGGTAACCGGACCGGCCGTGAAGAACCATGTCCACATGGAGCCAACGCGATTGGTGACGAGCGCGATTTGGGCGCGGGCGGCTTCTGCGGCGACACCTTCGGCGACAGCTTTGGTGGTGGCTTCGAGGCGCGGATAGACTTCGCCCGCGTGTTCCTGGAGATAGCTGACCGTGGCGAGGCCGGCGGCCATGGCGAGGGGGTTCCCGCTGAGCGTTCCAGCCTGATAGACGGGGCCGAGCGGAGCGAGCTGGTCCATGAACTTGCGCTTGCCGCCGAAGAGACCGACGGGAAGGCCGCCGCCAACGATTTTTCCCAGTGTGACGAGGTCGGGGTCGAGCGAGTAGAGCTGGCATGCGCCGCCGAGAGCGACGCGAAAGCCGGTCATGACTTCATCGACGATGAGCAGTGCGCGATGATGCGCGGTGAGCGCGCGGAGACCGGCGAGATAGCCGGGTGCGGGCGGGATACAGCCCGCGTTGCCCACGATGGGCTCGACGATGATTGCGGCGACGGAGTTGGGGTGGGCGGTAAAGGCGGCTTCAACCGCTTCGAGGTCGTTGTACGGCAGAGCCACTGTGAGGTGGGCAATCTCTCCTGGAACGCCCGCAGAGCCGGGGATGCCAAAGGTGGCGACGCCGGAGCCGGCTTTGACGAGAAGACCGTCGGCGTGGCCATGATAGCAGCCTTCGAATTTGACGATGACGTCGCGGCCGGTGGCGGCGCGTGCCAGGCGGATGGCGGACATGGTGGCTTCAGTGCCGGAGCTGACGAAACGCATTTTCTCGATGGCCGGATAGCAGGCGACGATGCGCTCGGCGAGGTCGGCCTCGGCGGCGGTGGAGGCGCCGAAGCTGGCGGAGTTGCGTGCGGCGCGCTGGATAGCTTCAACGACTGGCGGAAACGCGTGGCCCAGGATCATGGGGCCCCAGGAGCCGAAGTAGTCGATATAGCGATTGCCGTCGGCATCGATGAGATATGCACCCTCGGCGCGCTCGATGAAGGGGGGATTGCCGCCGACGGCGCGGAAAGCGCGCACAGGCGAGTTGACGCCGCCAGGAAAGAGGCGCTCGGCACGCTGCTGGAGGGCTTGGGAACGGGTGTGTTGTGGGACGCGAATTTCTGCGCTCCGGATCTCGGCGCTCATGGTGGATTCAGTATAGTGGGCCAATGGCCGCACGACCGCTGAATTGAATCGCGCTGTTTCAAGGCGGCAAGTCGAAGGGCGTGAGCGAGCCAAATGCAATTTGGCGGAGGCGTTTATGTTATTTTGCGCTTCTTTGATGCGGCAGCCGTGGCCGCGAGGACAGCGCCGCAGATTTCAAGGGCGATGGCGATACCAAATATGACGCCGCGAAAGAAGTCGCTCCAATCCGTTCCCGGGTGCGGGAGCGGGGGCGAGAACCGGGGCCAGGTGATACCGATGGTGAGCATCGACATGCCGACCACCACGAACGCCATGGCGATGGGGATGACCTTTGCGGGCGAGTTTTGCAGTTTACTGAGGATCATGGCCTGGTCTTCCTTTCGTTGAACTGGCGGGCGCGCTTCGCTTGCAGAGCCTTTCCTGCAGACAGTTTCAGGCTCGGTCTCTTTCAGTTTCGGTCAGGACAGCGGCGGGCGGTGCGAAGGCAGAACAGATTGACAGTGATCGATAGGCCCAGAAAGAATCCGCAGAATGCGTCAAGCGGAAGGTGATTCACGTGGATGTACTCGCGGAAGATCCAAGGAGCCAGACCGAGGACGAGAGAGAGGTTGGCAATGACCATCATCAAGCGGGTTCTCGGATTACGAAAGCGATAGGGCAGGCACATGATCTTGTCTCCTTTCGGGCTTAGTCGTTGAAGCGGTACCAGGCAAAGAGGGAGATTTTGAAGACGGCAAAGGTGAGGATGACAGCAAACAGGTCCCAACTGATTGTGTGATCGACGATCATTCGATATTCAAACAGGCAAGCGGAGACGATGAGGGTGGCAAAGCCAGCGATGCTGCTGGCGCGTTGGCGGTGGTCGAGAAAGCGCTCATCGACGAAAGCGCGGAGGATGGGGATCCTGCTGAGGATGGGGTGGGTCATAAGAGGCTCTCCAGTTGAAAGATGTGGTCGGTGGAGCAGGCAAAGATGCGGGCGAAGGTGAGGGCCAGCTCGAGCGAGGGCACGTAGCGGTTGCGTTCGATGGAGTTGATGCTCTGGCGGGAGACACCGGCGGCCTGGGCGAGTTGCTCCTGCGTCCAGCCCAGGGCGATGCGAAGCTCCTTGACGCGATTTGCGATGGTCTGGGCCATGTAAAGCCGACTTTCCAAATCAGAATAGGGCGAATTGAGCCGGATGTCAAGCCGACTTTCCATTCATTCTTCCGGTAGCTCCGAGGTGGCGTACGAGGAGCGTCTGGAGCAGCCAAAGGCGCGGCCTATCGATTTGTGGGAAATGCCCTGCTCAATTGCTGCTAGAATTCTGCTTTCCGGCTCAACCGCGCCGAATATCTTCCCGAAAAGAAAGCTTGGGCCGTGCCTCAAGAGACCAAACCCAAATCCGTGACCTACGCCGACGCAGGAGTGGACTTGCGCAGCGGCGAGCACGCCAAGGAGCGCATCAAGTACCTGGCGCAAAAGACCTTTAACCGCAACGTGTTGGGAGGAATCGGCAGCTTTGGCGCCATGTTCCGGCTGGACGTGCAGCGCTGGAAGAACCCAATCCTGGTGAGCTCGGCGGATGGAGTGGGGACGAAGCTGAAGGTGGCGTTCGAACTGGGGCTGCACCAGACGGTGGGCGGCGACCTAGTGAACCACTGCGTGAACGACATTGCCGTGCAAGGGGCGACACCCCTGTTCTTTCTGGATTACCTGGCGACCGGCAAACTGGATCCGGACGTGGTGGAAAGCGTGGTGAGCGGGCTAGCGGATGCCTGCAAGGCGAACGGTTGCGTGCTCATTGGCGGCGAGACGGCACAGATGCCGGGGTTCTACCAGGACGGCGAGTACGACCTGGCGGGATTTATTGTGGGCGCAGTGGACCGCGACAAGATGATCACCGGCGTGGGAATCAAGGCGGGGGATGTGCTGATCGGGTTGCCCTCGACGGGGCTGCACACCAATGGCTACTCGCTGGCGCGGAAGCTGCTGTTTGAAGTGGGCGGCTATAAGGCGACGCAATACGTGACGGCAATCAAGGAAAAGGCCGGCGCAGCGCTGCTGAGGACGCACCGCAGCTACCTGCACGTGATTCAGAAGCTGGTAACGGGCGGGCTGACCGTGGGCATGGCGCACATCACCGGCGGCGGCATCACGGAAAACCTGCCGCGCATTCTGCCCAAGGGCGTGACGGCGCAGGTGGAGATCGGCTCGTGGCCGGTTCTGCCCATCTTTGAACATTTGCGGGAACTGGGGAACGTGCCACAGGAAGAGATGATGCGCACGTTCAACATGGGCATCGGACTGATCGCGGCGATCCCGGCAGCGAAGTTTACGCGCGCCAAGAATTTGCTGGACCGAGCCGAAGAGAAGTTCTACGTGGTTGGCCGCGTGGTGAAGGGCGAGCGGCGCGTGCAATATACGTAAGCAGCGAAGCTAGCGGTGTTAGCGGAGCTAGTGAATGCGCTACGACAGCCGGCTGACTCGCTGACTCGCTTGAGGGGGCCGTTCGTTGGGCAGTTCGCAACACGATCCACCGTCAGCCAAGCCTTTGCGCCTCGGGATTTTACTTTCGGGCCGGGGATCGAATTTTCTGGCGATTGCCGAGTCGATCCGCGCGGGAAGGCTGCGAGGCGCTGAGATCGCGGTGGTGATCTCAAATGTGGCAGAGGCTCCGGGGCTGGCTGCAGCGCGCGAGATGAGGCTGCCGACGGCGGTCTTCGTTTCAAAGGGATGCAAGCGCGAAGAACATGATGCTGATGTCGCGGCCTGCCTGAAGGCGCATCAAGTTGACCTGGTTTGCCTGGCCGGTTACATGCGGCTGCTGTCGCCGCAATTTGTTGCCGCGTTTCCCCATCGCATTCTCAATATTCATCCCTCGCTGCTGCCGGCGTTTCCTGGATTGGACGCGCAGGAGCAGGCGTTCAATTATGGCGTGAAGGTGACAGGGTGCACGGTGCACTTTGTCGACGAGGAACTGGACCACGGGGCGATCGTAGTGCAGCGTACGATTCCCGTGCTCGAGACGGACGATGCGCATTCGCTCGCAGAGCGAATTCTCGAGGAGGAGCATCAGGCGTATACCGAGGCGATTGCGCGCGTAGTGAGCGGGGAGTATGAGGTGCGTGGACGAAGGTACGTGAAGAGCAGGGACAAAGGGAACGAGGGAAGAGGGGAATAGAAACCGGGGATCAGGGATCAGGGATCAGGGATCAGGGATCCGGGATCAGGGATCAGGGATCAGGGATCAGGGATCAGGGATCAGGGATCAGGGATCAGGGATCAGGGATCAGGGATCAGGTGAGAGTTTTGGCCTCCGAAATCTTCTTGTCAAGAGGGTGAACGCGCAACTTTGTTGCAACTAGATTATTTTTCAGCGAGTCACGCGGGGCGGCGTTTTGCATGAAATTAGCCTAAGATTGCCTATCCTTATACATAACCAGACAAACGACGGATGTTCAGCGCCGGGCGAATGAGTACGCCGTCCCGATGCGGTGAACCCATTCTCTCAACCTGTTGAAGGGCTCACAGGCGCGTGGGCAATGAGCGATGGGTGGAACCGCGCAAGCGGATGGCGCCTGGGCGCGGGGCCGTTGTGTGTCTGGATAGAGCGGCACCTGATTGAATGCTGGGCCGGAACCACGGAGGCGTTCAGAGCAAAAGGGCTGCGTTGCGGCGGTTCTCCAATTTCTATGTGGCGTTTCTTGCGACGTTCAAGATGGCTTTTTTGATGAAAAAGCCACAGAACGGTTGTGGCTTCGCTTCACATGAATTGGAGAATCGCCAGGGCTCTCGCGCAAGGCCGGTGTTCGATCGACTCACGGGATCGTACCGGCCCTGCGTGGGAGAAGTTCGAGGCGTAATCACAACCAACCAAATAAATCGCGCTCGCCGTAAGAGAAGCTGCGGCCCGCAGGAGTATTTCCAAAATGAATTTCATCACGAATATCTGGAATCATCCGAAGACGTCGGCCGCGGGATTGCTGATTGCGGTCACCAGCATTGCCGGAGTTCTTTCGCAGCAGGGGCTAACCCTGGGCAAAGCTGGAAACGGCACCGTGGTGTCGTTGGCAAGCGCACTGGCGACGGCGCTGCTGGGACTGCTGGCGAAGGACCCGGAAGCAGGGAGCGATGGAACAAAGGAGCAAGGGAGCACGGCGAAGCTGGGCGCGTGGATGCTGATCGCGCTGCTGATTCCGCTGCCGTGGATGCAGGGCTGCACAGCGACAGGAGTGGCGCAGGATATTGTGAACTGGACACCGGCCTTGCAGAGCGCCGTGACGACGGTGGACTCGACGGCGTCGCTGCTGGCTCCGGCGGATGCGCCAATTTTTGCGGCGGCAACGGTAGGGTTCGATGCAGCGACGAACCTGCTGGTGGTGCAGGCGAAGGCGTATCTTGCCGATCCTTCAGCCAGTTTGCTGGCGCAACTGCAAACCCAGATTGTGGGGCTGCAACAACAAGTGAATGCCGCGCTGCTGAACGCAGCGAAGATTGTGGATGGGAAGAGCCAGCAACATGCGCTGGCGGCAATCGAGGCCGTGGGAACGATTGTGACTGCGATTCTCGGGCTGGTGCAATCGATTTCGAGCAAGACTGCCGTGGCGCAGATGGCAGCAGAGTCGGGCATCAAGCTGGCGATGGTGCGGCCGTACGTGAATGATTCGCGCGCGGCAGAAGTTGTGGCTACGCATTATGGCGAACCGGCGGAACTGGCACAAGCACAGGTGGCTCAGGTGGTGGAGGCGGAGATAAACGCCGGCTTCTGAAGAACAGTTGTCAGTTATCAGGCACTTCGATTGGTGAGTGTCGTGCTGTCCCAGGTCCAAAAATCGGGACCTGGGGCACCCGGCAATCAATGCGGTGGCGGATGAGCGGCTGCGGCGGATGAGCGCCTCTTGACTACCCTAGATATTCGTGTCTCGGGCTTCGCCGAGCATCAGCTTGAAGGTCATCTTGTGCTGGCCGCGCAGAATCGTGACGCTGACTGTGTCGCCGGCCTGGTGCTTGTCCATGATGGCGCTGATGTCCTGCGGATCGGTGACCTGCTGGCCGTCGATGGCGACGATCAGATCGCCGCCGAGCATGATGGGCGTGTTGCCGACGTAGGCCTGCTGGTTGCCGCCGTGCAGGCCGGCGCGCTCGGCTGCTCCGCCGGGGATGACGCGCTGGATGAGGACGCCGTAGTCGGCGGCGAGGCCCATTTGCGAGGCGAGATCGGGGCCAATGGCGTAGGAGACGATGCCCAGCGAGGGCCGCTTGACGCGCCCGTAGCGAATGAGATCGGCGAGCACGGCCTTGGCGGTGTTGATGGGGATGGCGAAGCCGATGCCGGAGCTCTGGTCGGCGCCGTTGGAGGCGATCATGGTGTTGATGCCGATGACTTCGCCTGAGGAGTTGAGCAGCGGGCCGCCGGAGTTGCCGGGGTTGATGGCTGCATCGGTCTGGATTGCGTCTTCAATGGGCGCGCCGTCACCATTGCGGATGGAGCGGATGGAGCTGATGATGCCGCGGGTCATGGTGCCGCTGAGGCCGAAGGGATTGCCGATGGCATACACCTTCTGGCCCACGTTGAGCTGCGAGGAGTCAGCGAGCGTGACGGGCTGCAGTTCTGGCGCATCGATTTTGAGCAGCGCCAGGTCATGGACTTTGTCCACGCCGACCACGGTAGCCGTGTAGCGGTGCTTGTTATAGAGCATGACTTCGATGCCGCGATTGGCGCCCTCAACGACGTGATAGTTGGTGAGAACGTGGCCGGCCTTGTCGAGGATGAATCCTGAGCCCTGGCCTTGCTGCGGGACGGTTCCATAAAAGAAGTCGAAGACCAGAGTAGTGGATGTAATGTTGACCACCGAGGGCAACACTTTTTTATAGATGGCAATATTGTTTTGTTCTTCGGCGTCGTAGGCGGGAGCGACATGAGCCTCAGTGAGTTCGAGCGGAACTCCGGCGCCTCCGGACGCAAACAGCGTGGGGCGGGCCATGGTAAGGCCGGGCTGCAGATGGGTGGTAATGAACCAGAATCCGCCCAGTAAAACCAAAATGATGATGAGAATGCGAGTCAATTTCATGGTGCGCGATCCGCAAAATCCTTCCTGAGTTGGATACGCCGGCTGCGGGGCAAAGTTCCGCTATTTGAGGCGTGACCGCCTCTCCTATTGTAGAGACAAGTTGCCGGGAGATTTGTTGCTCTGGGCCTCGAGGCGCGGCCAAATTGCCTCGACCTGGGCGCGCAACGCGGCGATATCACCCGAGTTATCAAGCACATAGTCGGCCTGAGTTGCTTTCTCAGAGTCGGGTACCTGGTGGGAGAGGCGATTGAGGGCGTCGGCTTCGATCGCAGCTCGATTGGTTGAGTTGGGAGCGACCCGGGCGACATAGCGCGCAATCTTGAGCGCGTCGGGCGCAGTGACGACGATGATGCGGTCGATGCGGCGGCGCCAGTCGGCGAGGGTACCCCCTTTTTCGCCGCGGGCCAGGGCATCGCGGACGACCTCAAAGATGAGCGCGGACTCGACCACAGCGACGGCAGCGGGATCGCGGGCAAAGACCTCGTTCATCCAGCGGCGCTGGGCTTCGATGACGGGCGGATGCACGATGGCATTCAGCTCCTGCAGGCGACCCTGGCGAAAGGCGATTTCGGCAAGGCGAGCGCGGTTGAGGCGGCCATCGGGATTGACGACTTGTGGGCCGAAGTGCGCGACGATTTCGGCGAAAACGCTTTGGCCAGGCTCCATGAGCGCGCGTCCCAACGCATCGGACTCAATGACGTGAGCACCGAGGTCGCGCAGCATCGCGGCAACGGTGCTTTTGCCGCTGCCCAGGCCGCCGGTTAGGCCGACTCTTAACATGGTTGGCCGGGCCTCCAACGCGGTACGCCGCCACAAGCAGAGATTCCGTCAGGGGCTAAAGCCCTTTCAATCTGGGGTGAATTACGTACGGGCTGAAGCCCGTACCCTTCAAAAGGGCAGCGCATGATTAAAGCCCTCGGCGCAGTTTTGCCGCGCGCACGGTGTTGGCCATCAGCATGGCGATGGTGAGCAGGCCGACACCACCGGGGACGGGAGTGTAGGCGCCGGCGAGCGCGAAGGCTTTGGGATCGATGTCGCCAACGATGGTGGAACCGCGTTTGGCGAATGTGGCTTCGCGCTTTGCGTCCCCTTTGAAGAAGCGGTCGAATTCTTCGCGCGTGTTAAGGCGGTTTATGCCCACGTCGACGAGCGTCGCGCCGGGCTTGACCATCTCCGGCGTGATGAAGCCGGGACGGCCGATGGCGGCAACGAGAATGTCGGCCTGCTTTGTGATTGCGGGCAGGTCGCGTGTCTTGGAGTGGCAGATGGTGACGGTCGCATTCTGATGCAGCAGAAGCATAGCGACGGGCTTGCCCACAATGTCGCTGCGGCCCACGACCACGGCGTGCTGGCCGGCGATGGGAATCTCGCTGCGCTGAGAATTTCGATGACGCCTGCGGGCGTGCAGGGCGCGAGTGCCGGACGGCCGGCGAGCAGACGGCCAGCATTTACGGGATGAAAGCCGTCGACGTCTTTGCGGGAGCGATGGCGTCGAGCAGCGCCTTGGCATCGACCTGCGGGGGGAGCGGAAGCTGAATGAGGATGCCGTCGACGTCGTCGCGCGCGTTGAGCTGGGCGACAAGCGAGAGCAACTCTTCAGTGGTGATGTCAGCGGGCGGCGTGACGAGGTCACTGTAGATGCCGAGCTCGGCGCAGGCCTGCACCTTGTTACGTACGTAGATCTCCGACGCAGCCACATTGCCGACGAGAACAGCAGCGAGGCCGGGCCGCACGCCTTTCGTGGCGATTGCGCGGACTTCTTCGGCCACTTCCTGCTTGATGGCGGCGGCGATGGCGGCGCCGTCGAGGATTCTTGGCATTTATGACTCCAAAGAAACATGGTATCGCCTCGGGCGCGGCACGGTGCTCAAGCATTCGATGTGCGGGGTGCGGAATCTTCTTTACTTTCATGGTGATCCCCGGGGTATTCTGGCGGCATGGCTTCCCTTTCCGCGCGCAAGCTGCGCCTGCCAGTTATTTTTGCCTTGATTGCCCTTGCTGTTGCGGTATTGCACGCGGAGCAGGCGGTCGGCGCATCCGCGCAGTCCGCGCCTGCGCTGGTCGTACAAGGACTCGGCAAAGCCACTGTCACCCTCGGCGGTCCCTGGCAGTTTCACCTCGGCGACGACGCGCGCTGGGCGCAACCCGGCATTGATGACGCGACCGGCTCTAACGGCTGGGAGACGATCAGCGCGGAGACGCCCTGGGGCGCGCAGGCACATTACGCTTACACGGGATATGCGTGGTACCGGCGGCACATCGACTTTATGCCGGTGGCGGGCGCTACGCCAAATCTTGCGTTGCTCGTCTTTCCGACCGATGGGCCTTACGAGGTGTACTGGAACGGACGGCTAATCGGACAGTTTGGGAGTATGCCTCCTGATCCGCAGTGGGGATTCAGAACTCCTCCCTACTCGTTTGGCCTGGGAAAGGCGACGAGTGGAGTGCTGGCGTTTCGGATGTGGACAGCGCCACTCCATTTCACTGATGGAGGGAAGGGTGGTGGGTTGGGACCTGCTCCGCTTGCGGGCAGCGGCGACGCCATCGCGGCTTATCTGGGAAGGCTGGACCACGAATGGCTTCGCGACAGGCAGTTCTATTTCGACGTGAATCTGCTGTATGCGCTGCTGGGGCTGCTGGGATTCATGGCCTGGCTGCGCAATCGCACGCAGAAGCTGCTGCTCTGGGTATCTCTGTTTGCGCTGATGCAGCCGCTTCACCTGATTCTGTTCAACGCACATATCCCTTTTCATGTTCAATTCGCCACGGGCTTTAACCTTGTGGTGGAGGGGCTCCAGGACGTTTCTTTGTGGTTTATCCTGCTGTATCTTCTGGACTTAAACCAAAGCGCCTCGTTGCGGAGATGGACTCGAATCCTGGCGGTGGCGAGCATTACCGGGGGTTTGCTTGACTGGCTAGTGACCAGCCAGGACTGGAGTGGGGCACACGCGCACTTGTACCAAATCGCCGACGGTCTGCTTTCCTACCCTGTCAGCCTCGCGGATGCCTATCCAGTGGTTCTGCTCCTGTTTGCGCTACGCAAACGCCTGAGCCTGGCGAGCTGGCTGGTCGCCATTACGGCCTCAGTGTACGAGTTGATTGGCGTGGTGGCTGTTACTGCGCTGCAGGGGTTGCGTTTCACTCATTGGGGAACGGTATACAACGTCATGCGGCATCATTTTTTTACGTGGAACGGCAACTATTTCGATGCGGCAGACATCTTCTCCGCGCTGCTGCTGATTTCATTTATCTATGCTGTGGATCAATACTCCGTGGACCAGAGCAAGCGGCAGGGCGTGTTGGAACAGGAGTTCAAGAACGCGCGGGAGCTGCAGCACGTTCTGATCCCGGAAGAGCTGCCCACAGTGCCGGGATTCACGCTAACGAGCGCCTACCGGCCGGCGCGTGAAGTGGGCGGGGACTTCTTTCAGATCATTCCGCTGGAAAACGCTTCGACGTTGGTTGTGCTGGGCGATGTGAGCGGCAAAGGATTGAGAGCCGCGATGGCTGTCTCGATGATCGTGGGTATATTGCGCGTAGTGGCTGAGCTTGCCAGCAGCCCGAATGAGATTTTGGCCGGACTGAACCGGCGCCTCTACGGACGATTGCAGGGAGGCTTTGCAACGTGCGTGGTGTTGCGGCTGGATCGCGAGGGACATTGCGCGATGGCCAGTGCCGGACATCCGGCACCGTGGCTGAATGGGCGCGAGACCGTATTGCCCGGCGCGCTGCCTCTGGGTATTTCGCCCGAAGCCAGCTACACGGAGATTGAATTCCTTGTCGCGCCTGGAGACTATTTGGCCGTTTATACAGATGGCCTGCTGGAAGCGCGCAATGCGGGCGGCGAAATCTATGGATTCGAGCGGTTGGGTAGTCTGTTTGAGCGCAAGCCGGGCGCGGGGGAGGCTGCGGAGACCGCCGTACGATTTGGCCAGGACGACGATATTACTGTGCTCACCTTGACTCACCTGAAAACCGCGCAGGAATCGGCGCTTTAGCCTTTTCGCTCGCACGGCACGAAAACCCAATCGAATGCTAAAGAAGGGGACGCGTGGTGGTGTGCGCGTTTTCATCTGGCGCGTGCACCGCGTCACACCGGATTGTGAGCAGGCTCACATACAACCCCGTACGACAAGCCTGACTTTAGAGAGGTCGGGAGTGTCCCAGATCACTTAACTCATCACAGGGAAGCTTTCCGGCGGGAGCTGTACGGAGACAGCGCTTGATGAGCGGTGTGAAGGATGCAGGACACTTATTTCGGTTTGCGGGGCTCTTCGTTGTTGCGTTCCTGGTGTTTTTGATCGTGCGCGGGTACGTGGTTCCAAAGAGCTTTGGGCAATATGGGCACTATCGCGGAGCGGCGATCGGCGAGATTGCGGCGCACCCGATGAAGTTTGCGGGGCACGAGACGTGCGAGACATGCCACACGGATATTGCCGATACGAAGACAAAAGGCGCACACGCGCGCGTGAATTGCGAAGCGTGTCACGGGGCGCTGGCGATTCATGCCAATGATCCAGCGGCGATGACTCCGGTGAAGCCGGACACGGTGGTGCTGTGCGCGCGGTGCCACACGGCAAGCGCGGCCAAGCCGAAGAATTTTCCGCAGGTGGATCCGGCGGATCACTCGGGCGGCGTGCCGTGCCAGACCTGTCATAACCCGCACAGCCCGGCCATCGGTGCAGACACGAGCGCGGCGCAAGGGAGGCGCGAAGTGAACATCGATCGGCGTCATTTTCTGGTCCTTTTGCCGGCGGCGGCCGTGGCCTGGAAGCACGTGCTTGCCGGAACGCCTGAAGACTCGCCGAACTACAAGATGAGCGAGCACTGGTGGGGCATGCTGATCGATATTCCCAAATGCATCGGCTGCGGAAACTGCGTGCGCGCCTGCCAGACAGAGAACGACGTGCCGGATGGATTCTTCCGCACTTGGGTGGAGCGATATCACCGGACAGACATCCATTTGGAGAATCCCGAGGTGATTTCGCCGGACGGCGGCAAGGAGGGATTTCCGGTGGTGAAGGAAGGCGGGGATGGGGAGTATTTCTTTGTTCCCAAGATGTGCAACCACTGCGCGGATTCGCCGTGCACGCAGGTGTGCCCGGTGGGCGCGACGTTCATCAGCCCGGATGGCGTGGTGCTGATGGACCAGAAATACTGCCTGGGCTGCGCCTATTGCGTGCAGGCATGCCCCTATGGCTGCCGCTACATTCATCCGGAGAAGAAGGTCGCGGACAAGTGCACGCTGTGCTACCACCGCATCACCAAGGGATTGACAACCGCGTGCTGCGAGGCCTGCCCGACCGGAGCGCGGCAACTGGCCGACTTGAAGAATCCCAACGATCCGATTCACGCGTTCCTGAAGACGCACACGCGTGCAGGTGTTGAAACCGCAGATGTCGACCGGGGCGAAGGCTTTTTATAACGGGCTGGACGGGTCGGTGCGATAGTGCGAGGGACGTAGGGACCAGGGACAAGGGAATAAAAGCTAGACAGGGATGTGCGAGGCATTATGAGCGGTGTTGAAGGCTACATGTATCCGAACGAGGTGACGCTTTACTGGAGCGTGCTGATCGTTTTGTACCCCTACATCACGGGACTGGTGGCGGGCGCGTTCATTCTGGCGTCGCTGGAGCGCGTGTTTCGTGTGGAGGCGGTGAAGCCTACCTACAGGCTGGCGCTGCTGACGGCGCTGGCATTTCTGCTGGATGCGCCGCTGCCGCTGCAGTTGCACCTGGGCCATCCGGAGCGCTCGCCGGAGATGTACTTCACGCCGCACAGCACCTCGGCCATGGCGATGTTCGGCTACGTGTATCTGTGGTACCTGATGGCGGTGCTGGTGTTCGAGATCTGGCTCGACTACCGGCGCGACATCGTGCTGCTGTCGCAGCAGTCGACGGGCCTGTTGCGCGTGATCTACAAAGTGATGACGCTGGGTTCGAGCAACATCAGCGAGCGCTCGCTGCACATCGATGAAAAGGTGGGCTGGATTGTGACGCTGATCGGCATTCCCTCGGCGTTCCTGCTGCACGGGTATGTGGGATTCATCTTCGGCTCGATCAAGGCCAATCCGTGGTGGTCGTCGCCGCTGATGCCGGTGGTGTTCATCTTCTCGGCCATGGTGTCGGGAATCGCCGCGGTGATGCTGCTCTACATGGCGGTGACCAAGCTGCGCAAGCAGAAGATCGACATGCGCTGCGTGGATACGATCGCGATGTACATGTTCTACATCTTCATCATCGACTTCAGCCTGGAGATGCTCGACCTGATTCACCGCATCTACGAGGCGGACGAGTCGTTCCGCAGCCTGGACTTTATGGTGCACACCAAGCTCTTCTTTTCGCAGATCGTGCTGCAGATGTTCTGGGCACGCTGGTGCCGCTGGTCCTGCTGTTCCTGACCCAGATGGTGAAGTTCTCAGAGATTGTGCGCAAGCGCATCTACGTGTTTTGCGGCAGCCTGATCCTGATCAGCGTTTTTGCCATGCGCTGGAACGTAGTGATCGGCGGACAGCTCTTCTCGAAGAGCTTCCTGGGCTATACAACCTACAAGATGGACCTGGTGACGCGCGAAGGCTTGCTGGCGGCGATTGGATTGACCATCCTGCCGCTGCTCTTTTTGTGGGCGCTGGTAAAGTTGCTGCCTCCGTGGCCTGAGAAGAGCCTTCCCGAAGCCGCGGCCGGCGACTGAGAAGAGCATCGTTTCGACAAGATCGGGTGGGAACCATGAACGAACTTCCCGATGCAATCGACCGGCTGGTTGAGCGCGTAGAAGGCCTGGAGCGGCGTGTGGATGCGTTAGAGCATCCGCTGGCGGCGCGATGGCCTCATGCTGCGCCCGAGGCAGTTGCGGCGCCGGTTCCGGCGGCTTTGCCGATTGCGCAGGCAGGCAGCTTGTTCCCGGTGCTGGGAAGGGCGCTGTTGGGCATTGCGGGCGCCTACCTGCTGCGAGCCGTGGAGGAAGCAAGCTCGCTGCCCAAGCTGGAGGTTGCGTCTGCTGGGATTGCATACGCCTTCGGGTGGCTGGTGTGGGCGGCCTGGAGCCGCGGCGGCCCGCGGTTCGCGA
The DNA here is from genome assembly GCA_963841365.1 of uncultured Acidobacteriaceae bacterium. Taxonomy (GTDB): domain Bacteria; phylum Acidobacteriota; class Terriglobia; order Terriglobales; family Acidobacteriaceae; genus Telmatobacter. The sequence continues at coordinate 15,343 of CAWJDG010000098.1, forward strand.
GCACCATTTATGCCTGCACGTCAGCGCTCATCCTTGCTCCCATGCTTTGGGAGCTCACCTTACGCTTCGCGATTTTGCCGCCGGCGATTGCCGCAGGTGTGTTATGTGCATATGCGCTTACGGCGATTGGGCTCGCGTGGAAGTGGGATCTGACGCCAGTTCTGCGCGTGACCTGCGTAGTGACTGCCGGACTGGCTCTGGCGTTGGGGATTGCCTCGCATGCGATGCTGCCGTTTATCGCAGTGATGCTGATTGTGACGGCGCTCTGCGAGTTCGTTTCGGTACTCAGTCGCATGCCAGAGATTCGCGCGGTGGTAGCCTTCACGGCGGATGCGGCGACCTGGATTCTGATCTTTATCTACTTCAGCCCGCAAAGCGCACGCGAAGATTACCCGCTGCTGGGCCAAACAGCATTGCTTGCGCCCGGTTTGGTGATGTTTGCGATATTCGCCACCACCCTGATCGTAAAGACCGTGCTGCGCGGGCGGAGGGTCCAAGTATTTGAGATTGTCCAGACCACGATTGCGTTTCTGCTGGCCGCCGTGAGCCTGGCAGACTTCGGACCGTCGAGCAGCACGATCATTCTTGGAATTGTCTGCCTGGTTTTGTCGGCCGGGAGTTATGCGGCAGTATTCACGGTTTTCACAAAGAGAGAGGAACGGCGCAACGCGGCAGTATTTGCGGCGTGGAGCGCGGCGTTGTGGCTGGCCGGGAGCTCGCTTTGCCTGCCACCGTTCGCGATGATTGCGTCGTTGGGCGCGGGCGCTGTCGCAGCTACGTTCGTGGGCCGCAGGCGGAGTTGGCTCGCTTTTGAATTCTACGGAATGATATTTCTGGCGGCTGCCGCGGCGGCGTCGGGGCTGTTGAGCTTTCTTGTCAGCGTTTTGATCGGGACTTTGCCGGGCTTTCCGGCGCTGAGCATCTGGCTTGCCGCTGTATGCGCGATTCTGTGCTACGCGGCTGCAGAACCTCGTGAAGGCGAGCCGTGGCGAGCGCAAGCGCTGCATCTTGCCTTTGCCGCGCTGGCAGCCGGAGCCGCAGTGGCACTGCTGGTGCAGGGGCTGATTGCGCTGATCGCGCTGAAAGTGATTCCGGGTGCGCATCATGTGGCGTTTGTTCGGACCCTGACGTTGTGCGCAGCGGCCCTCGCGCTGGTGTTTGGCGGAGCGCGATGGAGGCGACTCGAGCTGACGCGGCTAGGTTACGCCTCGCTGGCGCTGGTCGCCGTGAAACTCGTGTTTGAAGACTTGCGCCACGGCCACCTGGCATATATTGCCGGCTCGATCTTCCTGGTAGCACTTACGCTGATCGCGGCGCCGCGTGTGGCACGGGTGAGGCAGAAAGCATGAAGCGGATGACTCCGGTGCGGCGCCCCAGGTCTCAAAATCGAGACCCGGGAACCCAATTCTCATAGCCTCTCGAGAGGGCCACTGCACCCTTTGTGCTCAGTGGTAGATCGGCGGTTCGAACCGCGGCAGACTGTCGGGGCGAGTCCGTACGATGTTGCGCTGCTCGCCGCGGAGTTTCATCTTGCTGATGTGCACGTCGTAGCCGGTTCCTGGCAGCAGCGATTCAAGCACGAATGTTTCCGCGGCGCTGCCAGAAAGCTGGCGATAGCGATAGATGCCGACCTCGCCCTGGCTGTTTTCAGCAGAGCCCGAGGGTGTGTCGAGAAAGTGCTGGGCGTCGGCCACGCTGGGAGCCTGATGATCCTCGCCTTCCGCGAGGCTTTCAGCCGCGTAGGAACGGACCAACTTGGTCCAATAGCGAGAGAGCAGATCGGTGTTGGCGAAGAGGTCGGCCCACACAATCTCACCGCGCACGGCGACCACTACGCCGACGGCGTGTTCGTCACGCAGCTTGGCGAGCACCTGCTCGCGGGCGCTCATCACCGGAGCAGCGGCCTCGTCCACCTTTTCGCTGACCGCGCTATTCTGCATGACCTTGGCGTAGCTTGTGGTGGGCAGAGCACGCGGAGTCGGCGCTCCGTGTGAGAAATTTCCACCAGACGAACCGGCGACGGGCGGAGCTGCGGCTACTTCCATTCCTGCGATAGCGCCATGCACGGAATTCCAGACTTGCTGCTGATCCTGATCGACCATGGCCTTCTCGCGCACTTGAGGCTGCACCATGAAGCTGGCGACGGGCGACCTGGCCGATGCGCCAAAAGTGGCCGAGCTTTCAGTCCATCGGCCCGGCTCAATGCAGAAGACCGAAAGATCGATGGGATCGGCATCAGCGGGAACGATACGGTCTTTGGCAATGATGCGGTCCTGCTTGCCGCCGGTGACAATTTCGCCGGCGAGCAGGAGCAGCGGCCGCTTGCTGTGATTGACGAGGACAAGCGTGTTGACCTGGTCACCGCCGTAGGAATATTCCGGGGCTGGGGCGCCATTTCTGGGCCGCACCAGGCCGCGCGCCTTGCCCGCCTCGGTGACTTCAACATCTCCGCTTTTGAGGCCTTCGTCGAGGGTAACAAACGGCGTCTCGCCGGTGGATTTATTGTCCGCGCGGACGACGGGGAACAACAAAAGATTTCCGCTCTCGATGGGAGCGAGCACGCGGTAAGGACCGCCTCCGGTTTGCGCCGGTCCGCCAGCCGCCTTGACACCGTTGAGCTGCGGAAACAGCGCGAACGCAAAGAATAATGCTGCCAGAACCCCAAACTTCCCAATGCTTTTCATGGAACTCCTCCGCCGGATTTTGATCGATTGATTCGGCTTTCGACCAGAGAACGCCGGGCAGAGGGAATCTTGCAAAGATTTTTTGCGCACAAGGGCGGGCAGGAACTTTCGCCCGGGCACCGGGTTCGTCGAATAGGAGAGTCCTGATTTTGGGCGTATCTTGAGGGCGTGGGGATGGCACCAACAGAATCCATAGCCGGCGCGGCCGGCGCGGAGATCGCGGCATTGCCGGGAGCGATGGACCGCGCCTTGGTGGACGAACTTTGGCGCGCGTGCGATGCCGCCAGTTGGGGGCTGGCGAAGGACGAGTTCGAGCGCATCCTGCTGGAAGTTGGGGCGGCGTGGAATCTCGGGCTGGCGGAGGGGGCGGTTGCGACGCTGCAGCAGCAGGCTGGCTTTTTCCGCGGCCTGTGCCTGGCCGACCTGGTGCTGGCGCGCGCCTGCGCGGGCGGAAACGAGCGCGCATGGGAGCACTTTGTTGCGAGCTACCGGCAGCCGCTGATTCGCGCGGCCATTGCGATCAGTGGCAGCGAGACGCTGGGCCGGGAATTGGCCGATCAACTTTATGGCGAACTCTACGGCCTGGCGGAGCGGGACGGCCAGCGGCGGTGTCCGCTACTTTCTTACCGCGGCCGTGGATCGCTGATGGGCTGGCTGCGGACGACGCTTGCGCAACGACATGTAGATCACTATCGCCGCAGCCGCCGCGAAGAACCGCTGGAAGACGTTGATGCAGAGGCGCTGGAAGCCTCAGAAGAGACACCGACACAAGAGATATCGGTGCTGGAGCGGGCGATCGAGGAGGCGGTTGAAAAGCAGCCAGCGGAGGAACGCTATTTGCTGGCGGCTTATTATCTCGACGGGCAGACGCTCAAACAGATTGCGCAGATCCTTGGCGTTCACGAAGCCACAGTGAGCCGCAAGCTGCGACGCGTGGAAGCAGAAATCCGGAAGCAAATTGTGAGGAGTCTCGAACGCGGCGGCCTGAGCAGGCGCGCAGCATCGGAGGCGCTGGGGGCGGACCCGCGCGATCTGGATGTGAACCTGAAAAAACTGCTGCAAAATTCGCAGATGGAGACGTTCAAAGAACAGACAGCACGATGAATGCGGCACCGAAAAGACGATGGAAACAAATAGCCAACACGAGTTTCATCCCGATGCGGGAAGCTTGAACGCATTTGCCGAGCGCGCGCTGGGCGAGCGCGAGCGCAGCGAGGTGCTGAAGCATCTGGCGGTGTGCGGCCGTTGCAGGCATGTGGTGGCGCTGGCGTGGGAAGCGGCGGGGGCTGAGGCAGCCGCGAAAGTGGCGCCAACTGAAGCCGAGCCTGTGACCGTTCGGCCAAATGCATGGTGGAACAGATGGCGGCTTGTCTGGGTTCCAACCGCAGTCGTGGCCGCTTTCGCCGTTGCGTCCATCTCTCTCTTTATCAGGCAAACTGGGCAGCACGACGCAAACATCAAGGTTGCAGAACAGACTGCCACCCGAGGCAAGGGGCCAGCTTCAGTTCCGCCGCAGCCGATAGAGGCCGAAGCTGCACCTGTGCCAGTTGTGCCTGCGCCGGCTGTCCCTGCGCCGGCTGTCCCTGCGCCGCCGGAGGCGAATGCCTTGAAGGCGAAAAGATCGAGGGTGGAGGCGAGGCAGCAAGCACCAGAGTTGGCTGCGCCCTCTGCGATGCCTCGCCAGCCCGAAGCGATAGATCGCGCGGAGTTGGCGCCTGTGCAGTCGGCGCCGGCTGCGCGTGCAGAAGTGCCGGGACTGGCGGGCGACGGATTCCTCGCGGGAGGTAGACCGACCGTTTACAAGGCGCCGGAAGCGGCGGCGTGGCAGGAGGAGCAGAAACAACAGGAGGAGAAAGAGCTTCAGACCGAGAATGCAAAGGTACGAAGTGAGTTATTTGCGGCAAAGGCAGCGCCACCGGCAAGCGACCACAGTGCGGACAGCGGCGCCCAGGCAAGCAGCGCACAGGTTGTCGTCTTAGATAAGGAGGCGGAGCTGCAGGCGGCGCCGGTTGCGCGCTTTGGAGGATTCGAGCGGAGCAGACCTGCAGCAATTGCTGCAGGGACGATGCGACCGATTCATCTTCCCAGCAACTTGTCCGCCGTGTCGATCGCAATCGCGGATCACCGCATGCTGGCGATCGACGAGGCAGGGGCACTCTTTTTCAGTGACGACTCCGGAAGTACCTGGAAGAGTGTGCCCCAGCAGTGGACCGATCGCGCCATTCAGGTCCACAAGCAAACGGCAGGGCAAGCCGGCGCAGAACAGGCGCCTGCTATCGGAGGAGTGTCAAACACAGCGGCTGAGGCGGGCGGAATCCCTGCGGCGGCAACAGTTTTTGAGATTCTTAATGACAAAGGTCAGGCATGGTTGAGCACGGACGGCAAGACCTGGGTCGCGAAATGAGTTGCGGCGCGCCGCTGCTTCCCGCATGGCGTGATGATTTCTCCCTGTAGAAAACCCTGCCCCTTGCCGAAGAGAGACATGTATGGGCATGCGTGCGCTTCGACTGCGCGCAGCGGGCTGATGCACGTGTGGAGAGGGAAGCTGTCTGCGCAGATTGAAGATGCCGGGACGAAAGGGGCCTGCCTGGGATGGGAATGGAAGAGCGAAACGGACAAGCGGTCAACATGCCCTGGGCACATCTGCGCCTTCCGCCATTTCCCCAGGTTGCCGTAAGGGTTTTGCGACTGGCCAACAATGAAAACGTGCAGTTGCACCAACTGTGCGATCTGATCTCCTCCGATCCGGCGTTCGCCAGCGAAGTTCTGACAGTGGCGAATTCCCTGCTCTACGCCCCGCGCTATCCTTCCACGAGCATTCTGCAGGCCATTGCCGTGCTCGGCGCCAACACCTTGCAGGGGATGTGCGTCGACGGTCGGCGTGCGCGCCTATCTCGGCAAGGCGATGAGTTATCCATCGATGCGGAAGTTGTGGCGGCATAACCTGGCGTGCGCCATCATCGCGGAACGGATGGCGAGGGTGGGATTTATCGACAAAGACATGGCGTATACCTGCGGCATCCTGCACGACATTGGGCGCATGGCGCTGGCGGTGATTCAGCCCAAGGATACGCGGCACTGCTGGAGACGCATCGCGGTGCCGCCGCCACCATCCTTGAAGCCGAACGCGAATTGTTCGGCTGGGATCACTGCGAGACGGGCCGGCAACTGATCGGCGACTGGAAGCTGCCTGACAATTTTGAGGCTGCGGTCGCGGATCATCATTCGGCCCGTCGTGCGGACGGCGCCTGGGACGTGGCGGAATTGGTGAAGGTGAGCTGCGCCATGGCGGGCGCGGTGGGTTACGTCGCATTTCCGGGCTGCGAAACCACCGAGTACTGCGAATTGCTGGACCAGTTGCCGGCGCGCGAGCGCAGACTCTTCCACGCCGATGCGGAAACTCTACGAGAACAGATCGCGGAGAGCATCCACGCGATCGAGTCGCTGTGAGTCTGTTGTTTCTTGCCAGGAATGGCTGCGCTGGGATCGCACAAGGGCCGCGACCCGGCGCATTTTTTGAGAGTCTTTTACCCCTAGGCTCTCATCAGTTTGCGCTGCAACTCCTCCAGCGTTTGACCCTTGGTCTCAGGGAAGAACAAGGCAACGACAATCAACTGCACCACAGTGGCAGCGGCGAAAAAGACGAACGGCGTTCCCTGGCTGAAGCTGTGAGCCAGGATGGGAAAAGTGAACAGGATTGCCATGTTGATTGCGGAGAGGCTGGCATTGCCCACGCCCTGGCCCTTGGCGCGAACCGCATTGGGAAAAACTTCGCCGATGTAAACGAACACGACCAGTCCCTGCGAAAGCGCGAAGAATGCGATGAACAAAACCAGCAGGGGCAGCAGCGCTGACTGGTGGCTGTTGGAATTGAAGATCCACGCCACGCCGGAGAGGCAAATGGCGTCGCCAATAGCGCCCACAACGAGCAAGGTCTTGCGGCCAAACTTGTCGATCATCGCCATGCCCACAAGCGTGAAGACCAAATTCGTTGCACCGATGGCGATGGCCTGCGAGTCACTGGAAAGCTGGTTGAAACCGGCAGCGGTAAAGATGGTGTGCACGTAACTGAGGATGGCGTTGATTCCCGTGAGCTGATTGAAGGCTCCGATGGCGATGGCCAGGAAAAGCGGATAGCGATACTTCCACTGGAAGACCGGTTCGTGCGTGGTAGCATGCTCTGCCTGGAGCGCGGCTTGAATGTCGGCCAGCTCGGCCTTGGGATCGGGCGCGCCAACGAGACCGAGCACGCGGAGGGCTTCGTCAATCTCGTTACGCGAGACCGACCAGCGCGGCGAACGCGGGATGAAAAAGAGCAGCAAAAAGAAGATAATCGCCGGCGCCGCGGCAACGCCCACCATCACACGCCATTCCAGCGCGCCCAGGTTAGCCAGCCGCACCAGGTAGTTCGAGATGAGGCCGATTAGAATTCCCGAGACCACATTGATTTGGAATGCGCCAACGAGACGCCCACGCCACTGTGCCGGCGCCAACTCCGCAATGTAAACAGGTCCTGCCACCGAGCAGGCGCCAATGGCGAATCCGCCAATGAATCGCGCCACGAGCAGCATGGGCCAGCCGATGGAAAAGGCCGCGGCCAGTGCAGCGAGTATGTACACCGCAGCGGCGCAGCGGAGCGTGGCGCGCGTGCCGATGCGTTGCCCGATCGCCCCGGCCACGAAGCAGCCGAGAATATTGCCGACTGGCGAAGCTGCAACCGTCAGGCCGATGCCGCGCGGGCTAAGCTGATAGAGCTTCGTCACCGTGTCGATGAATCCGGCGATGACGATGGTGTCGAATCCGTAGAGCAGGCCGCCGAGGGCGCCTGTGAGCGTGGCTTTAATCAGCTTGGAGTTGGGTCGCATCGATCTTCTTCCTGAAAGTTCCAAACCATACTACAGACTGCAGGTGCTGGCGGCAAACCGCAATCTCATGGCCCGGCCTGTGACAAAAGTCCCTGACTTGCATTGAAGGGAGGCCTAGTGTCGAAGCAACAGGAGGTTTCATATCATGATTGATTCCGCATCCACCTTGCGTTCGATTGCCCTGGAGCAGCCCGCCACCATACGCGTCTTCGAGCGCTTCCATCTGGACTATTGCTGCGGGGGGAAACGGCCTCTGGGCGAAGCCTGCGGCGAAAAAGGAATCGCCACGGACGAGGTGCTGGCGGCGCTGGCAGAGGCCACAAAAAGTGCGCCGGTTGCGGAGGACTTGAGCCAGGCCACGCCTACCAAACTTATCCGGTATATCGTCGAGACTCACCACGCTTACGTCCACAGCGAGCTGCCCCGGTTGCAGGCAATGGCTGCTCGTGTGGCTGCAAAGCACGGCTCTATTCATCCTGAAGCTACTCTGGTGGAACGCGATCTGGCGCGATTGGCAGAAGAGCTCATCCTCCACCTCAATAAGGAGGAACGCATTCTGTTCCCTTACATTGAGGACCTGGAGCGAAGCATGGAAGAGAATGTCGCACCTCCCAGCGGTTGCTTTGGCAACATCGAGAATCCAATTCAAACGATGATCCAAGAGCACGAAGGTGCTGCTACACTGCTCGGCGAGATGCGTGCCTCGACGCACGGTTTTGTGCCATGGCCAGAGGCTTGTCCCACGACGGCGGGCCTGTATCACGGCCTTGATGGCTTTGAGCGCGACCTGCATCGCCATGTGCATCTTGAAAACAATCTGCTGTTTCCGCGGGCCATTGCGTTGGAGGGTCAGGCAGCGTCTATGAAATAGCGAGAACGTTCGGCCTTGCGGCCCGCGCTGGCGGTGATAACTTTGAAGAGGCGGCGCATTGCAGGTGGTCCCAGCGCTGCCAAGTGACACAACAAAGAAAGGTAGTGACTGCGATGAACACCCTCCCCATTCGCGTCTCTAGATTTCTGATTCATCAAGGCATTTACTTCGCAATGTTCGCAGCCGTTTTGTATGCGATGCCAATTTGCCAGGCGCAGGGCAAGCCCGCCGCGCCCGATGTGCTGGTTCTGAGCAACGGCGATACGTTGCACGGTAAATTTGTGAGCGAGATGGCGGGCAAAGTCACGTTCCACAGCGATGCGCTCGGCGATATCTCCGTTTCCTGGGACAAGATCAAAGAGCTGCACGCGACGGGAAAATTCGGCGTGCTGAATTCGGCGGTGAAACCAGGCGGGCGGAAGAGCGCAAGGCAAATTCCCATGGGCCCTGTGGAGGTGGTCAACCAGGCCGTTACGGTGCATCCGGAAAATGCCGCGACCGTCGCGCCGATCCCTGTGAAGGACGCGCAGTACATCATGGACGAGGCGACGCTGGACAAGCAGGTCTATCATCAGCCAGGCTTTTTTGCTGGCTGGAACGGCCCGGCAACCTTTGGAGCAACGCTGGTAACCGCGACGCAGAACCAGTACACCTTTTCGGGAGCGATCGGCCTTGTGCGCGTGGTGCCGGCGGTGAGCTGGCTGAATCCGCGCGACCGGACTTCAATGGACTTCAGCGGATCGTTTGGAAAGATTACACAGCCGGCATACACAAACCCTGGACCGCCGCCTGCAAAGGTTGCGGCCGTGACGACCAAGACGGCCATTTACCATGCCGATGCGGAGCGCGACGAGTACTTTGCGGCTCGTTTCTTTGCGCTCGGGCAAACCGCTTTTGACCACAACTTCGGGCAGGATCTCGCGCTGCAACAGATTTACGGCGGTGGAATAGGATGGACGGCACTTAAGAAGCCAAAACAGGAGCTGGACCTGAAGGCGACAGTCCAATATGAGAAGGTGCAGTTCATCAGCGGGGCTGCCGGAACCAACCAGAACCTCATCGGTTCGACTTTCTCGGCGGGCTACGCGCTGCACATGAAGATTCTGAGTTTGAGGCAGGGGCTCGCGTTTATTCCCGCGTACAACAACTCGGCGGCCTACTCCACCAACGAGACGAATACCTTTGCGTTTCCGGCATACAAGGGTCTCAGCTTTTCGCTCGGAACGCTGGACAGCTACCTGAATGATCCGCCGGTGTCATTGCCACCGACCAAGCGGAATTCGTTCCAGTTCACGATGGGGCTAACGTACGCGATCAAATCGAAGTACTAAAAAACAGCTATTAGCTTGTGTCCGTCTCAATTAGCTTGAGCGACTGCAACGAATCACGCGATGGTGCAGAGGGAGCTAAGAGCTAAAGGCTAACGGCTGTTTTTTCACTTCAACGCGACCGGCTGCAGCCACGCGCCGTCGCCTGCCGCGTCCCATACGTCGAAGCGCACCCACTTTTTGCTCGTGGCGTCAAAGGGAATGCGGAAGGTTTTTGTTCCGAAAGGGCCGGTGTCAGTGAGCTTGATGATCTGGCGATCAACTTTGGTGCCATCGCTCCAAACCAGTTCGGCAAAGTCGAGTGGGAAGGTGTATTCGATGCTGGCCGTGTAGACACTCTTCGCGCCCGAGCCCTCGATACCCCACTTGTGAAAGAGAATTTCGCCGGTCGTGCCGAAGAAGTTGCCCGCGCGAATGCCTTCCACGACCGGAGCCCAGCTCTCGTTGTAGGCCGGCACTTTGTCGAGCTTGAGGTAATTGATGGCCAGCAACGGATAGGTCTCGTCGCTGGGGACTTTCATATAGGTATCGCCTTCGGCAAGCATGAACTTGGGCTTGGGCGCCCAGTTGCTCATGTCATCGTTGAGTCCGAAGCAGCGCACTTCGCAGAGACGCGCCTGCGACTGATCGACGGGCAGAGATTCCCATGAGCCGCCAATGAAACGGTCGCTGAGGAAGTAATCCTTGTCCTTGTACTCATCGGGATACATGGCTGAGCTTTTCGTACGCGGGTGCGCTACCCAGATGATGGCGTGCTCGCGATTGATGAAGTTTTCTACATCCTGCACCGAGCCGAGATGGTAGACGTGGCCATAAGTGGGGTCGTTTTCTTCGAAGGTCTGATCGGCCGGGCGCGGCACCGCGTGCGAGAAATACACGGGCTTCGGCAGCATCATGTACCAGTGGCCGCCAAGGTAGACGTTCGCTTCCTCGGCGGGAATGACGAGGAAGTTTTTGTCGCTCATCTTGCGCGCGCCTTCAAAGTAGAGCTTCTGCTCGTAGAAGCGCTTGGGGCCGGGATCGGCAAGGTCGGAGTCGTCGTGAAAGTCGCCGAGATAGACGATGTTGATGCCGAGGCCGCGAAACACTGGAACCCATGTGGGCATAAAGTCTGAAGTGCCGCGATCGCGAATCATCTCGTTGAAGTCAAGATGGAAGTGGCCGGTGACGGTCTTGAAGCCGGGTACGGGCTTGTAAGCGTCGTCGTGTGTATAGGCCATCACCTGCTGCTGCGCAGCGTGTGCGCCCGTTGCGCTGAGGTAATAGAACACTGCCATGCGCTGCACGGTTCCGGGAGGGGCGTTGTAGAGCGCGTAGTTGTAGATCTGCGAGCGCGCGACATGGACGCGGCGGTTCCAAACTTCGTCGGTGTCTCCCCATGGCGCGTAGCCCGACCCGCGCTCGGGTTGCATGACACCTAAAGAGAAAGATGTGTCCGTGTCTTTGCGGTAGTAGACGTAGCCAAGATTCACTTCGTTCTCGCGCGCAAAAAAGAATTTGTGCGGCGGAGGAAAGATGGCGAGTGATCCCGCGCCGGCGTCGAGAACCTCAAGCCGGTTGCGAGCCTGCAAATCGACCGGCTGCTCATTCGTGTCGCCGCCGAACTCATACTGCTGCCACACCTGCGCATCGTCGCGCCATTCGAGCTTGGTGTCCGGCTTGATCGTGAAGCCCTTGAGGCCCGCTTTGTAGATGAACGCTACGTCGGTCGCGTCGGTTTTGGCCAGTGCCTCCTGGCGCAGAAGATTCGAGCCTTTGTACACCGTGAATTGCAGGTCGCCGGCAAACAGGCCGAGGGTTAGGCCGTTGAAGATGACGCTGACGCGATCGCCGTCGCTCTTCACGCGGCATGTATCGGAGTTGTAGCTCACCGTCGCGCGCTTGACTTCATCGGGCGTGCGGCCTGGGCCGACGAGATGCGAATCGTGGCCGGGAATTTCGAGAGGCGCATCCCAGAATACGTTCCACTTGTACTCATTCTCGGCCTCGGGCGTGTCGTTGTGCAGGCGCTTCAGAATGTCGAGTTCGGTGGTGGAGATGCGGCGGCGGCCGGTAGTCACTTGAAAATCGGGCGTGAGATCGGTGCCGAGCTCGACCCACGCGGCGCCGCTCTTTTTCGCAGCCAACTCGGCGACGATCGGCTGGCCATCACGCAGCGCAAACCGGGCGCGATTTTGCTGGCCCTGCTCGCCCGGCCACGACACTTCAACCGAATCGCGGCTCGAGGTCACGCTGACGCCCGCGATGGGTTTCCAATCTTTCAGGCCGCAACTTTGCGCCTGGGCGACGGACGCAAGTCCGCATAGAACCAATATCGAAGGAATGCGAGTGATTCTCATCTGTGTCCCTCAGCGTTTGCTTGCGAGTGATCGATCGCCAGGATTTTGCGCCGGCGTTGCTTTCTCGCGCGAGCGCATTAAACCTTCAAGAAGATTTTCTTGCGATACATGACCCAGACCGGAATAAAGCACACGGCGGTATATGTGACGCAGTAGGCAAAGGCTCGCCAGCCCGGATCGGGGATGTAGGTGAAGAAGTGATGGTTTGCGTAAAAGAGCGGGTTCTCAATGCGCCCATCCGCAGTGAACCGAATCATCCCCATGACGCCGACCAGCAGTTCGCTGATCATGTAAGCCAAGATGGCGTTGGAACCGAGGACGAGCCACGGCCAGACGAGGGCTTTGCTCCAGCCCGTTTTGCCCCAGCCACGTTGCTCTACAGCCCAATAGGCCAGCGCGAAAATTGCAAGCGACCACCCCGCAGCTACCAGGACATAGGAACTGGTCCACATTTTCTTGTTAAGCGGAAACCAGATGGACCAAAAATGGCCCATGGCGAGGCAAGCTGCCGCGCCGCCGGCCAAGCCGAGTGTCTTTGTCTTGACGGCACGCTGCCCACGCAGCCACAGTGCGGTGAGCAGCCCTAGCAGCGCAGTTCCGATGGCGGGTATGTCACTGAGCAGTCCCTCGGGATCGCGCGCATTGTGCGCCGGGTAATCTTCATAAAGATGGCCGGGCATCAGTTGCCGGTCGAGCCAGGCCACAATGTTCTGGTCCTTATCGAGAAACTGAACGTTTCGGACTGGCATGCCTGCACCTGGAACCGGGACCCATCGCACCAGGACCCAGTAACCGATGAGCACGAAAACGAGCAGAGCAACCTTGGTCGAAACGCGGCGATCCCAGAGATAAAAGAGGCTGACAATCAGATAGCAGACGGCGATGCGTTGCAGAACGCCGTAGAAACGCATGTGCGCGAGGTGAAAATAGGGAAAGTTATTGACCACGATGCCGAAGAGGAAGAGAATCACCGCGCGGCGGACGGTATGCCAGGCCAGCTTGACGCGCGCCTCGCCACGCTTGAGGCGCGCATCGGTGGAAAAGACGATCGACACGCCGACCACGAAGAGAAATGTGGGAAAGACGAGGTCGGTAGCCGTAAAGCCATTCCAGTCGGCGTGGTGCATTTCGGCCCAAGCGCCACGACCGCCGTTGTTGTTCACCATGATCATGAAGGCGATGGTGAGGCCGCGCAGCGCGTCAAGCGAAAGCAGCCGTTTGGATGCGGAAACGAGGGCCGGTGTGTTGGTGAGGCGCTGTGTGGTTGCCATATCGAGTAATGCTCAATACCCTACGCCCGCCGGGCCCGGTTCGCCAAGCCTGATTTGAATTGCTTCCTTGGCCGGCCCCGGTTCGCCAAGCCTGATTTGAATTGCTTCCTTGGCCGGCCCCGGGAAACCGTGGTCAAGCGGGCCGACCAGGATGCAGGCAAAGAGCGCACCCGCTTTCGCGAAAATCAACGGGGTGGCCGGGCCTTTTTGCCGTTCGTTTCGCCTGATCTTTGTGCCCTTCTCTTACCTCTCGGGTTTGCGCGTGTGCGACCGCCCTGTGACGGCCTGCCGCTCTCGCTGCTACACTCGCCCTTCAGGGATTTTCAGCAATCTTGCTTGACCTCATCCGGAGGCTACCTGTGCCCGAATTTCAGCCTTTCGTTCCTGCCGACCAACACCGCCCCGAGTTCACGCTGCGCGCTGTGCTGCTGGGCGCAATTTTCGGCATCATCTTCGGCGCTGTCACCGTATATGTAGGGTTGCGCGCCGGACTCACCGTGGCGGCCTCGATTCCGATTGCGGTCATCTCGATCAGCTTTCTTCGCAAAGACGGCAAGGTTTCTATTCTGGAATGCATCATTGTCCAGACCGCCGGCAACGCAGGCCAGTCCATCGCCGCCGGCGTCATCTTTACTTTGCCGGCGCTGATCTTTCTCGGCTTCGATCTGGAATACTCACGCATCTTCATGCTGGCGCTGATTGGCGGCTATCTCGGAGTGCTCTTCATGGTGCCGCTGCGACGGCCGCTGATTGTGGAAGAGCACGGCAACCTGAAGTTCCCCGAGGGCACGGCATGCGCCGATGTGCTGATGGCGGGCGCGAAGGGCGGCTCGTTCGCCAGCCGCGTATTTTTCGGCCTGGGCCTGGGCGCGATCTACACCTTATTCCAAAACGACAACCTGTTCGGCGCATGGCCGGGAACGCCGGAGTACCAGCCTGACTTCGGGCTCAATCACGTGCTAAAAGGCGCGTCGATCAAGGCCGACGCTACTCCCGAGTATCTCGGCGTCGGCTACATCATTGGCGCGCGCACCGCGGGCACCATGTTCGCCGGGGGCGTTTTCTCCTGGCTGGTGATCATGCCGCTGATTTACTTCTTCGGCAAGGATCTTCCGCATCCTATCTATCCCGGCACCGTGCCGATTGCGCAGATGGGTCCCAGCGATCTGTGGATCACCTACATTCGTCCCATGGGCGCGGGCGCGGTGGCCGCAGCGGGATTGATCACGCTCTTCAAAACTCTGCCCACGATTGTGGGCGCGCTGCGCTCAGGCTTCAAAAACATGCGGGGAGGCACAGCCGCCGAGATCAAACCGATCCGCACCGAGCAAGACTTCTCCATGAGCACGGCGATTATTGGTTCCATCGCACTCGTCGTCCTCATGTTCTTCTTTCTTGAATTCAAGCCGGTGCCGGGGGCGCAGGTGGGCATGTTCGCAAACTTTGCCGCGTCTCTTCTGGTGGTGGCCTTTGGATTCCTGTTCGTCACCGTGAGCTCGCGGATCGTGGGTCTGATCGGCAGCTCGGCAAACCCCATCAGCGGCATGACCATTGCCACGCTGATGGCCACCTCGGCCATCTTTCTCGTGAGCGGCTGGACCGCGCCGGCATTTGGTGCGCTCGCCATTACCATCGGCGGCGTGGTGTGCATTGCCAGCGCAGAGGCGGGCGATACATCGCAGGACCTCAAGACCGGCTTCATTGTCGGCGCGACGCCCAGGATGCAGCGCTTCGCGTTCCTCATCGGCATTGCCGTGTCCACCGTTGCCATCGGATTTACTCTGCAGCTTATGAACCAGAGCCTGCAAACTTTTCGCGAAGCTCCGCAAGCGTGGGACATCAATGCTTCCCATCCCGGCGTGGAGGTTCAGCGCGATACTCATGGCCTGGTCGAACAGTTCCCCGTGCTCAGCCCCGGTGGCGCCAAGACTGTCCATCAAAAGAGCGAGTATGTTGTGCTGAATGCCATCGGCTCGTCGGAGTTGGCCAACGGCAAATACCTCTACTCGCCGATAACCCATCGCATTGAAGTGCACTGGATTCCCGGCATCGGCAGCGAGCGGGCCGCCGCGCCACAGGCGCAACTGATGGCCACGGTGATTAACGGAATTCTGAGCAGAAAATTGCCCTGGGGCCTGGTGATGGTTGGAGTCTTCCTGGTGATCGCTATCGAGTTGCTCGGCATCCGCTCGCTTTCGCTGGCCGTGGGCGCTTATCTATCGATTGGAACGACGTTGGCGATTTTCACGGGCGGCGTGGTGCGCGCTCTGGTGGATGCAGCGGTGAAGCGGGCAGGTGGTGACCCAGAAACCGAGGGCGACGTCTCGCCGGGATCGCTATATGCTTCCGGCTTAATCGCTGCGGGCGGTATTGTCGGCTTGATCGGGGTCGCGCTACAGGGCTACGAAACCACCTTCGAGAAGACGAATCCCATTGGCTGGCCCCACACGTTCCTCTACAACCCGTGGGTGTCAGTAGTGGCGTTCGCGCTGCTGGCGTATTCGCTGTTTTACTTCGCGAGGAAGCCGCTGAAGAAGTGATCAGGTGTAAGTTTCTCGGTGACCTCACAACCCGAACGACATCTTTGTGGGAGGGGCTTTGGTACAAATCGTCTGCCCAAGCACGGCCGCACTCCCTCCTGTTCCTGCAAGCAGGCCACGATGAAAAGGAGCTTCCGCCCGCCCTCACGCCACCAGCGAAACCGCCCCTTGCGGTCCACGCGCCGGCTTCACGCTGATCTCTACGTCCCGGCCGAGAGCGGTCAGGAAATCCATGAGGCGCTCCGCCGAGAACGAGCCGGAGCGATTGCGCATCAGCGCTGAGACGTGCGGTTGCTTGATCCCGAGGATCTTCCCTGCCTCGGCTTGTGTAAGGCCGCGCGTCCGGATGATGCGATAAATCTCCAGCGCAAGCCGCGCCTTCAACAGTTCTCGTTCCGGGTGGGGAATACCAAGGTCAGAAAAAACGTTCCCGCTGCTCTTTTCGGCTTTGATGGCGCCTTTCACTTTGGTGCTCATGCTAGTTCTGCCTCCTTCTCTGCAATCGCTCGGCCTCAGCTAAACGCCATTTGATCAGTTCAAGGTCCTTCTTGGGCGTCGCGATGCCATGCTTGGACTTCTTTTGAAAAGCGTGCAAAACGTAGACGGCCTCAACAAAGCGAACGGTGTAGACAGTACGCCATGTGCCGCCCTCATCTTCCGCGACAATCTCCAGCACCGACGCTCCGCCAAATCCTCTGAGCGGTCTGGCAGACGGATCGATTTCGCTCAACTGCGCGGCATACAACGCCGCGCCCATCTCACGACGAACCACGCGAGGAAACGCCCGCAAGTCTCTCCGGCTGGAACCGAGCCATACCAGGGGGCGAACAAATCCGTTCACTATACAAACATATGTCTATTTGTATAGAACAGTCAAGTGCGGTCACGACTCGACTTGAAGGATCGCGGCAGAGTACGCGTCGACGGCGGTGATTGCTGGCGGTTGCGGTTGGGGCGCGGCAGCGAATTGCACTCCGGTCTTTGCGGATAACGAGGGCCCGCGGAGGTCCCAGCGCTGGACATGCTTTGCCTTGGAGAACTGCTCAGGGAGCGCGAAGCGAACGGCGAGATCGCCTTTGTTCACGAGGGCCAACATGGTCTTTCCGGATTTGCTTGCCTGAAATGCGGTGATGTTGGCACTTGTATTGAGAGGGCATGGCGCGATCTGCCAGCCGGAAAACATCTGGGCAAATTGCATTCCGTAGTAAACCGGGCGAGGTGAGGCTGGCGCCTGAACTGAGCTCTCGATCGGTGTGTAGACTCCGACCCCTCCGCCGTGCAGGTTGACGCCCGCGAAACCGGCGCATGCCACCTGGAGGATGTAGTCCGCCGCCCAGAGGGCAGAGGCGTAGGCATCGCTGACGTCTTTTCTGCCTCCGCCGAAGCAGGAGTTGCCTTCGTCCATGCGATAAGGCGCGCCACCCGCGGCCTGCCGGGTGGCGTTGACCGCGGCAATCTGCGCTTCGAGTTCGGGGTTGGTTTTGCGCAGCAGTCGCTCCGCGGTCATGCCGGGATCGCTGGCCGGGCCCATTCCGTAGTAGTGGCTGGTCAACAGGACAGCATCACCTTTGGTGCGCCGAGCAAATTCAAGAACCCAGCTGTCGACCTTGCCGTCGGTATCCGGGCCGGCAAACTGCGCGCTCGGAACTTTCTCGCGAATCGCCTTGACCCAGGCTTCGTACTCGGCAATGTACTGCGAGAATCCGTAGCCGGTGTCGCGGAAGTAGGGATCGTCGCCGAAGCCGTCGGGCTCATTGCCGATAACAAATGCGATGAGGCGGTGGCCCATGGTCTGGAAGACGGCGTCTGCTTCGTCGGCTGCTCTGGCGGGGCTGCCACAGGCGAAGTTGAGGCCGTAAATAAGGCGCCAACCGGCCGCATCGAGAAATCCGCGAAGATTCTCGATGGCATGCCGCGTGAGGATGCCGCGCTTATTTTGCTCGACGACTGGATCGACCAGAGGCCACTCCCAGTAGTCCTGAATGCCGTGGCGAACGCCGCGCACCTGCTTCGGATCGTCCCGGCCCACGCCCTCCCACGGAGTGATGTTGCTGAGGTGGCCGCCCAGGCGAAGAACACCGCCGGTATTAAGGTCGCGAAATGCTTCCACCAGCGGCTCGTTTTCCCGGGAAAAGAAGCGAGGGTTGTAGAGCTGGCCCATCTCGTAGCTGAGGCCAATGAAATCGTCCGGCACGAAAGGCCACGCTCGGTTGGGAGGCGCAAGATGGACTGCAACATCGGACGACTGGCCACTCTGGCCGAGTGGAGCGATGACGGCCGATGCTACTCCGAAAGCAAATTCCCGCCGATTCATATTGGCTGCTTTTGCACTCGTTCCTCTTATGTGTGCCCAGTATATCGAGCGAATGAGCGAGATGCCGGCCGTCAGTGCTCCGCTACAATAAGGGGAACCGCTCGCCAGCGAAGGATCTCTGTTCCGCCGGGCGCGTCATACTCCTATGCTTGCTGAAAATCTATCCGAAGCTCTTACGTTCGACGATGTACTGCTGGTGCCCGCCTACAGCGACGTGGTGCCTATGCAGGTAAGCACGCAGACGCAACTGACTCGCGAGATTACGCTGAATACGCCGCTCCTCTCCTCGGCCATGGACACGGTGACCGAATCGCGCATGGCCATCGCCATGGCGCAGCAGGGCGGCATCGGCATTGTGCACCGCAATCTGTCCATCGCCGACCAGGCTGGCGAGATCGACAAGGTAAAGCGGTCAGAAAGCGGCATGATCGTGGACCCGGTGACCATCGGCCCGGAGAAGATGATCGGCGACGCGCTCGAGGTGATGCGCCGCTACAACATCTCCGGCGTGCCTGTAACGCAGGGCAAGCGGCTGGTGGGCATCCTGACCAATCGCGATCTGCGCTTTGAAACGCGCACCGATGTGCCCGTGGGCGACGTGATGACCAAGGAGGACCTGATCACTGTGCCGGTGGGCACCACCCTCGAAGAGGCCGAGCTGATCCTGCACAAGCATCGCGTGGAGAAGCTGCTGGTGGTCAACGACCAATACGAGCTGAAGGGCCTGATCACGGTCAAGGACATTCAGAAGAAGCTGAAGTATCCCAACGCCAGCAAGGACGAGCAGGGCCGGCTGCGCGTGGGCGGAGCGATCGGCGCGACGGGCGATTTTCTGGAGCGCGCGGCGGAGCTGGTGCGAGCGCGCGCCGACGTGCTGGCCATCGACTCGGCGCACGGGCACTCGTCGCGCGTGCTGGAGGCGGTGCGCGAGGTGAAGAAGCGCGTTTCCCAGGTGTGGCGCTGCTGGCCGGCAACGTGGCCACCTATGAGGGCGCGCTGGCGCTGATCGACGCGGGGGCCGACGCGATCAAGGTGGGCATCGGGCCGGGCTCGATTTGCACCACGCGCATGGTCACCGGCGCGGGAATGCCGCAGATCACGGCCATCGCCGAAGCCTGCGCGCGCCGCGCGCGAGCGCGGGATTCCGGTGATCGCCGATGGCGGCATCAAGTACTCGGGCGAGATCACCAAGGCCATCGCCGCCGGAGCCAGCTCGGTGATGATCGGCTCGCTCTTTGCCGGCGTGGACGAGAGCCCCGGCGAAACCATCCTCTACCAGGGGCGCAGCTTCAAGAGCTATCGCGGCATGGGTTCGCTGACCGCCATGAGCCAGGGCTCGGGCGAGCGCTACTTCCAGAGCAGCGACGATCTGGCCAGCGCCGAACGGCAGCGAGGGCGTGGTGCAGCGCGAGCGCGCCAACGAGAACCGGCTGGCCAAGTTTGTTCCCGAAGGCATCGAGGGGCGCGTGCCTTACCGCGGGCCGCTGGAGGCGATGGTCTTCCAGCTGGTGGGCGGCCTGCGCTCCGGCATGGGCTACCTGGGCTGCGCAACCATCGCGCGAGCTGCAGGAGAAGGCGCAGTTTGTGCGCATCTCGCGGCGCCGGCCTGCGCGAGAGCCACGTGCACGACGTGATCATCACGCGCGAGGCGCCCAACTATCATGTCGAGTAGCCGGGCGCGGCTTAAAATTCTGGATCAGCGCCTGGTGGCCAGTGGCCGTTGGCGTCGGCAATTATTGCGCATGGAGTCGACGGTGTATTTTGGCGCCGACCACACCTCCGGCCCACTGCGGCGGATTTTTCAAGCTCTCTTCGGACCGGTCAGCGACGCCCGCTGGGATCTTCTCCATCACTTCATTCGCAAGTCGGGCCATTTTCTTGGCTATGGCGCGCTGGGAATTGCATGGCTGCGCGCATGGTGGATGACTTTGCCGTTTTGCCAATATCATGATCGACGCCGGGCTCGCGCTGGTGGGTACCGCGCTCGTTGCAACTTGCGACGAATGGCATCAGAGCTTTCTGCCCAACCGGACCGGCACGCCATACGATGTGCTGCTGGATTGCTGCGGCGCCCTCGTCATGCTGATTATTGTCTACATTATTCTTGTTCGGCGGTCACGGATGTGGTTGGTCTTTCAATGAGGCTGAAGGCTCCTGCAGCTCGCGGCGAATGGTCCAAGCGGAGCGAACCTGACGATCAGCCGGCTTCTTTTCGCGGGTATTGAAGAAAGGCAAGTGTGAATCAGAACGCGGAAACTTGTTCAACTCCAGCCGGCCGAGCAGCGCTAGCGGGTATGGGCCTGCGAGCAATGGTCCGGGGCGCTTCAGTCTCTCTTGATGCAATCAGGTCGTTTTCGAGGTCGATTGCCGCGGCAATGATGAAGCTATCGAAGGCGGCGGTGTCCCAGCGGCGAAGGACGCTCTTAACAAGGAGCCGGAGGTCAGACACGAAAGAGGCCTGGGCCATGTATTCGGCGTCGAGTTTGCGCTTGGCCGGTAACACAACGGCGTGATAGAAGGCGTCTAGACGATTCGTTGGCACGCGGGCAAGAACAATTTCCTCGCAGGCGAAGATGGTGGTAGCCATTCCGGTGATTCCCGGGCGGCATGGGAGATCGAAGGTCACATGTTCCTGCAGCTTGGGACGGGGACCAACCAGGCTCATGTGGCCGAGCAACACGTTCGCAAGCTGGGGCAGCTCATCCAACTTCCAGCGGCGCAGGAAGGGACCTATCGGTGTAAAGCGCTGATTGTCCGATGTTGTAATAGGATGATGCGCCTTGTCAGAAATATGGACCATGGTGCGGAACTTGAGAATGGTGAAGGGCTTGCCGTGACGGCCCATGCGCTCTTGAAGAAAGAGGACTGGACCCGACGACGTGAGGCGTACCGCAGCAGCAACTATGAACACAAGCGGGACGAGCACGGGCAACGCCAGAACCACACATGCGCAGTCGAAGATGCGCTTGGCCAATGAGCGCGACCAGGGACTTATCCCTTTCAAGAACGGATCAAATGTCACGGCAGCATGGGCCCCGAGATTCGGAGAGCTCCAAGCGGTGAATTCATCCGACTGCAACGCAGAAGACCGGTGAACCACCCGTCGTTTCACCGACGGCATCTGATCGAATCGAACTACTTCTTCGTGAACGATATGCGATAAAAACGAAGATGAATCCGCGGAATCGAGGATTTGCTGGCCTAACGGCTCTGTACTCAAGCTAGCCCTCCCAAAAGCACCAGTGATTGAAATTGCGGCAGACAAGTAGAAAGGAAAACACAACATTTTGTATAAAGTTGCGGTGGATGATATGAAATCACCGCTTTCTCGAGCGCCGCAATTTGATAATGAGAATCCACCCTCTTCTTTCGGGCTTGTTGTTCGTCGGACTTAAGCGATCCGTATGCCTAGAACAGGACTACCGAGTCGTTGGAACATGGCCAACACTATAGCAGAGGTTCTTTGGTGTGAAATAACAAATACTGCTTTGATTTTCTCACACCTAGCACCGTGCTCCAGGTCACATAAGTAATGGAGCAGAATCCTCGCACTACGCTACTTTCGCTACGAGTCCAAGCCTGATTTTCTCACACCTTGTCATGGGCTCCAAATCACAAATTTGGATGCGGAACCAAGAAAATACCGATACAGGAAGCCGGGAAGGTCTGATGTGCCTGGGATGTAGGTCGAAGGTGAATGAGTGACCTAGGTCATCTATCCATTAATCAATCAGTTATCAGCAATCCAGAGTCCCCATCTTGTCGGTTTTCTGAAGCGCCCCATTTTGGGGTCAAATACGGTTCGTTCTGATTGAGGCGCTTCCAAGAAACGCCTGAACAACGGCAGCTGCGTAGTCGCGACCCCTTCCAGTTCAAACGGAGTGAAAACGACCTGACAGCAAGCGGACTGTGGTGAAGGTTCTTGAGGTCTTTACTGAAAGGCTCGACTCAACGCTTTCATGTCGAGACCGGCAAGGAATGTTTGGGCCTCGTCGGAAAGCTGGGTGTACGTAACAGTCTTCGGGACATTGGAATGGAGCCGATCGATCCGGAGCATGATGGAGACAGGGTGAGTCGCGGTTGCGGAAACGTCGACACTCTGCGGCTTCAGGAACAGAACCCCAAACTCCTTTCCTTTCCCGACCTGTTGAAATTGAGTGCAGGATGAAGGGGTACAGATGCCATTGATCACAATGCTTTCGGTCACTCCGTCATCGTAGAACCCAGTGTTGAACAGAGCGGATTGTCCTCCTGCGATGATGAATTCCTTTCTGACTAGATTCATGGGCTGCAGGCCGCGAGCCAGCCAGCATTGTTGCGTGTCATGGACGTAAATCCGAGGCGCAACCCAGACGCCGAGGATGATCTCGTCCGATCCCGGCGCCGAGTAGGCGCCGTTTTCGACAACGATTGTGCCATTCTGCTGCTCGTACCATGTGCGGTTCAGTGCGAAACCGCCAGTCCTCATAGGCATCCGCGCGGCAAGCGACTCCGGCGAGGGCGCGGCTTTGCGTGGGTATCTGAGCGCCGAAGAAGGCAGCGAAAGAGCTGCCAGCAGTGTGGCGGCCAGTGCTGTGCATTTGATAAATAGATTTCGGTTTGGCAGAGCGGCGTCTGCGGAATCAAGCGGAATTTGAGAAATGATGATGGTCGGCTGTTTGCGACGGGCCAGCCACAGGAAGAGCAGCGTGGCAATCAAGAACAGGCAGGACCCGATCACATAATCCGCCTGCTCGGCCAGGCCCTCAAACGTTTGATGGCCCAGCGCGGCTCGATAGTAGAGGACGAGTACGCAAAGCCTGACGAAATTGAAGAGGTAGCCGAGGAGCGCCGCTCCAAAAACGTACGCGATCCAACGGTATATGGAGACACCCTTGAGATGGCCAAGAATAAGCGCCACGTAGCCCAAGGTTACCGCGCCTCGAATCCCGTCGCAGCCCGGAGCAATAAACATGCCAAAGTCCGGCGAGAACATAAGGCGAAGCTGAGGGGTGGTGGGGACCAGGCCGATTATCGTGGCAAAATGGCGTGCGACGGTGGCCGAGATGTTCTGCAGAGGGATATCGATCAGTCCACTGAAGAATATGGGCACAGGCTGTGAAAGCAGCAATAACCCGAGCGGAAACCACGCCCTGCGCCAAATAGTTGTGCCCGCGAACAACAGGACCACGCCGCTACCATAGACATACAAGGGCAGAGAAGTGGGAATGAAGGAGAACATCGCCCTTCCGGCGACTGCCAGCAACATAGCGTTCAGATGAAACCAGCTCAGGACGTAGGCAAGTGCAATGACCAGAATGCCCCACCATGTTCCACGAAACTCCCATCGGCTCTGGCGCCACACACGAAGAGTGAGCACAATGCTGGCAAGGGGGATGAGCATTCCGATGGACCGTAAGGGATCCGTCGTCCAAACCATCCAAAGACCAAGAAGCTCGCGATAAAAGCCAAAGCATCCGGCTGCCGTCAGGAGAGCAATCCCGCACCAGAGCGCAACAGGCACCGTTGTTCTGCCGGACTTCGATTCCAGCTCCATCTCGCCCGACACGGGGGACAATACGTCTGCCGGTTCTGGCATTGGCTCAGCTTTCCTCTTTCCGATATCATTGCATTCCTTCGTGGCGCCAGATAGTCTTTCGTTGATTCCCCGCGAACTCTTGTAATCAGGCGATGCCGCAGGACCAGCGGTGATGGGATTGGCCGTAAGAGCCAGGAACCCGCGTCTTCCCTCGAAAGCACAAATCTATTCACCAGAAACTCCATCCTTGCCCTGGTTCTTGTTGGGCTCGTAGAGTTGAAGGTCCCAGCGCCGCATGACAGTGATTCCGCTGATGCTATAAACTCGTGACATATGTATGCTCCGAAGCGCGGAAAGAGAGACGAGCGCTGCAAGAGGTGTTCCGTCTGCTTTTTGGCGGGGGGTCGCGTTTCCGTCGTGCGCCAACTTAGCTATCTCTTTCTGACCTTTTCGCTGGCAGGCGCGCTTCGGGCGCAAAGCCCGAGTTCTCTGGACTGCTCCGATCCTCTCCTGGCGGGCACATACGAATGTTCGAGTCAAGAGCAGCAGCGCACCCAACCACAGACGGAATCCGGCGTACCGGGAGCATACAATCCTCTATCCACGAATCCCCTGACCAATCCGTCTGCTAATTACCCAGGAAACCCAAGTTACAACGGAAATCTGCCCTCGACGTACACGGATATCGAACAGTTCCGGCGCCAAGCGGCCACGCAGCCGACCCCGCTTCGGCCGGAACCGCTGACCGAATTCCAGAAATTCGTGGCGTCGACTACGGGAATGGTTCTGCCCATCTACGGCGCCGACCTGTTCCGTCGCATTCCTTCGACTTTTGCCCCGGTAGACATGGCGCCAGTACCGCCTGATTACGTGGTGGGCCCGGGCGACGAACTGCGCATTCGCATCTGGGGCCAGGTGAATCGTCAGGCCAACCTGCGTGTCGACCGCTCAGGGGAGATCTACCTGCCCGACATTGGTCAAGTGCACGTGGCGGGGCTGAGCTTTTCAGAACTGGACAGCCATCTGCGCGATGCTGTTGGCCGTGTTTACCGTAACTTCGACCTCACCGTAGACGTGGGACAGATACGTGCCATCCAGGTCTATTTGTCCGGAGAGGCTCGACGCCCGGGAGTCTATACAGTCAGCTCGCTAAGCACGTTGGTGGACGCGCTGTTCGCGAGCGGTGGGCCCTCGGTGGAAGGTTCCTTACGCTCGATCGAACTGCGCCGCGGGGGCGCGGTGATTACGCGCTTTGACCTGTACGACCTCCTCATCAGGGGCGACAAGACAAAGGACGCCAAGTTGCTGTCCGGGGACGTCATCTTTATCCCTCCGGTGGGCCCGGAAGCCGCAGTATTAGGCAGCGTGCGCAGTCCCGCCATCTACGAGCTTCTGCCAAAAGAACCACTGTCTGAGGCTTTGGCCGACGCCGGGGGTGTTTCCGCCGTGGCGGCCGAAGCGCGCGTCTCCATCGAGCGCATTGACGAGCATCGCGACCGGCAGGCGATGGAGGTAGCCTACGACGCGCCAGGCCTGGCGACGCCGTTGGCCGACGGCGACACGATTCGCGTGTACTCGATTGTGCCCAAGTACCAGAAAACCGTGATCCTGAGGGGAAATACGGCAAACCCGGGCCGCTTTGCCTGGCATGAAGGCATGCGCATCAGCGATCTTATTCCAGACAGGGAGTCGCTCCTCACGCGGAACTACTGGTGGCGGCGGTCGCAAATGGGACTTCCGGCCCCTGAGTTCGAACCGGTTCCCGGATTCGCGAATGCGCGCCAACCGGCAGACAACCACCCTGTCACGCTTCCGCGACCCGGCCAGCAGCAGGGATTAAGTAGTCAGAATCCGAATGGATTGGAAGGCGCCCAGCCCGGCTACGGGCAGGAGCAGTACGATTCGCAGCAGAGCCAATACGGTACGCAATGGGACCAATACGGATCGCCGCAAGATCAGTACGGTGTGCAGCAGGGCCAAACAGGATTCGCGCAGACCCCTCAACTCACCGCTCAACAGCGCACAGGGAGCACTCCGCTGGCGGCCGAGGAGATGGGCAGTTCAAGCCAGGGGGCCGTTCCTGCGCAGCGGACTCGAGTGCAATTGCCGGCTCCCGAGATCGACTGGGATTATGCGGTAATTGAGCGGCTGGATTCAGAAACCCTGAAGACCGACTTGATCCCGTTCGATCTCGGTAAATTAGTGCTGCAACACGACGCCACCCAGGACCTGGAACTGCAGGCGGGGGACGTCGTCTCCATTTTTTCCGCCGCCGACATTCGCGTTCCCATAGCGGAACAAACGAAACTCGTCCGGCTGGACGGCGAATTCGTGCATGCCGGCGTGTATGCGACGCAACCGGGTGAAACATTGCGCCAACTGGTCGAACGCGCCGGCGGGTTAACACCCAACGCCTACCTCTACGGTTCGGAGTTTACGCGCCAATCTACCCGGGCCGTGCAGCAGGCTCGAATCGACGAGTATGTGCAGTCTCTGGCCATGAATATCCAGCGCGGCGCAGTGCAACTCGCGTCGTCGGCGACGGCTTCGGCGCAAACACTGGCGAGCAGCAACGCAGCCCAGGCCAGCGAGCAGAACCTTTTGGCGGCCCTGAGACAGGTCCGCGCCACAGGGCGAGTCGTCCTGCCGCTTCAAGCCACGAGCACCGGTGTCGCCAGTCTTCCTGATATGCCACTGGAGGACGGCGACCGTTTTATCGTTCCGCATAGGCCGGCAGCTATCAATGTGGTGGGCGCTGTTTATAACCAAAACTCTTTCCTGTTCGACCCGGGCTCCCGAACCGGAAGGTACTTACGACTCGCCGGAGGCCCCAACAAGGACGCTGACATCAAGCACGAATTTGTCATCCGCGCTGACGGCGAGGTCCTGACCCGTAATATGAGCAAGGGACTGTGGGGGAACGAATTTGACGTCCTGCCAATCTATCCCGGTGATACCGTGGTTGTTCCGGAAAAGACCTTCAAGCCTTCCGCGCTCTACGGCATCATGAATTGGTCGCAGATGTTCTCTCAACTCGCTCTGGGCGCCGCTTCGTTGAGCGTCATTCAGTAGTGATTGGTTCGTTTCGCATCCTGTAAAATGCGGGTAGGTGAGCGCTCCGGTTTGATGGTCCGACAGGAAATAATGGCCACGGATACTCCAATTACTGATTTGCAAGAGCACGTTGAGCCCGATTCTGTTCTGCCGCTGTTGACAGCGCCATTACGAAGACTGACGAAATCTCTCTTCTCGATCTCCTGATCGTGTTGGCCGAGCGCAAGCGTACCGTGTTTCTGGATTACAGCGGTCTTCGCCATTCTGGCAATCATCATCTCGCTGATTCTGCC
>CAWJDG010000099.1:0-17803 GCA_963841365.1 uncultured Acidobacteriaceae bacterium
AACCGGCACTCCATTCACAATGAATGCAAAGTTTTTGCCCCACTCATCATGCCGGCGTTGCAACTCCACCGATCTGAACCCGATTTCTCTGTTAGCCTGACCTCCGTCGCCTTGGATCTGAATCGTCGCTTTGAACTGATACATCGACTGTGGGCCATATCCGTTCGGAAACCAAAGATGCGGTGACGGAATCGAACCGGGAATCGAGACATAATTGACGCCGGCGTGCAATTGCACAACCAGACGCGATTCCGAAAAGTGGTTCTTACTGGTGGACGCGCCCTCTTCCCGGTGTGTAATTTGGACCACAGCTTCGCATTCGCTGTCTGAGTCAATGGAAAGCTCGCTGTCGAAGTAGGCGGCATCCTTCGAGACATGACGTTGATGAATGTAGAAATCATCCACCCGGATCTTGTCCCAGGATTCCAGGCGGATTGGCTGCCAGATGCCTTCTGTAAGCAATCTGGGGTTAAAATCCCACCCGTACTGATAGGGAGCCTTGCGCGTATAAGGGTCAGTCGCAATGCCTTCTTCGCTCATCTCCTGGACTTCGCTGACGGTCGGCAGCTTGTGCGGAAGTGCTTTAACCTTATCCAGCAAAGTCGTTACGGGCGAGTGAAATACAATGCGCAACTCGTTTTCGCCAAGTCTCACCTTCGATTGGATTGGCGTGCGCCATTGGCGAAACATGTTATCGGCCTGGAATATCTGCTCGCCATTGAGATAGACATCGGCATAAGTATCGAGTCCGTCAAAGACCAGCTCAATGTGTTTCCGGGCCTGCTCGGCACGAGTCAGTGAGAAGGTGGTTCGATACTCCCAATCGGACAATCCAACCCATTGGTATTTCGGCTCATTCAGGCCATAATTTGGGTCCGGAATCAGGCCGTAGCGCAAAAGGTCTGCTTGCACCACCCCAGGCACCACTGCAGCTTGCCAGTCTACGCGTTCCGACGGGTCGGGAGTACGAACACTCCGAAACTGCCATCCTACGTTTAGCTGTCGGACTGTTAGACTCGATATCTGTGCATCAATACAAATCGAAGGAAGCATCGCCCCCAAACAGATAATCCAGATTCTCGAAAGTTTCCGGCTCATGTTCAACGCGCTACTCCATTTGCTATAGTACTGAGCATCTCCGCATCGCGCTCGCTAGCTGCCCTCAAGCTTTCCAACCGATCCACGCTCTCAGTGAGTGCTCTTCCTGTGTGGTAGGCAGCTTTCCACGGGTTGCCGAGAGCTGCATCAATCGCTGTTTTGCCGTCGCGTGTCAACAACGTGCGCCATTCTCCAGCAGGCGCGATCATATGGTCGTGAACGAGGCGCCAGATGCATTCAGCAGCCTCCAAATAGCGAGGCTCGTTGAAGCGTTGGTATGCATCTATAAATCCGACAAGTGACTCCGCGTGTTGCCAGAACTCCTTTTCGAGCACGACCGCAGACCCTTTCGGCATCCCATCACGATAGATGCCTCCAAATTCCCAGTCCACACCATGCCCAATGGCATGGTCGATGAGAGACCGGGTAAGTGACAGATAAGGAGTTGCGTCAATTCTCGCGACGTCAAATGCACGATGCAGAAGCCAGCTGAGTTCGACATTATGGCCATAAGATGTCGTGTCTAGCGGTTGAGAAGTTCCTGGACCATTGCGTTCAGCATTCCAGGTTCGAATAATCGCAATTGCTGGTAAGGGATTCCACGCCGCATCGAATTGATTCCGGCCACAGCCATACTCTTGGTTTACCAGGCGCAATCGAATCAACTCAACGAGTTCGAGAAGCTTTCGCCGGTGAAGTAAGTCCTTCGAAGCTGCATACAAGCCCGTGAAAGCTTCCATGAGGTGCATATGGGTGTCAAGCCCCTTGCGATTGACACCATCCCGATCGTCGGCGAATTTATCCCATGCAGTATTCAGATTTTCATAATATCCTCCGTACAAAGTATCGGAAGCAAACTTCTGGAGCAGATCGAAAGTGCGCGCTGCATATTCGAGACCCCGGATGTCTCCCACGCAATCTCCATATTGAGATAGAGCGTAGATTGCAAAACTCTGCCCATAGACAATTTTCGCTGTATCTAGGGGTGAACCATCTGCGCGCGTCTTCCAGTGCCACCCTCCATTATCCTGGTCCCAAAACCGGCGGAGCAAGAACTCGAAGCCCTGCCGTGCAATTTCACGGTAGCGGGAATTCTTTGGGTCGCGCCTGGAAAGAGTTGAGAACCACCAAAGAAACCGGCATTGAGTATTCAAATATTTCTCCGGGCACGGCATCGCAGCCCCGTCCGAATCAAAGTTCGTGCGGAACCCCCCAAACACCGGGTCAACCGCGCGTTCCAACCAAAATGGGATGACGTCCTGCTCCAAATGATCTTTGATTTCTTTGAGAAGCGACTCTATCTTAGCTAACATGAAGAACCTCTGAATTCTGTTTTGCGCGATCGCGCAGGTATCAGTTGTACACTTCCTTGCCTGCTGGGTTTGGCCTCCCCGCTGGATTCCTTCAAATCATAATTAGATCTGGATTAATCCAGCAGCGGACGCCAGCTACAAAGGTTCCACCCGAGCAGACTCTGCCCGGATCAGAAAACGTATTTGAGAGACAATTGGAAGAACCTGGCGTTAGGTGTAAAATTGGCGAACTGTCGGGAATTTGTGATCTGTCCACCACTGGTATCGTCAGTTGTAACGCTCGGATCGCCGAATGCAGGAGTATTCAACACATTAAAGATGTCGGTACGGAACTGAAGGTACTGTTCCCGGTAGGCTTTGAAGTCCTTAAAGAGCGACATATCAATGCGTTCATACCCTGGACCTGGAATTAGTTCTCGCCTCCCACCCAAGTAAGTAATCGCATTGGCCGCGCCCGTCAATTGCGAACCGCTTCCCGTAGCAGGAATGTTGCTGCCAGGCACAGGGTTCGAAAAAGCACACGGGTTATACCAGTTTTTGCGGCTTCGTGTCTGCGCGGCACATATCACGCTCGGGTTTGTTGCGTTTGGAGAACCTCCAGGTGCAAACGGATTGCCCGTCAACAAGGCATAAGCCTGCCCGCCTGCAGCCGTCTTTATGTTCGGCGTCACCGAAATCGGCTGACCGGATTCCGCCGTAAAAGTGAGATTCGTTGCCCAGCCGCCAATAACCCTGTCAGCTATTTCGCTGCTATTCACAAATCGTTGGCCGAGGCCAAAGGGTAACTTATAGAAGCCGTTGAATGTAACCCTCTGCCGGGTATCGAAGGTAGAATTGCTATAGTCATCAATGATCGGTAGCAGATTCGGAGCGCGATATGAATTTGGGCCACCAATAGCGGTTACTGGTCCCATAAGCCCCTGCGCGTCGTCCAATGAGTGGGACCAGGTGTACGTTGCCAAGAAGCTCAAGTTTCCGGACAAGCGCTTTTGCAGAGTAGCCTGAAATGCGTTATAGGTCGATACGCCCCAAAACTCGAGATAGCTGGCACCACTCGATGAAAACCCCGGGAAAGGAAGTACGGATTGCGTACTATTCGCTGGGTTCAGAAGCGCTGCAGCACTGTTTCGGGCGGCATTAGCGACGAGGTGCCTGCCCTCGTTCCCAACATACGCAACTCTTGCGACGATATCGTTTGTAAATGCTCGCTCTACAGTCAGATTGTAGTTTACCGTATAAGGATTTTTTGCCGTCGGATCGGATCCCCTTACAGTCGGGAGCGAGACAAAGCTCGCCAGGCCTTGTGCAAGCTGCGGCGCAAATCCATTTTCAAGCGTCACGCTCACAGGCAAGCAAGTCAGCGCATTACAACTCGGCGCGGCGAAGGAATCAGAGAATTGAAACGGATAGTTATCTCCGAGGTTCTGACTCACGCCTATGCTTTGGAGGCCGCCGTAGAAAATGCCGAAGCCGCCACGAATAACTGTCTTGGGAACAGCCGAATATGCGAAGCCGATTCGTGGAGAAACGTTCGCGTGTTGCGCATTCACCAGGCGCGGATTGTGAACGTACTGCAAAGCGACGTTATTGGCCGCTAGCGCCGCAGTGAATGTGGGCGATAAAGCTATGTTTTGACTCTGAACAGGAATTTGATAGACGCCAGTTCCTGAGCCAGGGGAAAGCGGCCCAGTTACGGAGAACAGTGCCTGCCGGCCAGCATTCTCTTTGAATGTCTGATAGAGGTCATAGCGTATGCCAATATTCACAGTCAACTTCTTTGCGACCTGCCAATCGTCCTGCGCATATCCTGCGTCGTACCATCGCGAGTCATTAAATTCAGATGAGTTAGAGATCGATGCAGACTGCATTTGGTCTGCAAGAAAGTCGGCAACGCCATAGCCGGTAAAGCTCGCATTGAGGTTGCTCGTGTATAGCCCGTTGAATGTGTAGCTTCCGTGGGAATTGACCGGTTGCAGGGCAGATATCCGGACACTCTCGACTTGGATCCCCAGCTTTATCAGATGAGCGCCGGCGTTCTTCGTGACATTATCGAGAATCTCATAGACGTTTTGACCTTCTACTGAAGGGTCGTAGGTGTGCGTTCCAAACCCCGCCAAGCTACTGACAGTAACAAAGGGAAGACCTCCATTGAACGGGAACCCCGCTCCGTACGGTACGCCACCAAGGCCCAGCGTTGGCGCAAGGTCTTTATTAAAGTTTACGGGCAAATACGAATATTTCCCCCAGTTATATCCGAAGCGGAATTCATTCGAAAGCGACGCGTTGAAAATATGAGCAGCGCTCAGCATGAACCCCTGTCCCACGCCAGGCGTGTAACCGTTGTTAAACCCTGTACTTCCATCAAGAACGTTGCCGAGGGGAGGAGCTGTGTAGGCCCGAGTGTTGATGTAGCTGTACCGAGTGTAGAATAGGTCCTTCGAGCTAAGATTCCAATCTACTCGTTGATCCCACTGCCACGTATTGTTATAACCTGGCAGGTTTGCAGTGTAGTTATTGTAAGTAAGGCCACCATTAGCATTTGGCGCCGGGTAAAGGTTAAGAATGTTCTTGGCGACCGAGTCGATTTGACTTTGACAAAATACGTTTTGCTGACCATTGCAAGTTAGTAGAGAGGTTCCACCTGAGTTCGGCTCATATAGCAGAATAGGTTTAGCAGAGCCGGTGAGGCTTGTATTGAGCAACTCGGAGAAATTGCCTTGCCGCATCAAGGCTGTAGGAACGGTAACAGTGGTCGGCGTGGCATAGACAATTCTATTCGCCTCGGCATCAGCAAAATAGAAAAGTCTATCCTTCATAAATGGGAATCCGAGGGTCGCTCCGAATTGGTTTTCATGATAGGGAGGAACAGTGAGCGCATTGAAATCTCGCGCGTCGAGATCATTGTTGCGAACATATTCCCAGAAGTCTCCGTGGATCGTGTTTGTTCCCGATTTGAGGCTCGCGTTGACAACAGCCCCTGCTGAGTGACCGAACTCCGCGCTATAGCTTCCCGTGTCGACTCTGAATTCTGAAAGTGCATCCGGTGGTGGCCGAATGACGAAGCTTGAAGCATTCATCAGGTCAGCGATATTCGCATTGTCATCGACGCCATCTAGAATAAAGTTATTCTGTACGGCAATTTGGCCATTGGCATAGAAGTCTCCCGTGCCCGATCCGCGGCTCAACCCTGATGCTGGCGCCACGCCTGCCGCTAATTGTGCCACAAAGACCCAGTTGCGGCCATTTAACGGGACATTGTTAAGAGTGCTAGTGCTCATTACTTGACCAGTCGATGCGGATTCAACCTGAAGAAGAGGCGGGGCGCTGGATACGACTACACTCTGCGATACTTCGCTGATTTTCAGAGTCAAAGTTATGCGAAGTCGCTCTTGTGCATTCAGATGAATTCCTTCCTGAACACTTGTCCCAAATCCAGGTGCGGTAGCCTTAACGGTGTAATTTCCGATTTTGAGTGGGGAGAAGACGTAGGCACCCGTCGAATCTGTCTGCTGCAGTTGAACTAATCCAGTGTCGACGTTAGAGAGCGTCACTGTCGCCATCGGAATCGCCGCCCCGTTGCTGTCTTCGACCGATCCAGTGATTGTGCCTTGGTCGGCTTGGCCCCAAGCGCAAGTAGCTACCGACATCGGAAGTACAACAACGATAGCTATCATCACGACTCTGCACACTTCGCGCCACTGCTTTGCGATCGAATTCCATGCCATTTTTCGATCCTCTTTCCGGCTGTACATAATCGCCAGCGGTTTTTCAGCTAACAGGACACATCTGAACAGCCGTAAACCTTGTGGCGCATCATTTGCGCAAGCGCTTGTACAACTCAGGAGCAGTCTAGGCGCACGATAGATTTCTGTCA
The DNA here is from genome assembly GCA_963841365.1 of uncultured Acidobacteriaceae bacterium. Lineage (GTDB taxonomy): Bacteria > Acidobacteriota > Terriglobia > Terriglobales > Acidobacteriaceae > Telmatobacter. The sequence continues at coordinate 6,286 of CAWJDG010000099.1, forward strand.
AGTACAAAAAATGTGATTCGATGAATTTTTCCGGATCTGCCCGCGAAGATTCGATCCACAATCCGTCAAATCAATGAGTTACAGGACGGCCAAGTGATGGTCCCATGGCCGCGAAGCAGCATGTCCGACTGCGGAACGGTAAAGTTTGTGGGTCCCACGTTCACAATCCGCCATCCATTTGGCTAGAAAGCTGAACCGGCTGAATGCCTGCGGGCACAACCTCGGAACGAGCAAGAAGCGGCCTTTCGCAGGGCAACTCGCATGATGCTGAAGGAGGCCAGAATTGGGTCCGGGCTGCATAGCCGCCCGCACGGCACGATCAGCGAGCAGACATCTTAGCGGTGGGGAAAGCAGTATTCGCGTTCGATTCGGACTAGGTCTGAACTCGTGGAGCAAGCCGTTCGTGCTCCGCCACACGTAATGACTTGCGCAAACGCTTCAACTTTGCAATAGTTGACCTGGCTATTCTTTTCCTGGCAATTCGGATGCCGCAGTCACCTCGGCACACATCCAAATGGCGAACCAGACGTAAAGCCCAAGCGAAGGTTTCTAAATGGCGAGCATAAAAGAAGTTGCGGATCTCGCGGGAGTCTCGGTGAGCACGGTTTCTCACGTTATCAATCGAACTCGGTTTGTAGCCGAGGATACCGTCGCACGCGTTGAGCGTTCCATCACTGCACTGGGCTATTCTCCGAATCGAGCAGCGCGCGCTCTGGCGCACGGCTCCAGTAACCTAGTGGGGTTGGTGATCTCCGACATTGCCAATCCCTTTTTCCCTGATGTAGTCCGCGGGTTCGAAGATGAGACGATGGCCCGTGGCTGGGATTTCTTTCTGATGAACACCAATTACGACCCCACGCGCATGGAGCATTGTATCGACCGCATGATAGCGCAGCGAGTCAAAGGTGTGGCAATTATGACATCAGAGTTTCAGCAGGGTTTGGTCGACCGCCTTCGCAACAATTCCATCCCCGTAGTCGCGCTCGATCTGGGCACAGTCAGCGATTACGTTTCTAACATTTCCATTGACTATGAAGACGGAATTCGTCAAGCCACGGAGCATCTTGCGGCAATGGGTCACCGATCTGTGGGCTTCATCTGCGGCTCCGACCGGCTTCGCTCTCACCTGAGACGACGACTTGCCTTCGAGAGTAGCGCTAAGAAGCTCGGAATGACATTCAAAGTGGTGAGTGGTGAAATCTCCGATGCGGCGGGTGAGGCCGCAGTGGATGGGCTGATCTGCGGATCGAAGCCAGTCACCGCAATCATGACAGCCAGCGATCTGATCGCATTCGGAGCATTACGGAGGCTGAACACGCTGCAAAAGCGGGTTCCAGAGCAAGTGTCCTTGGTTGGGTTCGATGACATCTTTTTTGCATCTGTCACCCAGCCTGCCCTGACCACGATCGCAATTGATCGGCGCGAGCTCGGCAGGAAGGCGGCCGATGCTCTGCATTGGCTGACGATCGATCCTAGACATGCTGGACAGGAGTACCAGGTCTACTGCCGACTGGTCATACGTCAATCTACTAGCCACGATACAAATAAAACTAGAGGCTTTAAATGATCTCACTAATGGACTAGATTCGACCCCCGGGTTGGATCGTCGCGGAGTAGGTTTTCCCGAATCCATGAAGCAGACAAATCGTGGCGGACTGTAGTGAGCTGAGCAATTCTGTTCTTATTGGTTTGCGCGATCGTTTGCGAAAAATGAGGAATGAATGAAATACACCATTCTGCATTGGTGCCAGCTCCGGAGGAAGTAAACCGATGAACCGCCGAAACTTTCTGAAAGAACTTTGTGCGGCGACGACTGCGATTGCTACGAATGGGAGTTTGTCCCTGTCCGAAACAGTGGGAAAGAAGCGACCGAACATTGTGATCATTTTGTCTGACGATGTCGGGTACGGGGACCTGACCTGCTACGGAGGAGTCAACGTGAACACGCCGCATCTCGATGGGTTAGCAAAGAGCGGACTGCGGTTTACGGATGCGCACTCCTGTGCGGCCACGTGTACGCCCTCCCGGTTTGCGATGCTTACGGGGTGTTACGCGTGGCGGAAGGACGGTGTGCAGATTCTGCCCGGCGATGCAAAGTCATTGATCGATCCAGGACAACCCACGATTGCCAGTGTTTTGAAATCGGCCGGCTACGCGACGGGGTTAGTTGGGAAGTGGCATATTGGGCTGGGGAATGGAACGATCGATTGGAACGGTGATATTAAGCCCGGGCCATGTGAACTGGGATTTGATGATGCGTTCTTCTTCGCAGCAACCGCGGATCGGGTTCCCACTGTGTACATTCACGATCGTCGCGTTGTAAACCTTGATCCCAGAGATCCAATCCACGTCTCCTACGACAAGAGGCTGGGAAACGACTTCACTGATCCGACCGGAGCGGACGACCCTGAACTGCTGAAAATGAAATTGAGCGAGGGACATGACGGAACCATCGTGAACGGGATCAGCCGGGTTGGCTACATGACAGGAGGAAAGACAGCGCGATGGAACGATGAAACCATGGCGGCGACTTTTACCGGGAAAGCATGTGAGTTTATCCAGAAGCAAAAAGACGGCCCCTTCCTGCTCTATTTCACTCCAAGCGATATTCATGTTCCTCACGCTCCGGCCGAGCAATTCGCCGGCAAGAGCCAGTGTGGTATCCGATGCGACGTGATTACGCAGCTTGATTGGTGTGTCGGGCGTGTGCTTGAAACTCTGGCGGACTGTGGAGTAGCGGACGATACACTGGTTATATTCACGTCGGACAACGGACCCGTCGTCAACGATGGTTACGATGACAATTCCGTCCAATTGCTGGGCCCACATAAACCCTCGGGACCGTTTCGGGGAGGGAAATACTCTATATATGAAGGCGGCACCAGGACGCCGTTCATCGCTCACTGGCAGGGGCACATCAATCGGGGAGTATCGAATGCTCTAATCAGTCAACTGGATATTATGCGCAGCTTGGCCACGCTTGTGGGCGAACTGGTTCCGCGCGATGGTGCTCCTGATAGTCTGAACGAACTGCCCGCGTTACTTGGCTGGACGACGAAGGGTCGTCAGTCGCTGGTGGAGGAGGCGGAAGTGCTTGCCATACGTGACGGTCAATGGAAGCTTATTGACCGTAGTCAGCGACCTGGAGCGCACCCAGCCCCGCCGCCCCCTACGGCCACGGACCCGCATGTGATAGCGCGCCGAAAACGAATCGAGCAACTTCATATGCCTGGAGCTATCGACTATCCGGCTGCACCCTTGGAACTGTATGACCTTGAATCCGATCCTGCAGAGAGAAAGAATTTAGCCCAACTCCAACCGAGTATCGTCGCGCGTCTGCGCAGGCAGTTAGCTGATCTTCGGGCCGCAGGCCATAGTTGATCGCTATCGCAGCCGCATCGCATTTTTTCATCGATATAATGTTGGCCGAGAGATTATTTTGAGGTTCAGCCTCATTTTATCGATCGCGCATAACATGCCGTCTTCTCACTTCACTTCCTCACGCGTCTGGAGATCGGCCTTATTCTGCGGAACCCCGAAATCTAAAAGTCTCATCCGTCGTCCTTTTCGAAACCGGTTATGAATGATGTTCATGTGCGTGTGGAGGTCGGCCCGTGTGGCTAGGTGCATCGACTTTCGCGGTTGCACATCCGCCGGTTCAAGATCGGCCAGGATGACACTGCACTTTCAATTGTGGGATGGTAGCCACTGCGGTAGGTTCGATTGATACCGTTTAGCCAGAACTCATCGCGCATGGATATGACGATAGCTCTTACCTCGGATTCCCAGCCGCTAACAGAATCATCATTCGAACGAATCAAAAACCGTGAATTTGTACCAGAGCACAGTATCACAGGACTGAAGTTCTTCCGCGACAAGGCCCGGAACGAGAGAGATCTTAGGGAACTCTATGCTGTTGGTGCGTTGATTTCGCCGTGACGGATTGGCGCGTGAGAATGTGGGGAATGTCCCGTCTGTCCGTCTGTCCCCAGATTTCGAGAAATGCCAGGAAATACTGGGTTTTTCTCAGGGTTCTCGGGGGCCCGGAGGGGACTCGAAATCCGACGACCCTTGCGGTCATGGAGGTTCGCCCCCGGCACTCATCTAATCTATGAACGTGCAAGATGCAATTCCGACATGAAAGGGAAAAGTGTGGCTGATTTGCAAGTTTTCAGGCATTACGTTCGAGAAGGACTTCAGCGGCGAACCATCAGGAGTGCAGTTAGACGCGGCGTCGTCGCAGTGATTGTCGCTCTCTCAGGAGCGAGCATTGCTTCAGCACAGAAAGCGGACGATTCCTTCGCAACTGGATTTCAGCAACCTCCAGAGAGCGCAAAGCCGCGAGTTTGGTGGCACTGGATGAATGGCAATGTGACTAAAGAGGGAATCAGAGCTGACCTGGAATGGATGAAACGTGTGGGAATCGGAGGCTTTCAGAATTTCGATGCGTCTTTGGGTACGCCGCAGATCGTTCAGAAGCGGTTGATCTACATGTCACCGGAGTGGAAGGATGCCTTCCGATACGCGACCAAGCTGGCTGATCAGTTGGGGCTGGAGATGGGGGTTGCGAGCTCCGCAGGTTGGAACTTAACGGGTGGGTCGTGGGTACAGCCTGCACACGCGATGAAGAAGTTCGTCTGGTCCGAGACCGAGATCAACGGTGGCGAGGCGTTTCATGGAGTCTTAAAGAGGCCACCTTCGAACGCGGGCCCGTTTCAAAACTTCCCTTTGAACACGAGGGTGCCTGATTTCTACGCAGATAGCGCGGTCATTGCGTATCGACTACCTCCGAACGACACGCTGCCTCGTGATGTGCCGAGGATTGCATCGAGCGGTGGCCAGTTCGATCTGGCAACCCTGACCGATGGTGATCTCGCAAAGGCGACATTGCTCCCCGCTGCGCCGCCCAATGAAAAGTCGTGGATTCAATTTGAATATTCCGAGCCGCAACGGATTTGCGGACTGAGCATCACTTTCATATTTGACAACGGAGAAGAGCGCCGGGTTATGGCTCTGACCGACATGGCTGTAGAGGCAAGTGACGATGGGAAGGAGTTTCGCTTCGTTGCGGCCATTCCCTGGGCATTAGGACAGTTTCCAGTGCGCACGATCGCCTTTCCCGCGGTGACTGCGAAATTCTTTCGGGTCACTTTCAAAACACCCCCGAAAGAGACCTCCGCAGTTGGAGCGCGCATATCGGAACTAGCCTTTCGATCCTACACGCCCATTAATCGATTCGAGGCAAAAGCGGCGTTCGCTCGAGAAGGCAACTTACTCTCTGTTGCAACCCCGCCGATCGCTGCTGGTGATGCGATCCGGAAATCCTATGTAATAGATTTGACAGCTAAAATGCATTCCGACGGCACGCTCGATTGGGCTCCGCCGCAGGGGCGATGGGTAGTCGTGCGATTCGGCTATTCCCTTACGGGTATAACGAATAACCCTGCTGAACCAGAGGCCACCGGCCTCGAGATCGATAAGCTCAACTCTACTTACGTCAGGGAATACTTCCAGAAGTTTTTCGATAACTTCAAAGATGCAACCGGAGGATTGATGGGAAAGCGCGGCCTCCGGTACGTGGTTACCGATAGCTGGGAAGACGGAACCCAGAACTGGACGGATGACATGTTCGCCCAGTTCAAGGCGCATCGAGGCTACGACATGCTTCCGTGGCTACCGGTGCTGACAGGCCATGTGGTCGAAAGCTCCGAGGCCAGCGACCGCTTTCTTTATGATTTTCGAAAGACCTTATCCGATCTTGTCGCTGAGAATCATTACGACCAAATGACCGTCCTCCTGCATGCGCGGGGTATGGGGCGCTACAGCGAGTCGCACGAGCAAAGCCGCTCATTGATCGGCGATGGCATGGAAGTGAAGCGAACCGCTGATATCCCGATGGGCGCATTGTGGGTTCCGATTCCCAGTGCCACCCGCGATGCCGACATCCGGGAATCGGCGTCAGTCGCCCACATTTACGGACAAGACCTCGTAGCGGCCGAGTCGTTTACGACGGCCACTGGAGCGTGGGCGTGGTCGCCTGAGACCCTGAAGCCTGCTGCCGATAGGGAATTGGCGATGGGTCTCAATCGGTTTGTGATTCACACCTCGGTGCACCAGCCGTCGGACGACAAAGTCCCTGGACTTGGGCTCGGAATGTACGGGCAGTGGTTCAATCGGCATGAGACGTGGGCGGAGTTGGCAAAACCCTGGATGACTTACCTGGCGCGGAGCTCATATATGCTCCAGCAGGGCAAGTTTGTCGCCGACGTGGCCTATCTCTATGGCGAAGACGCCAACATTACACAACTATTCGCTATCCAAGGTCCCGAGGTGCCTGCAGGCTACAACTTTGACTACGTTAACAGCGATGTTGTCCTGCATTGCCTGAGCGTGAAGAACGGACGGCTCTTAACTCCGGGAGGCACCAGCTATCGTGTGCTGGCGCTCGATCCGAGTACCCGCCGCATGACGCTGCCGGTGCTGCGGAAGCTCCGTGAGCTTGTGAACGATGGCGCGATCGTGGTGGGCCCCATGCCGATTGATAGTCCCAGCCTGAGCGACGACCAGGCCGAATTCAAAACTATCGCGGGTCAACTCTTCGGCTCAGGAACGGGCGACCACAGCTATGGCAAGGGCCGCGTGCTTGCAGGACAAACACTCGCCGAAGCACTGCGAAAGCTGAAGGTGACGCAGGATTTCCAGATCAGTGAAGAAGAACCCGGCACAAGCTTGTTCTTCGTGCACCGTCGCATTTCTGACGGCGACATCTATTTTGTGAGCAACACTAATAGCCGAGCCGAGACAGTGAATGCCTCATTTCGCGTCGCAAGCAAGGCTCCAGAGTTGTGGCATGCCGATACGGGCAAAATGGAACCCGCATCTTACCGTATCGCAGACAATCGCACGATCGTGCCGCTCCGCCTTGGGCCTAACGATGCCGTGTTCGTAGTGTTCCGCAGCAACGTCAGACGTGACCTCGCGAAACATACCGCTCCCGATCGAGACCACCGTGGCCAGCATCGACGGGCCTTGGAAGGTGCAGTTTCAATCAGGCCGAGGCGCGCCGTCGGAGTGTAGTTTTGAAAAACTGGTTTCCTGGACAGAAAACAATGACCCTGGAGTGAAATATTTCTCCGGTACTGCGACCTATTCGAAATCATTCCAGGCTCCAACGAAGTGGTTCAACACTGGTGCGCGGCTATGGATGGATCTCGGCGATGTGAAGAATATCGCTGAGGTATCCGTGAACGGCAAGTACTTGGGGATAGTTTGGAAGCCACCGTTCCGGGTGGATGTAACCGGAATCATGAAGCCGGGCACGAATGCGCTGGAAATCAAGGTGACCAATCTCTGGGTCAACCGGTTGATCGGCGATCAACAGCCCGGCGCAACCAGGAAGTACACATATACAACTCAACAATTCTACAGAGCTGATTCCACTCTGTTGCCGTCCGGCCTCCTCGGACCGGTCCAGATCGTGCGATCAGTTCAGGAACCTTCTCATCAACTAACCACGAACCCCGAATGAGCTCGCATACATTTAGATGGAATCGACAGAGACGGATGCTGCGGTCTAATTGGACTCTTTGGAAGGTGCTAGCCGCCATTCGAATCTCTTCTATACCTTGGAGCTCGCGAGCAAGTTTTAACACTGCCGCACGATTCGTCGTGCTGATGGAGCCACCCGAAACTGTCGGGCGTGGCCCTCAACTTTCAGCCGCTTCCTTGGCGGGTGGTTTGATTAATCGCACAGGCGCATTCGCTGGCTCCGGAACCGTGTTCGCGAGATCTTCGGCTCTTTCGCCGATCAGTTTTTGGAACTCGTTGAGGATCTCGTTGTGATGCTTCGCGAGATATTTCTCTACTTTGGCGTTATCGATCAAACGCTCGATGTATCCCAGCGTGAGGGTCAGATCGAGTGCTTGAGTGGCATACGATTCCTCAACCTGCTTCAGATCTGTTAAGAGCGCCTCGGATTCTCGCTGCAAAGCCTCGATCTTGGCGTTTGTGCCTGGGCTGGATCGACTGGTCCTTTCTGGGTTCACCAGCAGTTCGGGTTTTGTAATGGTCAGGAGCGCTTTCGCCATTTTTGTGGAAAAGCTGTTCGCTTGAATCATTCTCTCGGCAGCTTGAATTTGGCCAAGTGGATTCATTTTGCGTAGTATGCAATATGTTTGGACAGCGACTCTTCGATTCGTCAGAAGTGAGACAGCCTCTGGACAGATGCCGTCCAGCATGGATCGTTTGCGGCGGATCGTTTCAACGTCGACGGAGAGTGATACTGAGATATCCTGTTCGCTCACGCCATTTGATAATGCCTTCAAGATCATGTAGTGTTCGCCGATGTTCGATAGCTGATTGACACGCTTGTTGTAGGTGTATCCCTCGTCGTCAGTAGAGATGGTGCACCGAGCCTCTTGCTCGTTTCTTTGTTTCAGAACATCCAAACGAAGTGCTCCATCGAGAATCAGAAACGTTCCATCGCCGACCGGGGAGACCACGAGAGGCTCTACTAGGCCAACGTGTGCAATCGATTATGCGATCTGCTAATATTTTCTTGACTTCCGCACTTCCTTCGTGATCGCTGTCCTCGTAACAATGGACGCGAGGGAAAGCACTACGACGTTGAGCTCGAATCCGATCTTGGCCGATGTGGTCACTTGGGCGCTCCTGCTCACCACTGCCACCGTTGCTCGTTTGTCGGGCTGTTTCAGAATAGAGCCGACCGGCGCCACAGAGAATTTCTTCAAGGCAAAACCTCCACATCCCTCTTCAAACTCATAGCCTTTGCCGGTGCTTGACGCTCATTCTGAGAGCGCACATCGGAAGCTCAAGTGCGAAGTCGAACTATCCGCAGTATTGGAACTGCGGGCTGCGACCCGATAGCGGTTGCAGTACGATTTATGACACAGGAACGAGCCTCCCCGTATTACACGCGCAGTACCGCCGGCCGGCCCCGTGGGATTGTCGCGGGCCGCCGTACTATGGAAGTCCGTGCTGAACCAATCGGCGCACCACTCCCAAGTGTTGCCGGTCATCGAATAGAGCCCGTAACCATTGGGAGGAAAGGCCTCCACTGGGCATGTGCCAGCATATCCATCGTCTCCGGTATCGTGATTGGGAAACTCGCCTTGCCAGATATTGCAGAGGTGTTTCCCATTGGGCCTCAGCTTGTCACCCCAGGGATACAGCATTTGCTCCAGGCCTCCGCGCGCGGCGTACTCCCACTCGGCCTCCCTGGGCAAAAGTTGTCCCGACCACTGCGTGAATGCGATGGCGTCGTTCCATGAAACATGAACCACCGGATGTTCTTCACGGTGCAACAAGTTCGATCCGGGACCCTCCGGCTCGTCCCATTTGGCGCCGCGCACTTTGCACCACCAAGGGGCAGCCATTACCCGCTCCTCCACCAGTTCATTGAATCGTGCCCGCGGAATATGAAGCCAGAAAACGAACGACCATCCAAAGCGCTCGGCTTCGGTGCGATACCCCGTAGACTCGATGAACTGGCGAAAGAGGCGGTTGGTGACTGTAGAGCGATCCATCGAGAATAGTCGCACCGAGACTGCACGGACCGGGCCCTCGCCATCCGCAGGAAAGCCTTCCTGAGTGTCTGTGCCCATAAGAAATGTTCCGCCCGGCAGTTTGACCATGCGGGCACGCGTCTCTGCGGAAATGTCCGTCGCCGAAGCGGGGCTTTCGGTAGCGCCGAATGCACAGGGCTTGCGGTTGGAAGAGGGCCCGCAACAAGCATGTGGTTTCTGATCGGGATGGCTTCTCTCGGTTGAGTTCATGGCAATTTACTCCGCACCCTTAGGGTCCATTGGATTTACCAGATTGCGCCAAAGTTTGCACGCAGTTGCTCAATAGCCTCTGCCGAGAGCGGGGCTGGCCTCGGAGTTGTCATCAACCACAAGCGAGCGGTCTCCTCCAGTTCCTCAAGTATCGCCATGGCTACCGTTGGCGAGTTGCCCCACACGTTCGGTCCCAATCTGTCCTGCATGACTGCGCGGATCGGCGTTCCATTGGCCCGCATTCGCTCAATGGCTTGCGTAACAAGATCGACAACGGCTGGATCCCCAGGGCGATGGTAAGGTATGAGTGGAACATGCCCCACCTTCATCACGTAGTAGGGAGTGATGGGCGGCACAATGTCGGTGGCACTCCAAACACCGGCGAGCGACAAGCTCACAAGATGGGTAGAGTGGGTATGAATGACGCAACCCGCCGAGCTGTCGGAGGCGTAGATTCTCCTGTGCAGGAGCAGGGTCTTGCTGGCGCGATCGCCACTTAGTTGCACGCCGTCACGGCTGACTTTGGCAAGCCGATCAGGCTCCAGATAGCCGAGGCAGGCATCGGTAGGAGTGATAAGATAAGCATCCTGGAGTTGCACAGAGATGTTGCCAGCCGTTGCATGAACATGTCCGCGCTCAAATAGCGAGCGACCCACACGGCATATTTCATCGCGCAATTGAGATTCGGTCATCATGGATTCAGCCAAGCACCAAGAAGGCGTTGCTGAAAAAGTCTTCTCCTCCGAAGTTGCCGGACTTGAGGGCGACATGAATAGAACCCTGAGAGCTAAGAGGAGACGATGCAAAGCACCATGGCACACCAGGATCGATCTGCGGCCCAATTTGCATCTGTTCAATGTCGAGAGCCCGAATGCAGGCACCCGCCGTTTCTCCGCCTGCCACCACCAATTGACCTGCTCCGCGCATAACCAGCGCGCGAGAGATCACTGAGAGCGCGAGTTCAACCAATTCACCACTGCGCTCAACACCGAACTTTTCGTGTACAGCCCTAACAGCAGCAGGTTCAGCCGTCGAGCAGACAAGAAGCGCCTGATTGGGATCGCGGCTCCAGCAAGACTCGGACCATGCAAGTAGACGCTCAATCTGCGCGTCTCTGTGTACGGCAAGCTCGCCAACATTGAGCGAGCAGGCGGCTCCCCCAGATTGAATGAAGTGCTGAACCTGAGCATTGGTCGCTACCGAGCAGCTACCGGAGACGATTAACCTGCGGCCTTTCGCAGGAGGTAACTGAGCAGATTCTTCCGAAACGTGGAAGCCCCATTGTCCAGGCAGGCTTTTGGCGAGTCCGGAGCCGGCCGTTACGAGTGGATCGCTGTGCAGGACAGAGGCGAGCCTCTCGATATGTGCGTTGCTGACTGAATCCGCGATCGCGATTGAAACGCCCTCCGCGCGGAGCTTCGCGATTCGATCTTTGACTTCATCTCCGGAGTTGGAAACGGTCCGGTAATCGATCAGCCCCGTCTTACGCCGACGTTCGCTGATCAACTGGAGCTGCAGGAAGCGGACAAGGTTGGAGTCCGTCATGGGCGTCAACGGATGATTCCGCATGCCGCTATCGCTCAACAGCAAATCGCCCACGAAGAGATGCCCCTTGTACACTGTGCGATCATTGTCAGGGAAGGCCGGCACAACACAGCTGAAGTCGCAGTCCAACTGATCCATTAACGCCTCAATTACCGGACCGATATTCCCTTCGGGAGTGG
>CAWJDG010000100.1:0-8503 GCA_963841365.1 uncultured Acidobacteriaceae bacterium
TTATGACCGCGACTACCAGGCGCGCTTCGCGTTGTCGCTTTGCTGGAGTTATCACTGCGTTTCTGATTCTCACGCTGGGAACTTTGGGCCTTCATGCGGAAGTGAAGGTGCTCCGTGTCGACCCCGAACAGACCGACCCTGCGATTGCGACGGTTCACGGGCCGCATATTGCTTTGTACGATCCGCAAGTGGCTGCTGCGCATCGGCTGCTCGTGTTTTTCGTTGGCACCGGGAACAAGGCGGAATCAAGCCTGGCGATCGACACTGCCTTCGCGAAGTGGGGTTACCACGCCATCGGCCTGGACTATGAAAACAGCGTGCTCGCCGTTTCTTGCGCACACAGCCAGGACAGCGCTTGCTTCGACCATTACCGCGAGGCCATTGTTACGGGCGCTGCCCTCAGCGACAAAATTAATGTCGATCGCGCCAACTCCATTCTGAACCGGCTGCATAAGCTGCTGGTTTATCTCGCGAAACAGGATCCCGACGGCGGATGGGGTGAATTCTTGAGTGACGGCCAGCCGGAGTGGAGCCGCATCGTTGTCGCGGGTCATTCACAGGGATCGGGCCATGCCGCTTATCTGGGAAAGATGTTTGAGGTCGACAAGGTACTGATGTTTTCAGGCCCGCAGGACTACCTTGACGATCTTGACAGGCCTGCTCCGTGGCAGGCGCGGCCGAGCGCCACGCCTCCGTCCCGATTCTTCGCGTTCCTTAACGTAAACGATCCGTTCAACGTGCACCATCAGATCGCGAACTGCATGATGCTTATGGGCCTCTCGAAGCCGGAGGCGCTGACGGTTGAGCCCGGCCAGACGATCACCGGGAACTACCAGATCCTCATCAACAGCGAGACCGAACGGGCACACGGGTCCACGCTGCTCCCGAAGTTTGAGAATGTGTGGCGGTACCTGGCCGAAGTGGGCGAGAAGGGCACAGCGGCTATACCGTTGCTGCCATCTCCACCTCCGCCCACTCCCGAGCGCTGAGCTTGATTTGCGCCGCGGCCACGTTCTTTTCAAGGTGAGCGACTTTTGACGTGCCGGGGATGGGCAACATGACAGGTGAACGTTGCAGGAGCCACGCCAAAGCAAGTTGCGAGACTGTGACCAGGTGCAGGCCGGCAATGCGGAGGAGTTCCTGTGCTCTGGGGTGATCGGGCTTGAGGAGCTTGCCGCCGGCGTAGGGATACCATGGCATGAAGCCGATTCCGCGGCGCTCGCAGTAGCTGAGCGTTTCTTCGTGGCGGCGATCGGCCAGGCTGTAGCGATTCTGAATGGTGACGATGGGGACGATCTTCTCCGCGTCCTCAATCTCGGCCGGGGTGACCTCACTCAAGCCGATGTGGCGGATTTTTCCCTGCTCCTTCATGCGCTTCAGCGCGCCCAGCGATTCTTCGAGCGGTGTGCGGGGGTCGATGCGATGCAGCTGATAAAGTTCAATACGGTCCAGCTTCAGCCGGCGCAGGCTCATCTCCACGCACTGGATGAGATAGCCGGCGCGGCCCACGTACTCGGTTTTCGCCGGTCCCTGGCGAGTGATGCCGCCTTTGGTGGCGATGACGACGTGCGGCGGATACGGATAGAGCGCCTCGCCAATCAGCCGCTCGGCAATCTCGGGACCGTAGGCGTCGGCGGTGTCGAACAGAGTGACGCCCAGTTCCACGGCGCGGCGCAGCACGCGGCGAGCTTCGGCTGCATCGGACGGCTCGCCCCATGCGCCCTCGCCCACCAGGCGCATGGTTCCGTAGCCGAGTCGGTGGACGGGGAGGTCGCCGCCGATGAGGAAGGTGCCGCTAGCTGAAGCAGAGTTTATTTCTTGGCTCATATCGAGTTTGATGCTAATGGTGGGTGGGGGATGGGGACAATAGAGCGCGGAGCCGAGTCCGTTGCTCGGAAGTCTGGTGGCGAGGAAAGTCCCGCCCCCATAATAGGCGGAGAAACAAATACCCGCCTGGAATGGGGCACCTCATTCTGTGTCCAGGCTGTACGGGGAACTGGTGCTTGCGGAGGTGCGTATTCTGATTAGGCAACGAGAAAACTGCTGGATGGATCCGGCTGCACGAGGAGAATGACGATGAGCACGTATACCTATCCCAACCCGCAAGCGATTTTTTACCAGCAATACGAATCTGTTCGCCGCGACGAGGTCGTCGGCATTCTGCTGGCACTTTTTCTCGGAACGTTTGGCATACATCACTTCTATCTGCGCCGTACGGGTCTTGGGATTGTCTACTGCGTGTTCAGCTGGAGCGGCATTCCCACGCTTCTCGGTTTCATCGAGTGCTTTTTCATGCCTAGCCGAGTGCGCGAGTTCAACGCCATCCAGGCAGCGGGAATCGCGGCGGCCCTGGGAATCGCGGTGCCGGGATGGAGTCCGCCGGTCAACGTGATCGCCAACATGCCGCCTGCGAGCGCAGCTCCTGTTCAGGTCATCGCCGCGGTGAACCCGATCACGGCCTGCCCGCACTGCCAGCGCCCCAACCCGCAGGGCGCGCGTTTCTGCTCCGGGTGTGGAGCGGCGTTGTAGCAATTAGACACGGCCTATTGTCGCGGACCTCCCGGTCCTAGTCGATGCGATCGTGCATCAAATTCGAAAGAGGGTTGAAATGGCACCAAAGTATCGGGCCGTGATGCTCACGAAAAAGGGTGGTCCCGAGGTACTTCAAGTCGTCGAGTTGCCGATCGAAGGTCCTGGTCCTGGGCAACTCCGTTTGCGCGTTCGTGCCGCCGGCGTCGGTGCGACAGATTTGCTGATGTTGAACGGCAATTACATGTTCGCGCCCAAGATCCCCTTCGTTCCTGGCTATGAGGTATCCGGAGAGATTGATGCAATCGGCGAGGGCGTTGCCGGTTTCGCCCTTGGCCAGCGTGTAGCGGCGCTCACTGTCTATGGCGGATTCGGTGAGTTTCTGGTGCGGGAGGCCCATCACTTTCTACCGATTCCCGACGACGTTTCCGAACGCGATGCGGCAGCCGTGATCCTGAACTTCGTGACCGCCTGGCAAATGATTCACCGCGTCGCAAAGGTGCAAGCCGGCCAGGTGGCGCTCGTCACCGGAGCCGCGGGCGGCGTGGGCTCAGCAACTCTTCAACTGCTAAGACTCGCAGGAGTGAAGACGTACGGTGCCGCTTCAAAAACGAAGCATGACACCGTACGGTCGCTCGGCGCCGTGCCGATCGATTACCGGCAAGGGCGGCTCGATCGCATCATGCGTGCTCACGAACCGGAAGGTGTGGATTATGTCTTCGATGCGGTTGGCGGGGCCAATATCGTCCCATGCATAGCCAGTCTCCGCCGGGGTGGAATGGTCGTCGGTTTTGGTTTCATGGGAGCTTCGAACGTTCTTTCCAAACTAGCCATGTTCTGTAATCTCTTCATCGGCGCGCGCCTGCGCGGTCGGCGCGGCGACTTTTACGGGATCTCAGCGCTTTACAAGAAAGACCCCAAGCCCCTGCGCGAAGATCTGCCGAAAATCTTCGCGTTGCTCGCCGAAAAGAAGATTGACCCTCTCGTCGCTCGCACGTTCCCACTTCTTCAAGCAAGACAAGCCATCGAGCTGCTCGCATCAGGGTCCGTCGAAGGCAAGATCGTTCTCACAAACGACTAGCACCATACTCGCGTGGGGCGGTTGGACCGCTTCCTTGAAAAACCGTGCAAGCATTTCCATGGGGCGCAATCGAACGCGCGCGAGGCGAATTGCGTCGCAGGCTATCTCAAGCGCTGTATGAGAGAGAACGGAGCGGAAGGACTGCGGGTGGCTGCTTGACTCCGGGTTGTGCCAGGGACCGGTCCGACGGGCATCGTAAATCCGATCCACCAGGAATCGCCGCTATGCTCAACGCGGGCTGCCGCCGGAATTGTTCCGTTCACGCGAACAGTGGGCGATTTGAGCGGCTTCGCGAACGGCCCCAGGCGTATGACGACTTTGCCGATGTTTTTATCGGCGGAGATTTTCAGGAACATCCGATCGCCGGAGCGTAGCAAATCGTAGTTCAAAAAAGCCGTTTCGAGATTTCCCGATGACGCAAAGGTCAGGGGATATTTTTCGACTTCGATTTGCTTCCAGTCATAAGGCATTCTTGGGAAAAACTGCAGGCGGTCCGGCTGCGTGTCGTCCATGCCGACGACCAGGCGCAGGGTTTTGACGATTTCTCCTTCCTGCACGCCGTTGCCGAGGTCGCCCATCGGATACCAGAATCGGCCCGTGGGATCAATTTGGACCCCTTCGGGCACAATGAATGACCCTTGTCGCGGGTTGTAAATCTCTTTTGCTGCCCAGTCCAGCATCTGCGTCGCATCGTGCATTCGGTCAAGAAGCAACGCCGATTGGGTAACGAATCCCTGTCCGTAACCCATCGCCTGTCCGTAGAATCCGAAAGGCTTGTAAGTATCGATCAATCGCTGGTACGTTGCCAGATTGACCGCGCGCCACTGCGGGTTGCTGTCTTCCGGCGCAAAACCCTGATAGTCCGCCTGGAAAATTAAAGGCCCCAGAACGGATGCTCTGTCGATCCAGTTTGCGTATTCGAGCGTCCAAACGCGGCCATACTTGGGATCGGTAACAATGTACTGGCTGGTGATCGCCTGCCTCATTTCGCCGGCGCGCTTGCGCCACTGTTCAGCTGAGTCAGGTTTGCCGATGGAATCGGCCATTTGCGCCAGCGCCTCAAGCGCGTGCATGCAGATGGTGTCAGGGTAGACAGAATAGCCGTTGCCATCCGCGCTTTCACCCGTGGTGTGAAGCAGACCATTGGTGGCGCCAGAGACTTCAGGATGCGCGAACTGCCATAGAATCCAGTCGCCCGCGGCTTTGATATCCGGCCACCTGGTGCGAAGCCATTCGTCGCGATCGGGCAGTCGCTGCCAAAGCCGGTAGAGGAACAGCATCGTCAGGCCCTGGCCGTCATTCTCGAAACTGCGTGGGGCGGGCCGGTTGACCAACATGCTCCAGTGCGGGGGAAGGACAATGCCCTTGAATTTCAGTTCAGGGTCAGTCACATAGCTGCGGGCCATGTGCAGGGAATAGTCGGCGCACCGCCCGGCCGGAGCCGTATCCCCAAGCGCAGCGATTTCCTGCAGGCTCCGCCCCATGTCGCGCGCATAGGAAACGTCATAGTAGCCTCCAACGTTCTTGCGGAAAGTTCCGAACCCGCGATAACCTCCCCACTCGATGGCGTCTTTGGTTGAGGTGTGATACATCCCGTCCTGGTCGATTTTGTCCGCAATGTCCTGCACGTTGTAACGGAAAACATTGCTCAAGATGTCCGCAAAGATATTTCCCTTGAAGGTCAGTTGTGGTCCGCCGTATCCCGGAGGCGCTGACGCGGCCACGTGTCCCTTGAAATCGTCATCGGTTGTGTAGATGGCTTGCCGCAAATCATTGAATCGCTGTTCCGCCTGCTTTTTGTCATTCCCGAGTGGGCGCAATGTTTTTATGCGGGCGAATTCTTCAAATTCCTCGGGATGAGCGCCAGGCGGAAGGGAAACAGCCCCGGCGATACTGTCGGCGTCGCCCGACTCAACGGTGATTCCCTTGATGATCAGCGTTCCTTTTTTTGCGGGAGAATTCTCCACGGTGATGCTTCGAATCGGCGCGTGCCTGGGGACAATCACCGCGACGTAATTGCCGTCTTCGAGCGGCTTTGGCGGATAGAGGCGCAGCGATGCGGCAAATGCATGCCGGAATCGCGCGTCGGTCGAAAAGGGCTCCTGAAAATCGTAGAACGCGCGCCCCCACCAGACGCCTTCGCCTAGAAGCAGGGGAAAAACCTGGGTTGTTCCGTCTGCGTAATTCAAGCGGATTCGCCCGATCTCATCGCCAACAAAAAATCGAACTGATTCGTCTCTCGGATCGGCCCAGCCATGGACGGGAATCGTCTTTGGGCCTGAACCGGATTGGAGGGAGTAATCCTGCTGATCCGCGGGGACGGAAGTGGTGTTCGCATCCGTCATTCCCAATAGGAAAATGCGGTTCGCGCGCCCACCGACATTCACTTGCGTGGAACCTCCCGGAGTGAGGGGGAGCATTCCTTCGACGAAAGGAACGCCATAGCGGGTCAGAGTCTTCGTGGGGGGGTGGTTCTGGACAGGTTCGCCCAGCGAGAGGGCCAAATACTGATGAGGATCGTCTGCCTGGCTGCTGTTCCTGGTCGAATTCTGCGACCGGGCGGGCATTGCCACGATTGCCTGAGAAGCGGCCAGGAGAAACATCAGGTCGCGGCATTTCCGGGTCGAGACTCGCATCAGTTCTGTATCGGCTCGCAAGTTATGCTTGGGTTTGGATGGTCTTGTTCGCAGCTCTACCAAAATTCAAAATTTGAAGAGATTACATATTCGCGTGGCCCGACCGCATCGACTCATTGAACTGCGGCTTGGTAAACGCCAGTGCCGCGTCTCGCAGCCCCTCATACTCTGCGGCGCGGGCCATCAGTGCGGGCGTGGCGGCGGCAAACTCGCCGTCCAGCACCATCAATCCTTCGCCGGCTTCATCGCCTGCCATGCGCAGCAGGTCAGCTTCTGTAGTGTTCAGGTACTGCGCGTCGCGCGGGTCGGCGATCCATACCGGCTTGCTCTCGCCGAGCACGCCCGACAGCCAATAGACCTTGCTGAGCAGGTAGCGGAGCCGCTCCTGATCGTCAGTCTCGGTAAAGATGAACTTCTTTTGCCAGCGGCTGTAGTAGCGCGTGGTCACGGGAACGGGCTGGCGGTTGCCGGACTTCACGAATTCGAGCTGGCCCATGTCCACGGTTTTGCGGACAGCGTTGTAGACGAACGTCTCCGCATAGGGCTGCTCCATGGCGGGCACAATCTCGGCGAACGTCAGCGTGACTGATCCGGAGATTTTGGCGTGAAGGTTGTGTAATCCGCCGTCAGCCAGGTGGATCTCACCATGAACGATGTGCGTATCGGCCCCGGAGGTCGATTGGTGAAAGGGCCATTCGAACTTGTCAAATGCCAGCGGCAGCCCGCCGAGCGTGACATAGCACTCGGGCCGCGGATTGCGGAGCCGCTTCGCTTCACCGGCCAGGTGCGCCGTCATTTCCGGCAGCAGATTTGGCTTATCGAAGTCGAAGGCCTCGCTTAGTTGGAGCTTCAGTGAGCGGCCGAGCGTCTCAGCGTTGGGAAGGCCGAGCTCAAAGACGGCAGTGGGACGGCCGTGGAAGTCGGCGCCTTGTTTCACGGAAATGAGAACCAGGCCGGCTTTTGCGGCAGCGGATTCGAGCGATGCGACGAGGGAGGTTTTGAGATCTGAGGCCATGGGCGGGGAATCCTGTTTCGGAATTGATGCAAAACCATTGTAACTTGCAGCTTCTAGCTTCCGGCTGTCAGCCAAGGCGTGGTGAACTAGCAGATTCGGTTTACGCAAGAGAAGGCGCGAGGCAAAGGCTCACATGCTGTCGAAATGTCCCGGTTACAATGGCAGTCGTGACCTCTGAAGCATCTTCACACATCATTCTCGCCGAAAATCTCACCAAGGTTTACGCAGCAGGACGCATCCATGTGGCCGCGGTGCGCGGGGTTTCGATGGCGGTGGAGCCGGGCGAATTCGTAGCCATCGTGGGCCCATCTGGATCGGGCAAGTCCACCCTTTTTTATCTGTTGGGCGGGCTTACGCGGGCCACTCGAGGGCCGCGTGGCGATCGACGGCGTGGATTTTGCCGCACTCACCGACGCCGAACGCACCCGGCTGCGCAAGCACCGCATCGGCTTCGTTTTCCAGAAATTCAATCTGCTGCCGACGCTCTCCGGGATGGGCAATATCGAGATCGCCTATGCCATCAGCGGGCGCGCTTCGGGTCCAAATGGGGTGCCGATGGACTTGAAGTATCTCGACCATTTGAGCGACATGCTGGCGATCAAGGGCCGGCTCCATCACCGGCCCGCCGAGTTGAGCGGCGGCGAACAGCAACGGGTGGCTATCGCGCGTGCGCTGATCACGCGGCCGGCTATCGTGCTGGCCGACGAGCCGACCGGCAACCTCGACACAAAGAACTCCGACGCGGTGCTGCAGATGCTGCTGCGGTCGAACCGGGAATTAGGCCAAACCACGCTGATGATCACGCACAATCCCGAGGCGGCGGCGATTGCCGGGCGGATTCTGCATATGCGGGACGGGCAGATTGTGAAGGAAGAGCAGGGGAACTGCGCAAAATCCGCGGTCTAGGCCTGATCCGTCCGTTGACTACCCAGGTTTTTCTTGCTATCTTTGAAAGGTTCGCAAGAACACAGCCCGAGGTGTGCATAGACGTGGGCTGGGTAGGGATGTCCTGGATCTGGACGTTTGTTGAACGGGCATTTTCCTGGGTCAGGCGATGTTGCCGGCCAGACAAGTTCCCGGAATCGCTCTCTTCTTGCGGAGGGCAGGGAACAATCGCATCGGCGCCCGCGCGTTCCTCCACCTTGGAGGGGCTATGCGGGCCGGAAACGGCGAAACGGAGTTGGCTTTTCCCTGAGGTTCAGGAAAAACGACCGGCCACCGTCCCGTTTCTCGTCTGAGATT